>NZ_JAQREO010000003.1:0-464163 GCF_028599385.1 Pseudoalteromonas sp. CST2
CATCGACATCTACGTAAATTGCATCTAAGTTATTCATGCCCTTGCCTTGGTAATCTTATGTTTCTTGGTCGAAAGATCTGATCACCGCAAGGGCATTTAGTTCCATTTCTTATGCGCAGCTCAGGTTACTTATGTGATCATTTATTAAATCACTTATGCTCTAGCTCTAAAAGCGCAGCGTCTCTTAATCTCTTTGTGAATAATTGGCTTAACTTGTTTTTCACCACCGAGGGCACAGAGGCGCTTAGCGCTACACAGAGAAAATACGGGGGTTAATTGGTCACTTATCACTGGTGACATAATCACTTTTGAACAGAACCAATGCGCGCCTACAAAGTTAAATTTTACGCTGACGTGGATGTGGTGCGTAGGCGCGATTTTATATCGCGCTTGTAGATACAAGGGGCGAAGCTTGCTCACGTTAGAAGCGTAGCTTCTCATTACTTATAAATTATCACCGTAAAGCCCAGCTTTTGAACGCCAACAAGTTGCGCGTCTACAAGGTGAATTTTACACTGGCGTGGATGTGGTGTTTAGGCGCGATTTTATATCGCGCTTGTAGACGATGAGCTTGCTCACGTTAGAAGCGCAGCTTCTCATAACTTAATAAATTAACAGCGTAAAAGCCCTGCTTTTAAATAAAAGCAGGGCGAGTAAAAACCCTTCAACAGTATTTTTATTAGGTACTTCAGTGATATGATTTAAACATATATGACAGAAAGGATGTCGCATGATTTTAAAAGATAAATCTCTATCAACTTCCAATTACGCTAAGATCAAAGCGGGTCAAAAACAAGAGCTAGACGTAGCATTTTACTTACGCCGCGCATTTAAAGACCACTCTCAAGTATTTGTGTTTAACGATGTAAAGTTTAAACACAACGGCGAAACCGCACAGATAGACCACCTAGTTGTTTACACCTACGGATTTATTCTTATTGAATCAAAAAGTATTACCGGTGAAGTTGCAATAAACCAACATCAAGAGTGGAGTCGCAGTTACCGTGGGCAATGGCAAGGCATGCCGTCACCAATCAAACAAGTTGAGCTACAATTGGCATTACTAAAAAGTTTAGTAATAGACAATGCTCCTCAACTCCTGCCAAAAATTTTTGGTAAAATACAACAAAATTTTGGTGGCCGTGAATGGCATAGCATCTGTGCAATATCGAGTAATGCCATAATTAATCGAGATAACACACCAAAAACGCTTGAAGAGCGTCTCGTAAAGTCTGAATTTATAGCTGATAAACTTTTAGACATAATGAAGCTACCTGCCTCAACACCAAATGCCCTGCACTTTTTTTCGACCAATACTCGTTCTTGGTTTAGTGAAGAAAGCCTAGCTAGGATCTGTGAGTTTCTTTTAGAGCAAAATATATCGCCTAACTTACAAGAGCCTTCATATGTGTCTGCGGATATAAGCGAGTCAAAATCTGTTTACGATGAGGCTTTAATAACATCTGAGCAAACCATTACTACACAAGCAAAACCTAAAGAAGCTCTAATCAAAGATATAATATTAACGTGTAAGCAATGTAAAAGTTCGATCAACTTACAGCCTCTTTCTGGACGTTATGGCTACTTTGTAAAATGCGGCAATTGCAGTGCAAATACGCCAATGAAAATGCCATGCCCTGAGTGCTCGAGTAGTAATACGAAAACAGGTAAGCGTAGAGAAAGTTACTCTTTAGTATGCAAAGATTGTGAGATAAGTACGCCAATTAAGCTTTAACGTTTGTAGGTGCGATTCTACATCGCGCTTGCTCGTTAGTAACTGGCTTATAATCCTCAAACAGCGAAAAGGCCTATGCGCTGTATTGTGTTTCATACAATACTAGCAGCAAAATATTTTACACTTTCTTAGTGTAAAATATTTTTGTATTGACTACTTAATTAAAAATCATTAGCCTTTTTAAACAATTAAAAAGTAAGGATACTTATCATGGCTCTAGAAATTAGAATCTGCTTGGATGCAGTCACTGCAGAAGTAGTAAAATGTAAAACAGACAAGGAAGATACATTTTCTAAAGATAATAATCACATAAAAAGTGATGTGATTACCTCTGGTACACCATATATCTGGCGCAAAGAGTACTCTCAACTCTCAGATAACCCTACCTCAGAACAAAAAAATATACTCAGACAATTTTCGCTACTACCTGCTCAATCAAAAAGAAATATTGCAGGTATGTTACGTGATTTTGGGAGTGAAACCTTGCTTGCAATTTCTGACTTTCAAGCTCAAGTGATACCATTTTTAGAAAGTAACACACATGCTATTGTTGGTTCAGGTGCCACATCAATAGAAGCTCGCAGTTCAAAATTTGTTGATTTAGCGATTAAATATGAAGCATCTTTAAAAGACATTCGAGCCGCACATAAATCAGGTATGCCTAAATACCACATGGTTGCTTTAGAGCAAAAAGCACTTGCTATATTTAAAGACTTGCAAGTTAAATACCAAGCTGAATTACAGCGTTTTATGAATACTAACCGTGCAAGTCGAAGAGGTACTGTTTGGTCTAACCCTGACCGTGGTGTTCATATAGCCAAAAGTGCCAGACATTCATCTAAACTTGATATAAATAGTACTGCTGAATTAAACAAAATAAAACGCCTCGAAAATAATGCTCGTTGGCTAGGTTATGGGATGATTGCCTTCGATGCTGTTGTGCGAGGAGTTTCTGTTTATAGTGATTATAAAAATGGTGGTGACTGGCATAGAAGTATATCAGCTGAAATGGCTGGTTTTGGAGTTTCAACTTTAGCGGGAATTTATACTGCTACAGCTACAACAACAGCCTTATCGACAATTTTAATGCTAACTCCTTACGGTTGGGTCGTAGCTGTAGGAATAGGCTTACTTGTTGGTTTTGGAGCTAGCTTATATGTTAATGAAAAAGCAAAAAAGATTACTGAGAATTTATATGATAGACAACCTCTAACAAAAGAACTTTTCTAATGCCCATACTAGAAATACTATTATACAGCACTATCTTTTTCTTTTTTTATCTTATGATAATGGCTGTTTTATTCCCGCGAGTTTCAATTAAATACATTGATAATAAAATGATACTAGATGGAATAAGCTCCCCAAGCTGGGATAAAGGAATCGGTGCAAGCGCGCCATTTTACGCTATGGCTATTTTTTTTAAAAGGGCACGAAAACCAACTCCACTATTTGATGGCAGCCATGTTGCAAAGTATGCAAGACCAATAGACAAGTTTTTAGCTTTTTTGCACCTTATTTCTACTACAGGCTTTTTGTTGAGTCTATTTTCTATGATGATTTTAGAGGCTTTTTTTTACTAGGCCGACAAATTACTTATACATGTCGCATTAGCGATGGCAATCAAGGGACGGATATCGCCCCTTGGAACCCCACGGCGATGGGTGGGTCATTTCGTTAAGTGTAGGGCTATATGTTGGTTTTGCAGCGAGTAATGAAATGAGCAAATTTATGAAACAAACCTCTGAAAACATATACGACAGAAAACCTATATTTGAAGGGGTATTTTAGATGCCCGCAGCTCATTTTGCGGGGTATTCTCTTATCATCTTTATGATAGGTATTTTGCCTCTGGCATATTGTTTTCAAGAATTTCTGTTAAACATATTAATAAAAATATGGAAAAGGATGGTGTACTTCCCCCAAACTGGGATAAAGGTATTGGCGCTAGTGTTTCATTTTATGTATTTGCGATGTTTTTTGAACGCTCTCGTATACCAACTCCGATGTTTGATGGTCGTTTTGTAGCCAAATATGCACGTCCCGTTGATAAAACAATAGGCATGATCCACTTAATTTCAGTTACAGGGATGATGCTGTGTCTGTGTATTGTTTCTTATTTTTCAAAGTAGTCACGTATTCAGTTACACTCGCCTGACCCAAAAAGCGCAGCTTTTAAACGCCAACAAGTTGCGCGTCTACAAGGTTATATCAAAATGCTCTGTTAGAACTCGACGTAGGCGCGAAGCTTGCTCGCGCTCTGTATTTTTAGTTCCTTATATCGCGTTGGCAACGGCAACCAAGGGGCGCATAGCGCCGAACGCCCATTGGAACCCTTCGACGCCCCGCAACTTCACTTATCTTCAAATACAAAATTAATATGAACGTAAACGCGATGAACGCACAACTTTCACATCCATGTACGCTCTCCAGTTCGGGTTTCCCTACCCTCTCGTTCAAAACTACGTTTTTCGCCCATATGCAAGCATCGCTTTACTCGCATTGCCTAAAGGGATTTAGGTACTTGGAATTTGTCGGGAACAAAATTCCGCCATGCGAGGTAATTACTCATTAATTATGTGTTTGCAGGCGAAGTCGAAGGGGGAAATATTTGAGCTACAGCCTTAAAATTTGCAGTAGGCGCGAAGCTTGCTCGCGCGAAAAGCGTAGCTTTTAAAATAATTTACAAATATTGCGTTGGCGATGGCAACCAAAGAGAAGTAACCGCCGTGTATTCGCCGTCCATGGCGAAGTCACGGCTTCGCTTGCTTCCATGCAATCAATTACTCATCAATTGAGTCTCTTCGGGCAAAATGACGGGGTGGATTGTCTTAACAGCGGCCTTTAAATTTGTTGTTGGTATTACCGTTAGGTATATTAAAATTATTTTAAAGGTTTGAGTAACTTTGATGGATACTAACTCTTCGCCAAAGCTAAGTTTTCTAAAATATCGCGCTTTCATAAAAAACCTTAAACATGGTAAATCACTACCAACTGCCATTTATTTACATAAAAGTTCATTACAAGAAGCGCTAGCACCTGAATTATTAAGCTTTATAACAAATACAATAAACAGGCTTGATGTACAGCAAACTTGGAACATAATTAAGCTTTACAAGCGGGATTTAAAATTTACCTTACTTAACTACCCTGACTTTGGTGAATACGCTTACCCCGCACTCCATACCAGTTATACAATTGACGCCGATGAGCTAACAATAAAAACAACAAACTACAGTAGCTCAAATAATCCGCCTATTTTGCACCGCAAAGAAACCTTTGTACTACCAAGTTACCCGCTCTACCAAACATTTAAAGATATTACCGACGAAGGTGAGCGAATAGGCCTGTACCAAAACACCAAGAGTATTGGTTTTAAACAGCAATGGGAAAACTTAATAAAGCGCAAAGGCTTTAAACTTGATGAGCAAGGTCGATTACACAAAGTAGCTGAGTTACCAGAGCTTATAGTTGAAAATGAACCACAAACAATAAAGCGACATTTAACAGCTATAAATCGTGATAGGCTCTCTGCGCCTTTTCAAAAACTAGCAAAGTACGGTTATTTAAATGGTGATTACTCAATACTCGATTACGGCTGCGGCCTAGCCGATGACGCAACAGAACTAGAAGCACACGGGTTAAATATTAACGCATGGGACCCAGTACACAGGCCTAATGGAAATAAACAAAAAAGTGATATTGTTAATTTGGGCTTTGTACTCAATGTCATTGAAGATCAACAAGAGCGAAAAGACACGTTAAAAGCAGCCTATCAGTACACACAAAAACTCCTTTTAGTATCAGTAATGCTTGCCAACGAAACGAAGCAAGAACACTTCAAACAATATAAAGACGGCGTAATCACTAAATGGAACACCTTTCAAAAATACTATAGCCAAGCCCAAATAAGAGCCTACATAGAGCAAACCTTAAACGTTAAAACAATGGCGTTGGGGCAAGGCATAATTGCTATTTTTAAATGCCCGCAATTAGAAGAGGCACATCATTTAGAGCTGCAATTTCAAAATTATAATTGGCAACATATAACCCAAAGGCCGCAGCCAAAAGCTTTACCCAAAGCCCAGCAAAAAACCTTGTTTGAAAAACACCAAACTCTGCTTGATGATTTTTGGCAACATTGCCTGCACTTAGGCCGTTTACCTGCAAACGATGAGTTTGAACAAAGCGCAACATTGCGTAAATACTTTGCCAGCCACAACAAAGCATTTAGCTTGCTGCAAAATTACTATGAACAAAATGAATTTGAGCAAGCGAAACAAAAACGAAAACATGATTTACTGGTTTATTTTGCACTTAGCCTATTTGGTAAACGTCAAGCTAAAAGCCACATGCCTGCAAGGCTGACGCGAGATTTAAAAGTACATTTTAGTGACTATAACCAAGCATTAGAGCAAGCAAAGCAACTGCTATTCTCAATTGCAGAGCCTGCTAATATTGGCAATTCCTGTTACCAAGCCTTTGAGCAAATTCAGCTCGGTGAGTTACACGACAACCACTCGTATATATTACCCACTCGTTACTTAAACCAACTCCCCGCAATACTGCGTGTTTACATAGGCTGTGCGGTGCAATTGTATGGCGATATTGACGACGTAGATTTAGTAAAAATACATATGCACTCAGGCAAAGTGACATTTTTAAAATACGATGACTTTAATAAAAAGCTGCCGCTACTCACTGAGCGAATAAAAGTAAAAATGCTAGAGCAAGATATAGACTATTTTTACTACGGCGAGGTTTACCCCTACCAGCCCTTTTATAACAAAGTAGATTATTTACAAAAAGACAGTAGCGAATACAAAAGCCAACAACGGTTTGATAAAAAATTAGCCGATATGCTCAAAGGCGTAGCCAAAGCAGAGTGGCCCAACTGGCCTATTTTACTCAAGGTGTTTGACTATTGGGCTGTAGAGTTGAAGGGAGATAAATTTTTTAAGAAATAAAATTACTATTCATAACAAGGAACTATGTTTCCACGTATCGACATTGCGATAAATAAAACAATAAAAACTGTATTTATCACGTAAGGTACGTAATAATATTACGTACCTTACGTGATGA
Organism: Pseudoalteromonas sp. CST2; assembly: GCF_028599385.1. Lineage (NCBI taxonomy): Bacteria > Pseudomonadati > Pseudomonadota > Gammaproteobacteria > Alteromonadales > Pseudoalteromonadaceae > Pseudoalteromonas > Pseudoalteromonas sp. CST2. The sequence goes on from NZ_JAQREO010000003.1 coordinate 6,818, forward strand.
GATTAAACTATGAGCAACCTTGAAAGCAATTATTGCTACAGCTTCCCCGCAGTTCGTGGCCAACAGGCTGGCAAACCATTTTATATAGCAACCTGCCCTTTAAGGCTCATACCTAAAATATTCATGTATGATGAAGAAGAAGTCCCCGTTGAGCTTAGAGCTCAGCGTACTCTCAATAAAGGCCGCATACCAGAAATGGCTCGTTACCTAGTTGAGTCACCACACGATTATGTATTTTCAGCTATTACCGCCTCAATTGGTGCTGAGATCGATTTTATTGAAGTAGATAAAAACAGCAATATTGGCAGCTTAAAAGTACCAATGGATGCACAAATTTTAATAAACGATGGGCAACACCGTCGCGCAGCTATTGAAGAGGCTATAAAAGAGCGCCCAGAGCTCAGTCAAGACAACATAGCCGTATTATTTTTTGTCGACGAAGGCTTACAACGTAGCCAACAAATGTTTGCCGATTTAAATAAATACGCAGTGCGCCCTAGCCCATCGCTTGGCACCATGTACGATCACCGCGATCAAGCATCTGAACTTGCTCGTTATTTAGCTTTAAATACAAAACCTTTTGCAGGATTTACTGAATTTGAACGCTCTACAATTGCCGTTAAAAGTAGTAAACTGTTTACCCTTAGTGGCATTAAACAAGCAAACCGCGTTTTACTTGGTAAAGGGACTAAGGAAGGCTTTAATGAAGACGAAAGGCAAATTGCTGCAAAGTACTGGGAAGCACTAAATATTTATATGCCAGAATGGATACAAGTACAAAACAAACAGCTTTCGGCTGCAGAATTTCGACAAGAGTATATTTCGGCTCATGGTATTGGCCTCCAGGCACTTGCGCTAGTTGGTAAAAGCTTACTAACTCTGAGCGAATCAGAAAAACAAAAAAAGCTTAAGTTAATTGCCAACATCAACTGGCTTAAAAGTAATCCTGCTTGGGCTCATAGAGCAATGCAACATGGCAGGCTTTCAAAGGCTATGAGCAATATTTTCCTTACCAGCATGCAAATAAAACGTGAAATTGGCCTCCCTCTTTCGAAAGAAGATGTACAAAAAGAGAATGAATACTTAAACGCATGAAATTATTAAACCAGTACGATCTAGAAGACTACATCGAATTTATCGAAAATGAATCGTTTGCAGGTAGCCAACTACATAACTTTGTAGCCGACACCCAACGAGTATACATGGCTGACAAACGCCCATGGGTATTAGGTTACAGTGGCGGTAAAGATTCATCTGCCGTAATGACCCTAATTTACTTTGCATTACTTGGTTTAAAACCAGAAGACCGCCACAAGCCCGTTTTTGTAGTCGCGTCCGACACCTTAGTTGAAACACCTATGGTGGTTGATCACGTCGATAAATCACTAAAACTAATTGAAGAAGGTGCAAAGCGCGAAGGCCTACCAATTACTTCACATAAAGTAGTGCCAAAATCCAATAATACGTTTTGGGCTAACTTACTTGGTAAAGGGTACCCTGCGCCAACGCGTAACTTTCGCTGGTGTACAGAGCGAATGAAAATCGACCCTGTAAGTACCTTTATTAAAGAGCGCGTAAGCGAATACGACGAAGTAATTGTTGTATTAGGTTCTCGCTCACAAGAAAGCGCATCGCGTGCGCAAGTAATTAAAAAACACAAAATTGATGGTTCAGACTTAGCCGTACACACCACTTTAAGCAACGCCTTTATTTACACGCCAATTGATACATGGAGTGTTGACGATGTGTGGAAAATTCTACGCCTGTGTCACTTAAAAACCGAAGAAACGCCATACGGCACTAAAAACAAATGGTTTGATAAATACGACCTAGAATGGGAAAACCCATGGGGCGGTAAAAACCTTGTGTTATGGAACCTATACAAAGACTCATCAGGCCAAGGCGAGTGCCCAATGGTTATAGATGAAACTACGCCTTCGTGTGGTAACTCTCGTTTTGGTTGTTGGACATGTACCGTAGTAACTCGCGACCGCGCAATGGAAAGCCTCATTCAAAACGGCGAGCAGTGGATGACACCACTGCTTAAGTACCGCAATATTTTATCGCGTAGTACATCGCCTAAGCTTAAAAAGAAATACCGTAACCATATTCGTCGCGATGGCCGCTTAGCGTTTAAAACCCTAAAAGAAGACAAAGAGCGCGTATTAACAGACGACTATACAACAGGCCCTTACAAATTAAAGTATCGCCAGCATGCCATGCGTTTACTGCTTAATATACAAAAGCAATTTAACGACCAAGGCCGTGATGTAGAGTTAATTACCGTTGATGAATTACACGCAGTAAGGCACGAATGGTTAAACGACCCCAACGAGCCAGATTGGGACGATACCCTACCCGGTATTGTATTTGATGCGCTAGGCATAAAGCTCGACTGGACAATAGACGACTCAAACCAATTTAGCCTAACCGAAGGTCAATTACTTAACGACATTGCACCTAAGCATGGCGTATCGCCGCAAATGGTTAAAAAGCTAATAGACGTTGAAACCCAAATGAGCGGCCTTGCTCGCCGTACGGGTATTTTTAATCGTATTGGCCGCTTAATTCAGCAAGATTGGGAAAGCGCCGAAGTTATTATTGCCTCTAATTTAGATATTCGTCAGAGCCAAATGCGCCAAAGTAACGAAGTAAAAGCGCTAGAAGACGACCTAAAACAAATTAATGCATTGCTCAAAGCTGAGGGCATAGAATGATTTTTAAAACACTGACCCTAAATAACTTTCGAGTTTTTAACGGCCAAACCACTATAGACTTAGACCCGCGTAAAGGAGGCATGTTTGAGCGCCCTATTATTTTATTTGGTGGCTTAAACGGTGCGGGTAAAACCTCTATTCTTACTGCAATTCGTTTAGCGTTATTAGGTAAGCGTGCGTTGGGTGCTGTAATCACTAAAAAAGATTACCTAAGTTACTTAAACGAGCAAACTAATAAAACGGCAACCAAAGCCCAGCAAAATGCCGAAGGCAGTATAACGCTAAGCTTTTCGCATACTCATCAAGGCAAACATAACCTTTACGAAGTAACCCGTAAATGGCAGTTTGAAGGCGATGAAAAGTTAACGCTCACTATTAATGGCGAGCAAGATACCTCATTAAATTCAGAGCAAGTACAAGCGTTTTTGCATGAAATAGTACCGCCAGGTATTGGCGATTTATTCTTTTTTGATGGCGAAAAAATAGCAGAGCTAGCAGAGGATGATACCGGCTCTTACTTAAAAGAGGCCGTACAAAAACTGCTAGGTATCGATATTATAAACCGCCTAAGCAACGACCTTGATATTTACTTAAAAGGCCTAGGCGCAGAAACCGCCGATAAAGACACGCTTAAAAAAATTAAAGCGGCAGAAGAGCAAAAAAAGCAAATTACCAAGCAAGTCAATGCCACAAGAGATAAAGCCGATAGCATTGGCGCACAATTAACAGAGCTTAAAAACAAAATAGCCACTAAAGAGCACGAAATACAAGCTCAAGGTGGCGCATGGGCTAAAACCAAAGATCAAGAGCAAGCAAAAGCCTTAGAGTTGATTGAGCTTGAAAAAGAGCTAACAGCTAAAATACGCCAAGAGCTAAGCGGCAGCCTACCAATGGCACTTGCGCCAACAGCTATGCAAAACTTAATTGAGCAGCTAACCAGCGATCAACAAATTAAACAAGCTAAAGCTTTTGGCAACGAGCTAGTACAAGCGTTACCAAACCTTGAAAGCGCGCTGAATCAAAAGTTTGATGACCAAAGCAGCGATATAATGGCAACGGTAAATAGCTATTTTGGTCAGCTGGTAAATCAAACCGCCCTTGCCGAGCCAAAGCTTGATATTTCAGACTCTGAATTTGCGCTTATAAACGCACAAGTAACTGAGGCTTCGCAGTCGCAAGCGTTAATAAAAGAGCTATCAACAACGCTTTCTCAAACGCAAAATAAATTAAGCTCACTTTCAATTAATATTGAGCGTGCCCCTGATGCTGCCGACTTACATGAGCTATATACATCGCTGCGCGAACTTGAAAAACAACGTGATACAACAAGCAAAGAGTACATAAGCGAACTATTAAAAGCTAAAGAGTTTAAAGCTAAAGAGTTAGAGCTGGCAAAACGCTTAGAGAAAGACTACGCCAAACTTAAAAACAACCACTCAGCCGATAAAGCCGTTGAGCGTGTAGAGCTTAGCCAATATGTATTGCAAGACTTTAAACACGCCCTTACAGAGCTGCGTGTAACGCAATTAGAAGAGCTATTTGTAAAAGCATACCGTAAGCTCGCCCGGAAAGAAGATTTAAAGCTCTCGGCTAAAATAGACCCAACCAGCTTTGACGTAAACCTAGTCGATGCCGAAGGCGTTATTATTAACCGTAAATCTATGTCTGCAGGCGAAAAGCAAATATTTGCTTTCGCTATTTTAGAAGCGCTCGGCAAGCTTTCGGGTAAAGTATTGCCAGTAGTGGTAGATACGCCACTGGGCCGTTTAGATTCAAAACACCGCGATAAACTTATTAAGCACTACTTCCCAGAGGCCAGCGAGCAAGTAATACTGCTTTCAACCGACACCGAAGTAGACGAAGATTTTTACCAAGCCATTGAGCATAAAGTGTCTCACGCGTTCGAGATTGAATTTAACCAACTTACTAATTGTTCAACCCTGAGAGAAGGTTACTTTTGGGCAGAGCTAGCACAGGAGGCCATATAACATGCTCCCACAAACTATGTGGCTTAACAAAGCCGTTGAAGAACAGCTCCAAACCCTTAAAGGCAAAACAGGCGTTACACCAAATGTAGCAGCCCGAATTGCATTTTTTCGTTCTATTGAAAAGGGGTTTATGTTCAATAAAGAAAAAGACTACAAACTCTCTGGTAGCCTTAAACTCGATAAGTTTACCTGGTTAGGTAAAACTCAAATGGTAACTGAATTACTACTTAAACAGCGCTACCCTGAGTATTCTGATAAAGAATTACAAGCAGCATGGGCAGCACATGTTGAGGACGGAATTGCTGCGATTAGAAACTATACAAATCTATTAAATTTAACAAGTTTTGTTTAAGCAATAAATGCCTAAATTACATGATTCATTCTGATAGCTAGATTAAAGTGTTAGTTATAGCCATTAAATTGTTTGATTAGTTGAGCAGCGCATAAATAATATTATGAGCTGCTTCAATCACTCTCACTAATTACACTATAATTAAGTCCTAGAGTACTTTCGTACGACAGTAACCATAAAGAGGCTAGAATAAATCAACCCCAATAGAGCTATTAAGCTTGCAAAAAAATGCCCTAACTCGGTTTTGGGATAAAAGTCTCCATAACCAAGAGTAGTGAAAGTTACCACTGAATAATAAGCACTTCGTGAAAGTTGCTCCCAGAAACTTAAAGCACCTTCATTTTTATTCACTGTAATATCCAATGCAAAGGCAAAAAAAGTAGATAAAATTAGAATCAAAAGGCAATTCCAGAGTACACGTCTAGGGCTCTCCCCATAATTTGAGCTCATTCGATATAAAAACAAAGCTATCTTCGATGACTTTGTTGCTTCTTGATACTCTAGATTTTTTTCTTTTTTAAACACCTTCGAAGCTGATTCATGATCGCCAAAAAGTTGATACTGCAACCTAGCATTTTTTAGTAGTTGCATCTTACTACCATAGCTATGCTCATCTACAATTTGAAAAGCTTCTTCGTATAACATTGCTGCTGCCTGATGATTAGATAGTCTTACATAATGATAAGCAGCTCTTGATTTACAATCGCAAGACTCTGTTATTAAACTAGCCGCTTTTGCGGCATCTGAAGCATTTTCCCAAAACTGAATAAGTTCATCTTCATGTATCCCTCTATTTAATTCAGCACACTTAGCTAACCTAAAAGCACATTTATACTTTAACTCATGAAAATTTGTAGCCACAAGCTTTTGGTACAGCGCTTTGAACTCGTTTACTTTCCCTGAATGTAAACCTAGTGCCTCTAATTCAAGTAATCTCACTTCTTCATTAGTCAGATTAAAACTATCTTTCAGTTTAGTAGAAGTTTTTTCATTCGAGTTAATTGAATACCACTTTCCATTTTTACCTACTCTAACGCTATCTTGAGAACTTTCTTCTAGCCAATTTTGGAAGGGATCAAATTCATCACTTACAAACTTATCAACATCATCAAATTCTAAATCCTCAAAATAATCATCTCTATTTTCTAAGACAAAATCCTCTAGAAACTCTAAACCACTTACTTTTACATTCTCATTTAAAATATCAACCAACTGCTTTCGCGCAACCTCATACCATTCCTTCATACTATTCAGCCTCCTTAAAAGGGAGCCTTTCAATAATGTCTTTTAACCTTAAAAATAATTTTTCTTCTTCGAGCGTTAAATCTTCAAATTTATTTGTAAAACTAATAAATCCTTTTATTTTTTCGACTCTCTTTTCAGCATCGAAATCATAATCAATATTTTCAAGTAAGATGCCAGCCTCTAGCTGTTCTCTAATTTCATTAGTCTTCACACATTTTGCAAAAAACCTTAACTTAGAAGGGTTATTAATTTCTTGATAGCCATCCTCAGTAGGTAAAATAGCATCATAGATACGATGAAGATTGCCTGTATTTGTAAACTCTAGATCTTCCGTTGACCAACCTAACCATTCATCTTTAAAAAACTTATTTGAAGCTACTATTTCAGCAAATAGTGTAAACAATTTTGGTGATGCTTTAGTTGTATAATCAGGATCTCTTTTCATCTGTTGAATTGCTAAATAGGCTTCATGCTTTCTTTGTGCCTCATGCGGCCTCATTCCCAATAAAGTACCAATCTTTTTGTAACCTTGTTCTGCCATATCATTGATTAATTTCGCACTTTGGTATCCTCCCCATTGTCGAGGACCTGAAACATGCCTTATGCCCATTAATCGTTGAGAGTAATCTTTAACTTCTTCATCACTACCTTTGACTAGGATAACATTAATTTTCTTATACTTTTCTTGCAGTGATGTTGGAAAGTCATCCTCAAACTTTTCCTCATTTACCAAATAATGTTCATTAATAACCGACTTAAAAGCCGCTGTTCTTCTATTACCTTCAATAACGATATATTTTTTTAGTTCTTCTGAGCTGGTTAAATTATTCAACTCTTTGACAACAATTTTATCTACTTCTAAAAAACCATTTTTTAATATTGAGGTTTCCAAGTCTGAAATATTTTCACTGACCAATTTTTGTTGAATTTCATCCTGAACATCCACAACTTCATCATCAGAGTACTTTTGATCTTCTTCACCTTTGTTCAGTCGGTAGTTATTTGGATCCAGCATGAGCTGCGCTAGCCCGACTGTAATTTCTTTAGTCTTGATAGTCATATGCCTTTGTCACTTCCTTCAACTTTTATATACATTTAGATAATGCCAAGTAAGAAAGGATTCTTCTGGGGCATAACCTTTATCTCTTGGTAAATCTATCTCTTTTTGCTCAAAGTCCCAAAACAATTTAGACACTAAATCCCCCCCATTTACAGCATTTGATACTTTAACTGTCCTTTCTGGTGTAATTGTGATTGCCCCCTTATCTAGCGCTTTATGATGAATAGAACAAAGTGCTAAACCGTTACTTACGTTGCATGGGCCATTGAACTGCTTCCATTTAATATGCGCAGCCTCAAGAGCAAATAAATCGTCATTTATGCGCGCGTCGAACCCGCAAATTGCACATTTCCCGTTGTAGGCATTAAGCACTTCTCGTCTAAAGTTAGGGTCACGCTTTTGAACTTGTTTGAATGTAAACTCTAAACCAAGTTGAGCTGTAATTTCAGGCACAATACTTTCAGGAAAACTTTCCGAAAGTATTGTTTCTAGTAGCTCAATAGCAAGTTGTATATCGCTTTGTAGTAACTGATAGATCTCATCACTAAAACCGCCTGTAACTTGGTGCTTTATTAACTCGGATTTTTTAGCGTCAGTATTGCTACTTCTTGGAATACACTCCTCTGCGTTATCCAAACGCCATATACCATCATTGAACAAGCGCCAAAAAGGATACTCTGGATGATATGCCTTCCGTGAAGGGCCAAAACGCTTTAACAAAAGATGAACGTCTCTATCAACTTCATCTTCATAGCTAAACATTTGCCCATGACCCTGAATGTATTTTGCAAGTGCGTAAGCCATCATTAATGGTTTATTAGGCGCACGCTCATCACCACGGTTCCAACGTTTAACACCAAGTATGGCAGCACGTAATTCATTAGGCGTCATCCAATAATTCCCAAAACGCCTTATCTTTAATCCGCTTAATTTGTTTTTCACCATCAATATAAAGGCTGGTGTGTTTTTCAAGTTCTCGGATGTTTTTCATCAGCAGCTCTTGCTCTGACTTATCATCTTTGTTGAATATGCCTTTTATATCTTGGGTTTTTATTTGTGCTACGCGATGCACAATCCAGCTTAAAATGTACGCTGAATAGTCGTTTTCACTGGTTTTAAAATGTGTAATATCTTGGGTTGATAAAATAACCCCCACCCCGTATTCACGACCTTCTTTTAATATTTTGCGAAGGCTTGGGAAGTTTTGTGACATAAAGTTATCGGCTTCATCAACCAGTACTAGCTTAGTCACTTGCCTAAAGTCACCTTGTACTTCTGGTTTGCCTTGTTTTTGCATTTGCGAGTAGAACAAATCGAGCGTAAGCGCTACAACAAGATTTTGTATTTCACCTGGGTAGCCTGCCAACTCAACGACGGTAATGCCATCTACGAGATCGTAAAGCGACATGCACTTGCTAGTGTCGTCTTCAAATATTTCAAGTTCACAGATGCTCTCAAGCGCTGCATAAAGTGAATCTTCCGCTGGTTCGCTATCTAAAAACAATGACCATATATCCGCCATTGTTGGAGCCGGTTTACTCCACGTTGACTTGTTTGCGCGATCAATTCCGGCTAAATCATATGCTTCACCAATTATGCGGCGTAACTTCAACTGCTGTCTTTGACCCAAATTAAATGCTTTGCCCATAGTCTCTGAAAAACCACGCGCTGTGTGCACAGGTAACATGGGCGTATCACCAAATAAACTAAGCGGGTTATATGGCAATTTATGTAAGTTAAACTTTTTACCATTAGTGGCATCAATAAACTTATCGTCAACGTAATCTGATTTGTAATCGAAAATGAGTATACCTATTGGTTTACCATCAACATTATTGTGCTGATTACGATAAAGCTGAGTCACTACCGACTTAGTACACTGGGTTTTACCCGTGCCCATAGTGCCGATAATACCCGAGTTGGTATTCATAAATTTAGCAGTGTTGGTCGGCTCCCAGTAAACAGGCTCATTATTCTGCATAACATGCCCAACTAGTACTTTTAATGAGTCTGTTGACGTTGGCTTTGCAACAATGTTTGGCGCTGCTTCTTCGGCAACTTTAGGTAGAACCTCATCTACAGGTTTTGGTTTATCTGGGTCTATTTTTTCAACTGGCTTTATTGGTGTCACGCTACTTTTATTTACTGCTTCACCTTCAAGAATATATTGCTCGGGTATATAACAAAGCTCACTACTTTGAATATTGCTAAGTAATGTTTGCAAAGGCGTGCTTATAAAACGGTTTAAGTTAGCGCTTGGTAGTATGATTTGCAGAATATCGTCTTCAACGGTGTATTCTTCTTTGGCAAAATCGGCGTTTTCAAAAAATGCCATCATAAAACCTTGCGGGTAGTCAGCTAAATCGGCAACTTGGTAATCACCTTGTAACCACCACTCGCGATTGTTTTGTAGTTCGTTAAAGTAGTCATTCTCGTACACTTTGTATAATTCAAACTTATCAACTTGCATTAATACTTGGCGAATAAACAAGCCTCGGTATAAATGCCCAGCTAAGTCGTCACGACCAAATAAGTTTTCGACTAAATAACGCTTTAGCTCTTTAGCTTGTTGAATGCCTTTACCATGTGTGCGTTTTTTACCAATTTTAACTTCAAGCGGTAGCAAGTACATGTTGCTACCTTTAAAGCCAACAAATAAAACGTCGTCAGATATAGCGCCGCTTTTTATATTTTGTGAGTAGCGCGAGAAGTCACTATCACTCATTTTTAAGCCTATATTACCCGCTACACGGAGCATTTCGGCCACGCTCATTGGCACCCATGTAATATCGCTTTGATGCAGCAAACAGTTTACGTATTTATACGCACCTATTATGCTTTTTTTCTCTTTGCGGTCGTTGTCGTTACTGGTGATCATTTTAAGTAACCACTCACCATTAAACGCATTAAACTCGTCTATTAGGCCTTTAATACCTTGAGAAAGTACTTGGTCGTATAAGTCTCGGCGTTTGGTAACGGTTATCGCATCGTAGTTTGCAGAATTAGTAAAGTTGTCTGAGTAGTGGATCAGTACCGCATCTTTTTGGCCTTTAAAAAACTCAAGCGTCACTTTAGGGTCAATAATCACCGTCCAAACTGAGTTTTCGTATACGCCTTCAAGAAGCTCTGACAGTTGCCCCGCTACTTTTAAACCTAAGCCATTACTAGTTTCGTACTTTTGCCCGCACCATGCAGCTTTTGCCAAGCTGTTAAATTGACTGCTTAGTTTTAATGTAGCTGTACTATCAACATCGAGCTTATTAAGGCCAAAGGTTGTAAAGTACGTGTTTTGCTCTTGATATGCGGTTTCGCCAGCTAATAAGCCATGACAGGCAACACCGGTTTTTTCGGTTAGTACATCAACAGGTACTGGCTCTACTGTTGTATCGTTACGTACAAAGCTAATGTGTGCATAGTTAAATGTTGGCTCTTGTGCATTTAACTTAAACTTACTGTAAGTTATGCGATTTTTAAGCATATCGGCAATAGCATCGGCTTTGTCTTTTTCGCTACCTAGCTCAGCTAACTCTTTTAGTTCATCGTAACTTGGCGCATCAGCAAAATCATCAAAGTAAGTACGTTGTAGTGCTTTATCATAAATATTTACGTGAATGCGGTTTGCTTCGTCAGGGGATTTCTTTTTTAGGTAATCAACTAAGCCTAAAAATAGCGCGGTGTTGTTACCATTATTGATAGAGTTAATATAAACGGTTTCTTTACCGCCTTTATCAAAAAGGACATCAAACGCTTTTGTAAACTCACTTGTTTTTTGCCTTACTAATGGGCGTACATATTCAAGTGCTGCTTTTTTGTTAGAAACCAGTTTGCACCACATACGGTTCTCGGGCACAGCTTGGTTGTATGCAAAGCCGTCTGTTGCATGCCATACAAATGGTAATAAGCCTTCTGCATTTAAACGTTTAATTGTGGCTTTAGGTAATGTATTAAAACTACTATCGTTTTCATCACTAGCACGTGTTACAAGCTGAGCAAAGTAAGCGAGTGTTAATGGGTGCAGCGGCGTTATATATTCTTGGTCATCAAATTCAGTAATCCCTATATTTACTAGCATGTTTGCTTGCGGAGATAACAGCGATTTAGTTTCTAATTTATCGACTTGCGCTAAGTAGCACTCAACAACTTTATTTGCTAAACCTAAAAACTCGCCCCCCCACGAGCAAGTACTTATAAGTGCCTTTCGCTCGTCTAAGTAATCAAATAGTGATTGGTAAGCTACAAATAAGTCTGGGAATGCGCTTTCAATATTTTCTAATGTAACTTCAGGCCTACCAGCAGCTTGTGTTGCAAGTATGCGCTCATCTTGTAGTTTTGCTTCCCAATTTAATAGGTTTTTACGCATACCTTTAGGATTCAGGTCTTTCCCATCAATAACGACTTTTTCTTTCGCGCGATTGTATAAGCCATTGAAATTATCACTGTATAGACGGTTGAACAGGTTGGTATCAAGCACTAGTGGTAGGCTTAATGTATCTGACGAAACAGCGCCATCCACTTCAAAATTAAGTACATGCGATCCACTTTGAACTGCAAAGGTTAATGTGTCTGTTTCATTGGCAAACTGTGCAAAATCTACAGCCTGTGTTTGGTTAACTAGGAAAGTTTGGTTTGATTGCGTAACTTTTGCAGGAGTTCCTTGAGCAGCAATCTGTAGAACCCCCGCATTTGTTTGCAAAGTTATAAGCTGCTTGCGTGGTACCAGCAAAAAGCTATCGGCTAAATCATCAAGATAAAAAGCGCCCTGTGGAATAACTAAAACTCTGTATTTAAAACGCTCTTGTGGTTTTTCGCGTTTAAAATCAACACTAAAATAAAGCGGTTGATTATTAAAGGTTCCCGAAATTTCAGCAATACTACGTTTTTGAGACCGATTATTTACATCAAGAGTAATTTCTTCTTTAGTGTGCTGTAGTTTTAATTCATTTTTTTGAATTTTACCGCCCACAAAACTTGCTTCAATTTTAAAGTCAGTTTTGCCTTCTGGCATTTGAATGATTAAATGGCGTTCTTTTTTGTTTTCACGCGCTATAAAATCTATATCTGTGACTATTTCACTTTCAAACGACAATAGGTTTTCTTTATTGTCTCGGCGCTCTTTTATAATTGCGCCAAAATCGAGCTCTTCCCAATTTTGGCCATCTGCAAAATGAGTATTTACAAACTTTTCGCTAAGTTCTAAATCGCCCAGCTTTTCGACAAGCTCTTGCGGGTACTTTTCAACTATCTCGCTAATATTGCCGTATAACTGGTGGTTTTGTGATAGACGTTTATCTATCTGGTCTGTATCGTCCCAGCTTACAATTGTGTTGTCGTTAAATAACCCTAATTCGCTGAATTGAATAACGCCATCTTCTAGCGCATCATAAAGTTCGGTAAAACCGAACATAGTTGCGCCGTCTTCGATAATTAGTTTAAAACGGTGATCGAGCAGGCACTGCGATACTTTATCAGTACCGCTTATTGACGAAATAAGCTCACTGAGTGATTTTTTGATTGTTGAGGGATGCCAAACTTCACCAGCTTTACCTATGTCACGTGCTGAATTAATTAGCGTATCTAAATAAGAGTTGTGGATAACGAGTAATACACAGTCTTTTAAAGGGCCGTCTTGAGCTGATACTAAATCGCGTAAATGTGAGATAAAGTTTTCACTCAGCCCTTGTGCACTTTCGCTATGTACTACAGGTATTAACGTAGTTTTACCAAAAGTAATAGCAGGCAGCGTTTGGTTTATGTCATTAGTTTTCAATTCAACGCTTGTATCTGCCTTATTAAGCATTGCGTGATAAAGCTTTAAACTATTATCACTATCTGGCGAGCGAAACTGAAAGCGGCTTTCACCCTCAAAACCTTTAGTTGCCCACTGGCAAAAATGTTCAACTAAAAAGTCTTCATATAGTTTTTTTGACATAAACTGCATCTCCGCTATCACTCATTCTTTCTACGTTACCCATTCTTTCAAACAAATCGATTAAGCATTCTTCGCTGCTTTTATCAAAAAATACACCACGTTTTTGAAACTCAATTAACAACTCATGGAGCCTTAACTTTTCATTTTCACCAATACACAAATTAGTAAGCAATAGTAAGTAATCTTGGTTTAATACTAAAAATGAGCCTGCTCGGCGGCGGTTTTGTTCAAATGGCTTGATTAAGGTTTCTCGGGTGGCTTTTACAAAGTTATTAAAAGGAGTTTCACGCGTGTTACCTTTTTTAAATTGCTCTGTAAAAAGTTTGGCTAAATAACTGATTGCTTCACTTGGTGTTGCCGCTAAGGCTTCTTGACTCGTTAAACTTCTATTAATGTAGAATTCGACTGCATACTTGTTTAAAGCTTTTATATCTGTATCAGCAAGCTCTTCAAATAGGTGCCATAGAGGAACAATTTGTTCTTTAGTATCTTGCAAACTTTCGTTTAGTGCCAAGTATGGAAAAAGTGAATAGCTAGATTCAATAACTTGTTTGTGTCCATGCAGTTGCAATTTAGTACGCTCTTTACTGGCTTTTTCACTGTCTAAAATAAAGTAGCAAGGCTTTATCTCGGGCTTTTGAGCCCAGCCTTTTATATTTAGTGATAGTTGGACTGTATATAAGAAACCATATAGCTTTAAAAAGGCTTTAATATTTTGCAAAAAATGCCCTGGGTAGCTAACCAAAAAAGCCAAGTCTTTTTGGAATTGTTCTGATAAAAAAGGGAGGTAAGCGATATTTTGCTTGCGTACTCTTTGGTCTTTCTTAGTCACAAGTGGTGAGTCAAAAACCTTTTTTACTTCTTGTTCTAAAAAGTTAAGCTGCGCTTTTGGAGCATTAGCGACTTCAACATCACCCATTAAGCTATTAAATAATGATGTAAGCCGCTCATCACCTGAGTTACTTTTATCTGGGTTTAATACTTTCAACACTTGCATCTCAGGCGCTATATTTAGCACCTGCTCATTATCAAAATACATTTTTTCGATAACATGCCAAAACGATTCGCCGTCTAACTTATCAGTAAAATGCGTTTTACATAGCTTTTTAAAGTCGTCGAGTGACTCAATGTTTTTTTCAAGTTTAAGACTATGTAGAGACTTAATGAAAAAACCAACTACCGTTTCCCAATCATACTTATTGTTAGTACTATTAGCTGATATAGGGAAATAACTAGCTGCACTATTATTTTTTGGTTTTAACTCTTTTAATAATGGCATTTATTAACCCTCACTAACCATAATGTCTTCATCATCAAGTTCTAGATGATATTTACCATCTACACCTGTAATGATTATTTCTTTAGCGGCCTTTGCTTGCTGTACAATCTCTGCGGCTAACTCATCTAGTAGTATTACCGAATTTTTGTCATGTTTATTAGGCCGATAACCATTGTTGATATTAATAAGTAGCGACAAAAGATTAATATTTATTGGCAGCTTGAATTTTCTATCTTGCAGCTTTAAATGTGCATTAAATGTTGCACTGCTAGCGGGGGGAGATGCTGCAATAGATTTAGAATCCATTGATAAATCTGCTGGGGCAGCAATTTGGTAATCTCCGAAATCAGATAATAAAAAGAATTTTTTACCTAACTTTGGAGCGTTACGATTTATGTAGGTACGAATAGCTGAAATTAAAGTATCTCTATAAAACTCTTTTAAGCTGTTTTTTTGTTTGCTATCGCCACTGTAAGCTTTATGTAGCTGGTAAATAGAAATGTAACTTTCGATTAGTCCTTCGTTGAAGTCATCTGTAAAATTATAATGATAATTATTAGCGAAATCGTCGTACTTAAGTAGGTAAAATAAACGTAAGTACTGCTCACCGGTATCAATATTAGTAATACCTAACTGGTTTAATGCATTCTTGAATACATCAAACTTCCCATCTGGCAAACCAAGATCGTAAGCAAGAATAAAACGATCTACTTCTTTGGTGCGAAAGTGTGCAGGGTCAAAATTTTCAATTTTATTTGCAAGTTCGTTATCTCCACCGGCAAATAAGTTGTCGAATAAATATCCTTCACCGAGTAAAAGCTCGTGAATAAAATCGAGTAATGCACGCGCAGTTAAAAATTGATCTCGCATTAAACGCGCTTTAAGAAGCAAATCAATAATCACTTTTTGAACAGAAGGTAGACTAAGTAATTCAAAGTTTGCTATTAACCGCGAGGTTGATGGATCAAGTAATTGAGCTTTTTCTTTTTCAAGAAGTTGTCTAATAATATTATCTTTGGGTTGAGTGATTCTTTGTAATAGCTTTTCTGCAAAATCACATTTATAACCATCTTCACCTATTTCAAATTTTGGATAGTCTTCAAAGTTAATAAAAATAGCAGTGTCATCTTGGGTATTTTTATTTTTAAGATATTCACTAATTTTACTACGTATTAATTGATTTTGACCTTCTTCAGCATAATTACCTAGCATACCAGCGTTTATGCCAACAACTAGGGGTGAGTTTGAAGCTTCAAACTCATTAAATACTTTATCTAATGTTTGAATTGCTGTGCCATGGGGATCAAAACTGTGAGTAGCATCTAAATGAAATTTTACTCTAGAGCCAAAATTAACTTTAGCTTTAGTTAATAGTTCTGATTTACCGTCGCCACTACTACCACATAAAAACAATATTTTTTTATCGTTTGCACCAAAAGACGAGATAGCTTTGTTTACAGCAGTTTCGATTGGCATTTGAATATACAAGTATGACTTTACATCATCCAAAATATTTTGATTTGTAGAGCTGCGCTCTGTAGACACAGCATAAGGGGATGACTTTGATAAGACGCTGAGGGCTTCTTTCAACCGCATAATAATATTCCCAATACAGAGCGGCTTTATTAAACCGCTCCTTGGTTTGTCTATTTAAAACTAACTTACCGTTAAGTTAGTATTCATTTAGAAACAATTTACATGATAAAGCTTAAAAAATATAGGCTTTTTAGGTAGATACGGTATGAAAATAGTACGCCTATATCATTAATTATTGTGATTGCTCAAATTATCGATAATACGTGATCATTATTTGAACTTTGTTTATAAACAATAAGCTACTATTAAATATTGCCAGCATTATCAGCTGTAGCGCTTTAGCACAGTGCTGTAGTTAGCAATAATTATCTTCTTAAAACGTTAACTCTCTCCTTTTTAGATACATTTTTTTACAACTTTAATGGTTCCTTCACCATTATATTATTTTGCTAGGTTATACTGTTTTAATAACGTACAAAAAAAGCTTACCTCAGAGACTTAATGAATAAATTAATAATCTTACTATTGTGTGTGTTGTTTAGTACCTCTTGGGGTGTGTTTGCCTGCGAAAGAACACTTAGCGTTGGCGCACATGATGCTTTTTGGCCGCCGTATGTAATGGGCATTAGCGGCCAGTTACAGGGTAAAGAGGTGGATGCGTTAACTGTTATTTTTAAAGACTCGCCTTTTTGTTTTGAAATAAAAATGCTGCCTAATTCTAAACGGGCTTTTACCGAGCTGCGCCATGGCCGAATAGACATAGGCTGGGCGGCAAGTTACACCAGTGAGCGTGCTAAATATGCTCATTTTACAAAGGCCTACCGCACCGAGGTAATGCGTTTATACGAAAACAAAAACAATCAGCATACGATTAAAAACTTGGCTGATATTTTTAACCAAGGTTTAACCATAGGCGCTAACTTTGGTAGTTATTATGGCGAAGAGTTTGAGCAGTATAAAAAAAGCCATAAAAAACAAATAGAATACACCAGCGCAACCAGTAAGCGCTTTGAAATGCTTAATAAACAGCGTATAGATTACGCAATAGAAGACGAGCTAGTAGGCAATTATTTAAGTAAGCGTGGTAACAGCTTAATGAAGGCGCCTACCATACCCGCTATTAATAAAGACCAAATACACTTAATGCTGAGCAAAAGAACAGTTACGCCTGATGAGGTTAAAATTATTAACGCGCATATAACTAAAAATAAAGCGGCACTTAAGGCGCTGTTTGAATGAATGTTTTGAGCTGTACGCGTGTGTTTTTATTGATGTGGGTAACGTGTTTGGGGTTATTTAGCGCTAAAGCCCAAGCATGCGATAAAACAATTAATGTAGGCACCAACGAGCGCTACTGGCCGCCGTATGTGGTACTAAAAAACAATACGTTAACAGGTGTTGAAATAGATATAATTAAAACCATTTTTAAAGACTCCCCTTTTTGTATAAATTTTACGTTATTACCTAACTCCTTACGCGCCTTAGAAGAGCTAAAACACGGCCGTGTAGATTTAATGTTTGCAGCAAGCAAAACCCGTGAGCGCCAAGCTTACGCCCATTTTAGTTTGCCTTATCGCGAAGAGGTAATGCTGTTGTATAAACATGCTGGCTCGGCAAATATTAGTTCGTTAGAGCAGTTATTTAAAAAAGGCTTAACAGCCGGCGTTAATCGCGGCAGCTTTTTAGGGCACACGTTTAAAACGTTAAGCGATAAATATAGCAAGCAAATAGTACTTACCAGCGATGCCGATAAACGCTTTGCTTTGTTAAATAAAAAGCGGGTAGATTTTGTAGTAGACGATTCGTTAGTGGCGCACCATTTTGCTAATAAATACACGGCTATTTTACCCGTTGAGCAAGTAGCGCCTATTAACGTAAATAATGTGCATTTTATGATGAGCAAAAAAACGATTTCTTTAGAAGAAGTTAACACTATTAATGCGCATATTGTAAAAAATAAAGCGGCGCTTAAGGCGTTATTTAAGTAATAATACCAACCCACATTAATACTTAATCATTTTCAGGGGCTAAATGTGTCGCTATCTGCGTTAAAAAATTCTCATTTAGAACAACTAAATAGCGAATTTTTTGCCTTGCTATCAACACGTTTATCCATCCTCAAAATAGATCACTTAATTATGCGGATTGGTATAAAAGGACGTTTTATGAAAATGTTTCTGTTAGCGTTTATAGTTTTGGTTGCGCAATTTAATGTGCTGGCATGCACTAAAACGCTAAAAATGGGCACCAACGAAACCAACTGGGCGCCCTATTTAATTAAACAAGGCAACGCCTTTGTAGGCGCAGAGGTAGATACGGTTAACGCTGTTTTTAAAAATTCGCCTTTTTGTATTGAGTGGGTTTATTTTCCGAGCTTATCGCGGGTTCAGCAAGAGCTAAAAACAGGCCATATTGATATTACCTTTGCGGCAAGTTATACAAAAGAGCGCGCCGAGTACTCTTATTTTACTGATGTATATCGCGATGAAGTTATGCTGCTTTATAAGCATGAAAACGCTAAAGATGTAATTAATTTGGCGGCGCTTTTTGAACGTGGCTTTATTGTTGGCGTTAACAGAGGCAGCTTTTTTGGCGCTGAGTTTGAAAAAATAAGAAAACACTACCCCAACCAAATAGTACTTACCGCGGATGCAAATACGCGCTTTGGTATGCTTAACAAAAAGCGAGTTGATTACGTGATTGACGACTCTGTTGTCGCAAAATATTTTGCTAAGCGCTACAACACCATTTTGCCGGTAAAAACGGCGCCAGCTATTAATGTTAATGGCGTACATTTTATGATGAGTAAACAGTCGGTCACGCTTGACGAAGTCGCTGTAATTAATCGCCTTATTAAAAATAATAAAGCGGCCATAGAGCGCATTTACAAACCCTATTAACCCGCGGCTTTACACTTATATAGATTCATAACCTAACGTGCTGCCATTTTAGGTATGTATCTTTTACCTTTCATTACCATGGGGGGATCTGTATAATTCGCCAGCTAATTTACCCTATTGCTTGGTCTTGTTTGTGGCGTTTTGCTGCAGTTGGCCCCTGTCAGTACTCATTCTAGGACTAACTTTTTGATCTCCACCGCAAATATTACGATGCAGTTTGGCGCAGAGCCGTTGTTTGAAAACATTTCAGCTAAATTTGGTAACGGTAACCGTTACGGTTTAATTGGCGCTAACGGCTGTGGTAAGTCGACCTTCATGAAAATTTTAAGCGGTGCGCTTGTGCCAAGTGCGGGTAATGTGTCGATTACGCCAGGGCTTAAAGTAGGTAACCTAAGCCAAGACCAATTTGCGTTTGAACAATACAGCGTTGTAGATGCCGTAATTATGGGCGACGTAGAGCTTTGGAAAGTAAAGCAAGAGCGCGACCGTATTTACTCATTACCCGAAATGAGCGAAGAAGACGGCATGAAAGTGGCCGACCTTGAAAGCGTTTTTGCCGAAATGGACGGTTACACAGCCGAAAGCCGCGCTGAAGAAATACTATTAGAAGCGGGTATAGATAAAGAGTTTCATTATGGGTTAATGGCAAACGTTGCCCCAGGTTGGAAATTACGTGTGCTTTTAGCGCAGGCGCTGTTTGCAAATCCAGACATACTGCTACTCGATGAGCCAACCAATAACTTGGATATTCATACCATTACGTGGCTAGCTAATGAGCTTAATAAACGTAAATGCACCATGATTATTATTTCGCATGACCGTCACTTTTTAAATTCGGTATGTACTCACATGGCTGACATTGATTACGGTGAGCTGCGTATTTACCCAGGTAACTACGAGAAGTTTTTAGAAGCGGCAGGCTTACAGCGAGAACAATTATTAGCCGAAAACGCTAAAAAAAGCGCTGAGATTGACGAGCTTCAAGACTTTGTTAACCGTTTTGGTGCTAACGCCTCTAAAGCTAAACAAGCCAGTTCGCGTGCTAAAAAAATGGATAAAATTAAGCTTGATGAAGTTAAAGCGTCAAGCCGTATGAGCCCATCGTTAAGTTTTGACGAAGGCAAAAAAATGTACCGCCAAGCGCTTGAAGTTAATAAACTTGGCCACGGTTTTGATGGCGAAACACTATTTAGCGGCGGCGACTTTTTACTAGAAGCTGGCGCGAAGCTTGCGGTTATTGGCGAAAACGGTGTGGGTAAAACTACCTTTTTACGCTGTTTAGTAAACGAGCTTAAAAGTAATGAAGGCGAAATTAAATGGTCAGAAAATGCGACCTTTGGCTACTGCCCGCAAGACAGCACAAAAGATTTTGATAACGATTTAACGTTATTTGATTGGATGTCGCAATGGCGTACAGCCAAGCATAACGATTTAATGGTACGCGGCATGTTAGGGCGTTTGTTGTTTACCGCCGACGATTCAAACAAAAAAGCGCGTAACTGTTCAGGTGGTGAAAAAAACCGTTTGTTGTTTGGTAAGCTAATGATGCAAGACGTAAATGTACTTGTAATGGACGAGCCAACCAACCACATGGATATGGAAGCCATTGAAGCGCTAAACAATGCACTTAAAGACTTTGCGGGTACGCTTATTTTTGTAAGCCACGACCGCGAGTTTGTATCATCTTTAGCAACACGTATTATTGATATTAAAGACAAGCAGGTCATTGATTTTCAGGGTACGTTTGACGAATACCTAGCTAGCATCGAAGAGAAAAAAATCGCTTAAGTTGTAGCAGCGATTTTATATCGCGTCTGTTTTAGGTATAAGTTTTTAGGTTTAAGCTTTTAGGTTTCAAAAACTAAAAATAAAGCCTAAATCATTTTAAAAAGGTGCTGTTTAGCGCCTTTTTTTGTGGGTGTTTAAATAGGTGGGTGCGCATTGTTTTTGTTTAACAGTGATTATGTCACCACCGAGAAGTGAAGGAGAAGAGCAGGAGAAATTGCTCACCAATCACCGTGTTTTCTCTGTGTAGCGCAAAGCGCATTTATGTCCTCGGTGGTGGTATTTAATTTATAATTAATGAAAAGCTGTACATCACCCCTGAACAAGCTTGGTGCCCACAATGTTAACATTAACACCAGAGCCATACCTTACCTTGTAGACCCACAGCTTGCTGGCGTAACGAGCGATAGCGCGTAAATATTAAACCAATACAATCACAAAGAGGTGTAGAGGCGCTTCGCTTTAGAGAAGTAACAAGCATCTTGCGCGAGCAAGCTTCGCGCCTACAACTTTCACTCCTCATTTTTTCTCTTTGTGCAATACATCGTTTGAATAATGAGATGCTTTGCCTTTCGTATGAACAAGCTTCGCGCTTACAAGCCAAATTAACCACCGAGAAGAACAGGAGAAGTGATTAACCAACCCCCGTCTGTGGTTGAATTAATGAGTAGCAGCGGCTTTATGCCGCGAAAAAATTTAATACCAAACGCGAGGTAAGCTCCTGCTACGTGGTTAGTTCATAGTTTTTAGGCGCACATTGCTTTTGTTTAAAAGTGATTATGTCACCACCGAGAAGTGAATGAGAAGAGCAGAAGAAGTGATTAACCGATCCCCGTGTTTTCTCTGTGTAGCGCGAAGCGCCTCTGTGGCTTCTGTGGTTGAATTAATGAGTAGCAGCGGCTTTATGCCGCGAAAAAATTTAATACCAAACGCAAGGTAAGCTCCTGCTACGTGGTTAGTTCATAGTTTTTAGGTGCGCATTGTTTTTGTTTAACAGTGATTATGTCACCACCGAGAAGTGAATGAGAAGAGCAGGATAAATGGCTCACCAATCACCGTGTTTTCTCTGTGTAGCGCGAAGCGCCTCTGTGTCCTCGGTGGTGGTATTTAATTTACAATTAATGAAAAGCTGTACATCAACCCTGAACAAGCTCTGTGCCTACAGGCCACGAACTAAAATTTAGATAATAAAAAAGGGGAGCTATGTTGCTCCCCTTTGTGCCTATAATTTTGATTTATTTAAGATCAAATCTGTCGGCGTTCATTACTTTTACCCATGCATTTACGAAGTCATGTACAAAACGCTCATTGTTGTCGTCTTGTGCGTAAAATTCGCTTAGTGCACGTAATATAGAGTTTGAACCAAACACTAAATCTATACGTGTTGCGGTCCATTTTATGGTGCCTGTTTTACGTTCAACAATGTTGTAAACACCTGGCTCAGACGGTTTCCAGTTGTTGGCCATGTCGGTTAAGTTTACAAAAAAGTCGGTAGAAAGCGCACCTACGTTATCGGTAAATACGCCGTGTTTGCTGCCTGCGTAGTTTGTGCCTAAAACACGCATTCCGCCAAACAGTACGGTCATTTCTGGTGCAGTTAGACCCATTAACTGGCTACGCTCTAAAAGTAGCTCTTCTGGCGATACGCTAAAGTCGCCTTTAAGGTAGTTTCTAAAGCCGTCGTGTACTGGCTCTAACGGTTCGAACGACTCGGCATCGGTCATTTCGTCGGTTGCATCGCCGCGACCTGGCGCAAACGGTACAGTTACATCAACACCAGCTTGTTTTGCAGCTTGCTCTACAGCCGCTGTGCCACCTAATACGATTAAATCTGCAATACTGATAGGCTTAGCTAAACCTGCTTTAAATTTTTCAAGGGCGCTAAGTACGCTTGCTAGGCGCTCTGGCTCATTACCTTGCCAATCTTTTTGCGGAGCTAAGCGAATACGCGCGCCATTTGCACCACCACGGCGGTCTGAGCCACGGTACGTACGTGCGCTATCCCATGCTGTAGTAATTAAATCGGTTGCGCTTATGCCACAATCAAGAATTTGTGCTTTTAGCTCGCTAATTTCGTCATCAGATAGGGTGTAGTCAACCGCTGGAATTGGGTCTTGCCAAATTAGGTCTTCGCTTGGTACATCTTTACCTAGGTAACACGCTTTAGGGCCTAAGTCGCGGTGCGTAAGTTTAAACCACGCGCGGGCAAACACATCAGAAAAATACTCAAAGTCGTTGTTAAAACGTTCAATAATTTTACGGTAGATTGGGTCTACCTTCATAGCCATATCGGCGTCGGTCATCATTGGGTTTAAACGAATTGAAGGGTCTTCTACATCTACCGGCTTATCTTCTTCTTTAATGTTTACAGGCTCCCATTGGTGCGCGCCTGCTGGGCTTTTAGTTAGTTCCCACTCGTAGTTTAATAGTAAGTGGCAGTAGCCGTTATCCCATTTTGTTGGATGGGTAGTCCACGCGCCTTCTAGGCCCGACGTTACAGTATTTCGCCCAAAGCCGCCTTCTTTAGTGCTGTTCCAGCCTAGGCCTTGCTCGTGTACATCGGCCGCTTCTGGCTCTGGGCCTAAGTGCTCAGCTTTACCGTTACCGTGGGTTTTACCTACCGTGTGACCGCCTACAGTAAGCGCTGCGGTTTCTTCGTCGTTCATTGCCATACGAGCAAATGTTTCACGTACGTGCTGCGCGGTTTTTTGCGGATCGGGTATACCATTAACGCCTTCTGGGTTTACGTAAATTAAGCCCATTTGTACCGCAGCCAATGGGTTTTCCATGGTGTCGGGTTTTTCTACGTTGTCGTAACGCTCATCACTCGGTGCTAGCCATTCTTTTTCTGCGCCCCAGTAAATGTCTTTTTCTGGGTGCCAAATGTCTTCACGGCCACCTGCAAAGCCATAAATTTTTAAGCCCATTGATTCGTATGCCATGTTACCGGCTAAAATAAATAGGTCGGCCCACGATAGTTTGTTACCGTATTTTTTCTTGATTGGCCACAATAGGCGGCGTGCTTTATCTAGGCTTGCGTTGTCTGGCCATGAATTTAGCGGCGAAAAACGCTGGTTACCGGTGCTTGCGCCACCACGACCGTCTGATAATCGGTACGTACCCGCAGAGTGCCATGCCATGCGGATCATTAAGCCGCCGTAATGGCCCCAATCGGCAGGCCACCAATCTTGGCTATCGGTCATAAAGGATTTTAGGTCTGCTTTTACTGCGTCTAAATCTAGAGATTTGAATGCTTCGGCGTAGTCAAAGTCTGTGCCGTAGGGGTTTGATTTTGTGTCGTGCTGATGAAGAATGTCTAAATTTAGAGTATTTGGCCACCAATCTGTGTTTACTTTAGAAATAACTGAGTTACTACCGTGCATTACGGGACATTGACCCGATTTAGTGCTGCTCATTTTCAGCTCCTTACTTTAAATGAAGAGTTTAACTATTTTACTCAAGCCCCAGCGCTTACATTTAAAGTAGCACGCTAAGGTTTATTAATTTTGCGCATAATTTTTATTTACTGCTGAAACAATATAGACCCCTAATATTACATTCGCCAGCGTATTAACTTGAATTAAATCGATTGAAACCATTGGTTTAATGAATACAGTTTAAACACCACAATTAGTGTGATCGGATTAAATAGATAACGCGTAATGGTATGTGAAGGGTTTGAAAGTGGCTTTTAATTAAGCGCACATTGGAATACCCCCCTTCACCATGAAATTAAAGTTGTTTATAAAGGTGCATTACTAAGCCCAATGCACCTTTACTTTATAACTTATTGAAATCTATTTTGAATAATTAAGTAAATGTTCAGATTAACTTGATTATTATGACCACTCACTCCTGTTATTTCCCTGCGACAATTTATTGTTGTTTTAAGCAGTTTTGCCAGCCCACATTGGGCTGGCTTTTTTTTGCCTAAAATTTAGAATCCTTTGAGGCTATGTGAACAGTTGTATGATTTTGTTAACTTGTTTAATGTTCAAAGCCAACACGCCCTAGTGCCAATAAGCCTTGCATGTTAAAGTGCGATTAGTCACTAATAATTAACTAGGCGTACCCATGCGTTTTTATATAACTATTCTATTTGTTTGTTTTGTTTCGCTTTTAAATACTGTTAATGCCCAAGAATCTGCTGCACCAACAGAAGAGCAACAGCAACAAGCGTTAGCGCAATTAAATGAGCCCATGTATAAACCGCTTTTAGAACGCTATATTCTTGATGAGTTAAAAGCCGTTCGCCAAGACCAACAACAATTACGCGAAGATGTGACAAAACAAGTTACACACGCCCAATTAGACACCGCCGACAGAGCGCTTATTTACACCACCGACACTATTAATAACGTGTTTTTTATTATTACTGCTACGGCCTCTATTTTGGTTTTAGTAGGCTGGAACTCGCTGCGCGATGTTAAAAATAAAGTAGAAGACATTGTAAATACGCGTGTCAGTGTGATCACTGACGAGTACGAAGATCGCTTAAAGATTCTTGAAGAAAAACTGCGTGTACGCTCAGAAGAAATACTCAGTAACCAAGAGCGTATATCGGTCACTAACGAGGTGCACTCGTTATGGATGCGCGCAAACCTAGAAAGCGACTTTGCAAACAAAATAGAAATATTTGACGAAATTTTAAAACGTAAGCCAGAGGATGTAGAAGCCATTGCCTATAAAGCCGATGCATTATTAGAGCTAAACGAGACCGCCAAAGCCATTGAGTTATGTAACCAAGCCATTGATATAGATAGCGACTACGGCTATGCCTACTGGCAGCGTGCGTGTGCGTATGCACTTACACACAAACATGCCGATGCATTAGCCGATATAAAAATGGCCCTAGAATACTCGCCAAACTTACGTAATGAGCTACTACACGAAAGTGCATTTGCTAGCCTACACGACAACGACAGCTTTAATACCATAGTAGCGGGTAGCTAGAGTTTTGTAGGCGCGTTATTGGCGTAAAGTGCGAAGCCCACAATAGCAGTAGCAGCGGCTTTATGCCGCGAAAAAGTTTAATATAAAACGCGAGGTAAACTCGCTGCTACGTAGTTAGCTCGTGCTTTCGTTTAAAAGTGATTATCTCACCACCGAGAAGTGAAGGAGGAGAACAGGAGAAAAACGGAAGAAATAAATCACCAATACCTGTGCTTTCTCTGTGTAGCGCGAAGCGCCTCTGTGCCCTCTGTGGTGAAAACAAGTTAAGCCAATGATTCACAAAGAGGTTAAGAGACGCTGCGCTTTTAGAGCTAGAGAATAAGTGATTTAATAAATGATCACATAAGTAAGAACTCGGTCTACAAAACAGTATTTGAATTTAGTGTTAGACGCGCACTGCTTTTGTTTAAAAGTGATTATCTCATCACAAAGAAGTAACTCACCAATGCCTGTTTTCTCTGTGTAGCGTGAAATGCCCTCTGTGGGGCAATTAATGAGAAAATACGCACCTCCCTGAGCAAACTAGGCATCTACAGGCAAAATTAGCTACAGGGTAAAACTTGTATTCAGGCGTTTATAATTATCGTTTGAAGTATAAATCGATGGCTTTGGTGAGGAGTTCGTCGAGTTGCTCTTCGAAGGTATCTATATCAATTTCAAAGTGGTTTAAATAGGCCTTGGCTTGCACTCGCGATAGATTGCGGTTTTTTACACTGTATTGACGCTCATCTTTTTGTTTGTCAAAACGTGGTAAAAACAAAAATTGCCCGTAATAAGGTGATTTAATATGCTTGTTAGCATAACGACAAAAGTCTTCTATGTGATCTGCGCCCTGTGGTCCTAAACACCCTGGCTCAACGCGGTACATTAAGCGAATTTTTTTGTCGTCTGCTAACTGCATAGTATGCCTTTTATAATTATCTAAAAAATAATACGCGGATTATTTTTCCGTCTTTTATTTGGTAGCTCGATACTAACTCAGAGCGTTTATCTACCACGTTTTCGTCTGTTGAACAGGTTTCTGATAGCTCGTGGTCTATTACTATGTTGCCGTGCACAATACGCTTTATTGGCGAGCTATTAATACACTTTAATTTTTTAAACATTAAGCCATAACGGGCTATTAGTTTTTCTTTTCCTTTAAATAATAGCTCATTAGGAAAAATATAAAACTCTACATCTTCATCATACATACGAATAAATTGTTCAATATTACGTGCGTTATAGGCTTCTACTAGTTGCTCTACAACAGCAAGCGACTCGCGAGATTGCTTAGCTTTAGCTTGCTGCTTAGCGGTTAATGCCTCTTTGGCTTGCGTTACCGCTTTTTCTGCCTCGGCCACAGCTGCTGCTTTTTCTACTTTGTTTTTTGGTTTTTCTACCGGTTTTGGGGTTTCGCTACCCAGTACTTTTGAGTCGTCAAGTTTAGCAGTATCTACTGTTGGCGTTTTAAGCTCTGGGGCTTGGTACTCAAGCGTGTTTAACTTTTCATCTTTTGCTTTTGTTGGTGAATTGCTGGCTTGAGCAGAGCTTGACGCTTGCTCGGTACTTTTTTGCTCTTCTTGAGTCTCTTCGGTTTGCTCTGCTGCATAACTGATCAGGGTAACAGTGGCAATAAGCGAGGCAAAAATAATAGATAACGATTTCATAACTTTCCTAATATGAACATATAACGCTGTTAATGCTGCAACATAACAAATTTGAGCGTTTTCGGGTAGCAATTAAATGATTGTTATACACTTTACCAATACTGCTCAACCGTTATGTGCCCTGGGTCTCTGCGACGATTTCGTTTAAAGTTTTTGTCTAAAAGTAACTGTGTGGTGTCTTTTACCATTTGTGGGTTACCGCAAATCATAAATTGCGAATTACTCGGGCTTGGGGTTCTAGAGGCTTTACTAAATAGCTCGCCGTTTTGAATTGCTGTAGTTATACGCCCTTTCAGACCTTGCTCTGGCTCCTCACGGCTTACAACCGGAATGTAGTTAAGTTGTGTAGGGTGTGCGTTTATTAGGGTGTGTATAAGATTTTGATAGCTTAAATCGGCATTAAAACGTACGCCGTGCACTAAATTAATCTGTGTGTATTTTTGCCATACCTCTTGTTGCTGCAAAATAGATAAAAACGGCCCTATTGCAGTGCCTGTACTTAGCATCCATAACTGCTCGCTTTGCGGTATTTCGTCTAAGGTAAAAAAACCTGTGGCACGTTGCTCTATTAATACAGTGTCGCCTGGTTTTAATTGCGCCAACCTAGGCGATAATAAGCCGCCCTCTACATTGATAAGGTAAAATTCTAAATCGGGGTTATTAGGCGCGTTTACATAAGAGTATGCCCGAGCAATACGTTTATCGCCCTCCATAATCGAGAGCTTAGTAAACTGCCCTGCTTTAAATAGCTCTACGCTTGCGTTTACTACCAGGCTGAAAAGTGTATCGCTCCACCATGTTACTTTTTTTACGGTTGCATCTACCCAGTTAGACATAGTCAACTCCATAGCTTAACGGTTAAACAACAAAAACAATAAATGGTTGTAATTTATACACTAGCATTAACTAAGTAAGAGTGACACTGGGTGTAGTGACTTTTTAAACGTAGTGCTTTTACTTTGGATAACATTAGTTTGATTAAAAAGATGAGTAGCAGCGGCTTTATGCCGCGATGAAATTAATACCAAACGCGAGGTGAACTCCAGCTACGCGGTTAGCTCGTGCTGTGCAGCTTGCTGGCGCTTTGAAAACACCGCTTTTATAGGCATAAAAAAAGCCGCATAAAATGCGGCTTTGGGGGTTTAGTCTCACTTCACTTTGGGCGTGTCTCCAAAACTTAGTGAATACGTTACCAAGGAACTGTTTGCTAATTTAATAAAATTGCGTTTATTAAATAGACTCTAAAGCAATTTTAACCATTTCGTTAAATGTGCTTTGGCGCTCATCTGCTGGTGTTGCTTCACCGGTGATCACGTGGTCACTTACGGTAAATAGTGCCATTGCGTTAGCACCATACTCTGCAGCTACACCATATAAACCTGCTGTTTCCATATCTACAGCTAGTACACCTAGTTTATCTAGGTCTTTATAGAATGTGTCGTCAGCTTGGTAGAAGGTATCGGTAGTAAATACATTACCTACTTTTGCTTTAATGCCTAGGTCTTTAGCGGCGTTAACACCGTTTAAAAGTAGGTCAAAGTTAGCAATTGCTGAAAAATCGTAACCACGAACGCGTGCACGGTTTACGTTTGAGTCGGTGCTTGCGCCTTGTGCAAAAATTACGTCGCGAATTTTAATATCTGTACCAATACCACCACAGGTACCAATACGAATAATATTTTTAACGCCAAAGCTTACAATTAACTCACGCGCATAAATAGACATAGATGGTATGCCCATGCCCGAACCCATAATACTTACAGGTTTACCTTTGTATGTGCCTGTAAAGCCGTACATGTTACGTACGCCTGTTACTTGTACTGCATCATCTAAAAAGTTTTCAGCAATGTATTGTGCACGAAGCGGATCGCCCGGCATTAATACTGTTTCAGCGAAGTCACCAACGTTTGCACTAATATGCGGAGTACTCATTAATTGTTTTCCTTTTTATTTAGGCGCGTTTAGCTTATTTAAAAAGCCGTCACCGTATTCAAGTGCAGGTAAGTTAAACCACTGTGCAAGGGTTTGGCCTATATCTGCAAAGCTATTGCGCTCGCCAAGCGGGGTATTTTGCATGCCCGGTTGATAAGCTATAACTGGTACATATTCGCGGGTGTGCTCTGAACCTGGAAAGGTTGGGTCACAGCCGTGATCTGCAGTGATCATTAACACGTCATCTGCATTTAATTGGTTTAGTATAGTTGGTAAGTAATCGTCAAATTCTTTTAACGCTTTTGCATAGCCAACTGGGTTGCGACGGTGGCCAAACTTTTCGTCAAAATCAACTAAATTGGTAAAAATTAAGCTGTTATCTGGCGCACTTGCTAATACTTCGCTGCTTTTTTCAAGCAAATTCATCAGCCCTGGGGCTTTGTGTTTTTGGGTAATGCCTTGGTGTGCATATATATCTGCAATTTTACCAATGCTTATTACTTCACCGCCGTGTTTAGATAGTACATCTAATAGGGTCGGTGCTGGCGGCAATACTGAATAATCGCGACGATTACCAGTACGGGCAAAATCTGCGTTGCTTGTGCCTAAAAATGGCCTAGCAATAACACGGCCTATATTTAGTTTATCAAGTAATTCGCGGGCAATTTCACACACTTCGTAAAGGCGCTCAAGGCCAAAAGACTCTTCGTGTGCGGCAATTTGAAACACGCTATCTGCAGAGGTGTAACAAATTGGTTTGCCTGATTTTACGTGCTCTTCGCCTAGCTGCTCTAATATGGTAGTGCCTGATGCATGGCAGTTGCCTAAAATACCAGGTATACCGGTAGCGGCTATAAATTCGTCTACAAATTCTTGTGGAAAACTCGGCTGTGTTTTAGGGAAGTAGCCCCAATCAAATAACACAGGTACGCCGGCCATTTCCCAGTGCCCTGATGGCGTATCTTTACCGCTTGAAAGCTCTTTTGCATAACCCCATGCACCTTGCGATGCTTGACGCTCAGAAACTAAACACGTTTCACCGCCCGCTGCCTCACAGGCATCGATTAAACCTAATTTAGATAAATTAGGTAACGATAAGGCTTTACCCGTTTCGTCGTGGTATGCTTTTAATAAGTGGGCGAGTGTATTTGCTCCAACATCACCAAATTTGTCTGCATCGGGTGCTGCGCCTATACCTAGGCTGTCTGCCATTAAGATGATTGCTCTTGCCATGTTGACCTCACTTTGCTTCTAGGTGGTTACTTTATCCGCTGATCGAATTTTCCGTACAGGACATAAGTCCTGTTTCATAAAAGCTAAACATTATAAATTTGCGTTCTTAAGCAAAGCAAAAGAGATTATTCGTGTCTTTTTTGCTATTGTGATCAACCAAACAACTTTTCCTTTCTGTGTGGGTGAGAACTTTAGTGACACGAACTATTATAGCTATTGCTGGCGCATCAGCGTCGGGCAAATCTCTTTTTAGCCAAACTATTTACAATGAGTTGGTTAATGAGCTTGAACCAGGCGCTATCGCCATTATTGAAGAAGATGCTTATTACAAGGATCAGTCGCATTTGCCTATGGAACACCGTACGCAAACTAACTACGACCATCCTGATGCATTTGAACATGAGTTAATGCTTGAACATTTAACTCAACTTCGTAGTGGTAACTCTGTCGAAGTACCTACTTATGATTATGCACAACACACACGAAGCGATGAAACTCGTCGCGTTGCTGCAGCTAAAATTTTAATAGTAGAAGGTATTTTATTATTAAGTGATAAAGCACTTAATAAAGAATTTGATATTAAGGTATTTATAGATACACCCCTTGATATTTGCTTAATGCGTCGTATGCAACGAGACATGGAAAAAAGAGGCAGAACATTACAATCTGTTGTTGAGCAATATCAAGCAACTGTTAGACCGATGTTTTATCAATTTATTGAGCCTTCAAAGCATAACGCTGATTTGGTTGTGACTCGAGGCGGAATGAACCGCGTTGCGATTGATATTATTAAAAGTAAAATTAAGTATTTACTACAAGAATAATAACGGGAAACATCTGTATGACAACATTTATGAGCTTAGTAGGCATGTTTGTACTACTAAGTATTGCTTTTGCGGCTTCGACTAATCGTAAAGCAATAAACTTACGCACCGTAGCAATAGCCTTTGCTATGCAAGTAGTTATTGGTGGGTTTGTACTGTTTTTTGAAGCAGGTAAAAATGTGTTAGCAAGTATGTCTAGTGCCGTCTCTTCGGTAATTAGCTTTGCAAACGACGGGATTGGGTTTTTATTTGGCCCACTTGCTTCGCAAGATACACTCGGTTTTATTTTTGCTATTCAAGTTTTACCGGTCATTGTGTTTTTCTCAGCACTTGTTGCTGTGCTTTACCACATTGGCATTATGGATTGGATAATTAAAATTCTGGGCGGCGGTTTACAAAAACTATTGAAAACCTCGCGCACAGAATCGCTCTCAGCAACGGCTAATATATTTGTAGGCCAAACTGAAGCACCCTTAATTGTTAAGCCGTTTATAGCAACCATGACTAAGTCTGAGTTGTTTGCAGTAATGGTAGGTGGCTTAGCCACGGTAGCAGGCTCTGTAATGGCAGGTTACGTAATTATTGGTGTAGAGCTTAAGTATTTAATTGCCGCCAGCTTTATGGCTGCACCAGGTGGGTTTTTAATGGCCAAAATGATTGTGCCAGAGACCGAAACACCTAAAGATACGCTTGCTGATTTAGACACCGATGAAGACAAGCCCGTTAATGTTATTGATGCAGCAGCATCAGGCGCAGCTAACGGCATGCATTTAGCGCTAAATGTGGGCGCAATGCTATTAGCTTTCGTAGCATTAATAGCGTTATTAAACGGTTTACTAGGCGGTATTGGTGGGTGGTTTGATTACCCTACTTTAACGCTACAAGAAATTTTAGGTTATGTATTTGCTCCTGTTGCATGGTTACTTGGCGTACCGTGGGATGAAGCAATCATAGCAGGTAGTTTTATTGGTCAAAAGTTAGTAGTAAATGAATTTGTTGCTTACTTAGACTTTATAAATTATCGCGATACGTTAAGTGCGCACACTCAAGCAATTGTAACATTTGCGTTATGTGGGTTTGCTAATCTATCGTCGATAGCTATTTTACTAGGTGGATTAGGCGGTATGGCGCCTAGTCGGCGAAAGGATATCGCACGCTTAGGGCTCAGAGCAGTGTTAGCAGGATCTATGGCTAACCTTATGAGCGCAGCAATTGCTGGGTTTTTCCTCTCGCTAGCTTAGAAACTTAATGAGATGAACACCGGTGTTGCAAAACAAGAAGATAGTACTTTAAGGGGTTAAAGCACTATCTGACTTGAACGATACTTCACCAAGGGCCGCAAGGCCCTTTTATCGTTTTAGGGCCCTTATAAATATATTCTTCCTTTTAATAACTACTTTCTCTTTCTTACCTTTAAGTACATATACGCACATGGCTTTTTATATTTTTGCGATAAATTTGTATTATTGAAAAGTGGTAAATTATAAATTTTAGGCCACAATTAGGTTTATCCTAATGTAACCTACTGTTTTATTGATGTTCTACCTTTAAGCACACTCATAAAATAGCCGCTGTTGATAAGTCGATTTATATAAATGCGTAAACTTTTATTAGTATTGTTGTTTGTTTTTTTTAATAGCTACGCAAGCTCTGACCCTCTTTTAGTTGTCACGGAACTCTCGCCGCCCGATCAAATACTCGTTGATGGAAAAGTGACAGGCAAAGGCACTGAGTTTATAAGGGCTATTTTTGCAAAGGCTAACCTAACGCCCGATATACAAATGTACCCATGGGCGCGAGCATTTAGACTTGCCAGCACTATTCAAAACACCTTTATTTACACCATAGCGCGCACCAAAGGGCGAGAAAACAACTTTCATTGGATAGGCCCAGTCTCGCATTTTGAACTTGCTTTTGTTGCGCTTAAAGAGCGTGACGACATAATTATTAACAATACTGAGGAAGCAAAAAAATACAAAATAGCGATGCAACGTAACGACTTTTCTACTGATATATTAACCAACTTGGGTTTTGAAGTTGTGCTAACCACCGATATACAAAAATCGTATGCGTTATTAGTTGCCAAAAAAGTAGACTTAATTGTTGATGACCCCGAACTAATACATCAAATAAGTCAGTATTTGCCCACCCCTGACGCTCAATTTAAAGCCATATATAATGTAGAAGAACTCAAGGTAGATGCCTATTTAGCAGCAAATAAAAACACCGATATGCGCTATATAAACGCGCTACAAAAAGCCTTTTACACACTTAAAAATTCCCAAGGGCTACCCTAGCACCTAAGCTAAACCTTGCTTATTTAAGCGCAGTTTTAACGCTTAGTTACGTTAATTAGTGGCTAAGTAATGAAATTTAAAATAGGGGCTTAGTGATTAATTATTGCTATATGGCGCTATGAACGAATCGAGACTGCGCTCTTGTTTTAGCACTTTAAAGGCGTGTTGAAAGCGATCTACTATGTGCTTCGGCACCGCTTTATTAAACGCTAAATAATTATCTTTAAGGTCGTTACTTACAGGTAGCTCAGTGAGTTGCTCTACATCAAGTAAGCTCACGTTATAAGGCTTTAATTGGTTATAAATAACGTGCTCCGAGCCTAAAATAAGATCTATTTTATTGTTTATAAAAAGCTGAATATATTGTTGCTCTTCACCAAACGTCATTAAGTTTTGCCCATTTACAAACCCTATTTTTTTGACCAATGATTGATATATATCTCCCCTTACCATGCCTAACGAATAAAGAGTGGTGTCGTTAAGGGTATTTACAGTGACATCAGGACGGCTTTTTAACTTATAAAAATAGGTTCGTGCAGTAGTTAACGGACCAAGCCAATTAAATAAAGGAATTCGGTTAGTATGTTGCGCCATTGAAAAAATGGCTGAATAAGGCTTTTTATGCACAAGCATTGCGGCACGCTTCCAAGGCATGACTTTAAAGTCGCACTCTACTTCTGCTTTAATACACAGTGCGTTGACTATATCGTAGTTAGCGCCAACAAGTTGACCGTGCTCGTTTATAAAATTATAAGGTGCAAACTGATCTGTATAAATAACTAACTTAAAATGGTTTGCATAAGTAAACGTGCTAAAGAAGAAACAAGCAATAAAAGGAAAGAGTTTTAGAATAACCGCACCACTACATTAATTTATATTATTAAATGATAGATGGCGCTATTTTACAGTCAAATTTTAGGCACAAAAAAAGCGCCTTAAGCGCTTTTTTTTATTTTTACTTTAAAAGTAAAAATTATAACGGAGTGATGTTATCCGCTTGAGGACCTTTTTGACCTTGTGAAAGAGTGAACTCTACACGTTGGCCTTCAGCTAAAGTTTTGAAACCTTCGCTTTTGATTGCTGAGAAATGTGCGAAAACGTCTGGGCCGTTTTCTTGCTCGATGAAACCAAAACCTTTAGACTCGTTGAACCACTTAACTGTACCTGATACGATGTTAGACATTGTAATATCCTGATATAAAAATAAAAAATATGCTCATAAGAGCGGGTGTAGCAAAAAATGAGATGGTACTTAAAAACTTCAGGACGGTACTACAAGTATTACTTATACAACAACGAAATGGAGATTTATAAATTACATGCTTTCTTTCTAGCTGCGGCCTACTATATAGAGTTAACTATTTATGTCAAGCCTTTATAGTAATGCAGCCAATAAATAGTGTTTGTGCTTAGCCTTTAATAACTCCCGTGGCTAGCCTATAGCTTAACCCCTGCGCGGCTTTAATAGTTAACTGGCCAATTAAAACAATGAACTATTTAATCTTTAGTTTTTAAAACGGCGGCAATGAGTACAGCTAATTTAACACCTACTCACCATTTAGATAAAACGTATTCAGCCATGATACACGCCTTACAATTTACCCTGTGTGTACAAACAGCTGCACTTTGCAGTTGTACACAAAAATAGATAAGCTACTGCCACTTATCTATTTAGCGTTGGAGTGTGTTTTGCTAAATAAATGCTTTATTTCGTCTGTTGTTTTTTTATCTGGGTGTTTAATGCCATTACAATCTTCTTTTGCTAAGCCTACACTGTCTCTTGAACAACAATTGGGGCAAAAACTAATTCTCGATTTACGCTATTTTTGTCAGCAAGGGTCAAGCAAACAATGCAGAACACCGGTTACTACCCTACCTGATGAACTAGCAGCGGCCATTGCTAAGCATAATATTGGTGGTGTAATTTTATTTTCTGAAAACACCCAATCTATTGAGCAAACCATTACCCTTAATAGTCAATTACAAGCTGCGGCGAGTAAATCAAGTTCAAAGCTGCCGTTATTTATTTCGATAGACCAAGAAGGCGGCCGAGTAGCGCGTTTACCACGCGATGTAGCCACTTCATTTACTGGTAATATGTCTATTGGTGCAACTTATAAAAAGTATGGCACTCAATACGCAACCCAAACTGCCACTGTTATAGCTAAAGAGCTTAATTCGTTAGGTATTAATGTTAACTATGCCCCTACGGTAGATGTAAACATGAACCCCGACAATCCGGTAATTAATGTTCGCTCATTTGGTGAAAACCCAGCGCTTGTCAGTAAGCTAGGCGCAGCACAAGTGGCAGGATTTGAGAGCAACGGCGTTATTACATCGTTAAAGCATTTCCCAGGGCACGGCGATACCAACGTAGACAGCCACACAGGGTTACCACAAGTAAATCACTCCAAAGAAGACATATACCAACAAGACTTAGCTCCCTTTAAACACATAATTGCCACGCAAAACCCAGGTATGATTATGACGGCGCATATTCAATACCCACAACTCGATAATAGTACGTTTGTAAGTGTTGATAGCAAAAGCATGATAAAACCCGCCACTATGTCGCGTACTATAATTACTGACATTTTAAGAGGGGAGTTAAATTATCAAGGTGTGGTGGTAACCGACGCTTTAGATATGGCTGGCATTAGTCATTTTTTCACCCCAACCCAAGCGGTAATCAATACCTTTGCAGCAGGCGTTGACCTAGCGCTTATGCCAATAGAGATCAGAACACCGGCTGATTTAAACGCACTCGACAAACTAATGGATGAATTAGTCGCATCTGTTAATAATAAACAACTCAGTAAAGAAGAAGTGGCTCAATCGGCTGCACGTATAACCGCTTTAAAAAATAAATTTAAATTAACCACACAGCTAGACCCATTAAGCACTTTGGCTAAAGCAAAAGATATTATTGGCTCTCAAGCACATCGCAAAATAGAAGCTGAGCTTGCCGTAAATGCTATTACTGAGGTTAAAAATAACAATAATGCATTGCCTCTTAATTTAAGCAAAGGGCAACACATCCATATTATTATGCCCGATACCCGAAAATGCATGGCCATGCAGCAAGCGCTTAGCGCTATAAGTACTGCGGCGCTTAAATATAGTTGCAGTAGTTTACAAGGGTTTGACCCTGTAAAGGCGCGTAGCTTAATTAAAAATGCAGATGTTGTTATTGCAGGCAACGCTACGCCTAATCAAAGCGCTGTAGAGATTGGAGGAATGGATGATTTGAAAGACGACCCTCGCTTTGCACTCAACACCGCTGAGCAACCTAAAGCGCTGTCATCTTTATTGGATATAGCTGCATCAGTGAATAAAAAAACAATATTTATAAGTTTACGTGCCCCCTACGACATAGCGCAGTTTGGCAGCAGAGCTAATGCAGTTCTTGCTTCTTATGCGTATAATATAGATACAGATAAAAACAATGCTGTTGCAGGGCCTGCGTTTACAGCGCTTGCTAAGGTATTGTTAGGCAATGCACACGCTCATGGCGTACTGCCAGTTACCATAAAATAATAATAACAAGGGATAAAAAATGAAACTGAATTGCGATTTAGGCGAAAGCTTTGGCGCATGGAAAATGGGATTAGATGATGAGGTAATGCCTCATATTGATATGGCAAATATTGCGTGTGGTTTTCATGGTGGAGACCCAGATGTAATAGCCGATACGTTGTATTTAGCAAAGCAGCACAATGTACAAATAGGTGCGCACCCAAGTTACCCCGACCAACAAGGCTTTGGCAGGCGCTCTATGGCGCTTAGCGCGCAAGAACTGACCAATTGCTTACATTACCAAATTGCCGCCCTTGATGGCATGGCTAAAGTACAGGGCTTAACACTTAGCTATGTTAAGCCACATGGTGCTTTATATAACGACATGATGAAAAACGATCATATTTTACAAACTGTTATTACTGCCATAGCGCACTACCCTGCACCATTAAAGCTTATGCTATTAGCCACAAAAGACTCTGCAAAACACACCTTTGCCGCCAATAGTTTAAGTGTAGATCTTATTTTAGAAGCCTTTGCTGATAGGCAATATACAGACGAAGGGCATTTAGTATCTCGCCACCTTGATGGCAGCGTTCACGACAAGCCAGCACTTTTAGCACAAGTAAAACAGCTATTAACCGAGGGTTGTGTAACCACTCGCTCAGGAAACACCCTGAACTTAAATGCCAACAGTTTGTGCGTACATGGCGATAACGCAGCCGGTATTGCTCTTATTAAAGAAATTAAATCACTGTGTGCATCAGCAAGCTAACCTTGCTTTTAACTAGTTATTAAGCCTCAAGCTACAAAACGCGTGTTTGTTTCACTTTAAAAATTTTTAGCTGTAAAGGGGCTTTACAGCTTTAACCTCCATTAAGTTCAATCACGTAAAACCTAATATCACATTAAAAAAGCGCAACAACACAGCACAAGTCCCATTGCATAAGTAACACAGCGCAGTAATACATGGCGTTGCATATAAAAAATTTAACGCAGTAAGCCCGCTATTTATTTCTATAAAATAACCATGCTTTACTTAAACGGATATTAAATTATAGTTTCACCGCATCGCGCTTTTCATCCCTTTCCTACTGACATATAACTACATATACAAAAACCACAACAGGGAATACAAATGAAGACGCTTTTAGCACTTAGTTTAAGTAGCAGTTTATTACTTGGTAGTAGCCAGTTAGCTTTTGCAAAGGACAACACATTACAGCTACAAGATGTGTTTAACCTTGAATACGCCAATCAAATTGATATAACAGACGATGGTAAAACGGTGTACTTTGTACGTAACCGTATGGATATAAAAACGGACCGTAAAGTCAGTAATATTTGGTCAGTTGATTATAAAACTAAACAACTGCAACCGCTTACCTCGGGCGTGCATATGGATCACTCCCCGGTACTATCGCCAGATGGGCAACGCCTTGCATTTATATCTAACCGCGATGGCAGCAGTCAAATTTATATGAAGTGGCTTAAAACAGGTGCTGTAGCAAAAATTAGTAACCTAACCAGCAGCCCACGCGCAATTACCTGGCATCCCGACTCTCAGCAGCTTATTTTTAGTATGTTTGTACCAAGTAGCAGTGCACCACCTGTTAACTTACCTGGCAAGCCTAAAGGCGCTACATGGGCAGAACCTGCTAAATTTATAGACGATGTATACTACCGTGCCGACGGAGGCGGTTATAGCCAAAAAGGTTTTAGCCAATTATTTGCAATAGATGCAAATGGCGGCAATGCAAAGCAGCTCACACACGATGAGTTTAATAACGCCGGCGAAGTAAGCTTTAGTAAAAACGGCAACAGCCTTTATTTTTCGGCCAATCGGCATGAGCAAAATCAACTAAAGCCCACTAATAGTGAAATATACCAGCTTGATTTAAGCACCTTAAAAATTGCTGCCATTACCAATAGAAACGGCCCTGACCAACAGCCTAAAGTATCTCCCGATGGGCGTTACCTAGCCTTTACAGGGTATGATGATAAACGCACCAATTACGAAAACACGCAGCTTTATATTCGTGATTTAAAAACGGGCGATACAAAAAGCCTAACCCCTAATTTTGATAGAAGTGTGGGGCAAATTAAATGGAGTGCCAATTCAAAAGGAGTTTACTTTAGCTACGCAGACGAAGGCAAAACCGCCCTTGCCTACCAACCACGCAGTGGTAAGCGTAAAGTGCTCACCGAGCAAATAGGTAGCGTTGCGTTTGGTCGTCCTTATTCGGGCGGCGATTTTGATGTAAGCGAAGATGGCGAAATTGCTTTTACACTTGCCGATACTCAGCGCCCTGCAGATATAGCCACTATAGAACGAGGCAAAGCTCGTCGCCTCACTACACTCAATGCCGATGCGTTAGGCGATAAAGAACTTGCCAAC
Source organism: Pseudoalteromonas sp. CST2 (assembly GCF_028599385.1). Taxonomy (NCBI): domain Bacteria; kingdom Pseudomonadati; phylum Pseudomonadota; class Gammaproteobacteria; order Alteromonadales; family Pseudoalteromonadaceae; genus Pseudoalteromonas; species Pseudoalteromonas sp. CST2. The sequence continues at coordinate 46,411 of NZ_JAQREO010000003.1, forward strand.
GTAGAAGAGATTTGGCTTAAATCGAGCCACGACCAGCTGCCAATTCAAGGTTGGATTGCATACCCACCTGAGTTTGATAAATCAAAAAAATACGCACTTGTATTAGAAATTCATGGCGGCCCTGTGGCTAATTATGGCCCTCACTTTAGTACCGAGGTGCAATTGTTTGCAGCCAAAGGAAACGTGGTTTTATACATGAACCCACGAGGCAGTGACTCATACGGTAAAACGTTTGCCCAAACAATTCATCATAATTACCCAAGTAACGATTTTGACGATTTAATGACCGGCGTTGATGCGCTAATAGCGAAAGGCTTTATTGATGAGTCTAAACTATTTGTAACAGGTGGCTCTGGCGGTGGTGTATTAACCGCATGGATTGTAGGGCACACCGACAGGTTTGCAGCAGCAGTGGTGGCTAAACCCGTGATTAATTGGATCAGCTTTGTACTAACTGCCGACTTTTATCCATTTTTTGCCGATTACTGGTTCCCAGGTAAACCTTGGGATCATATTGAGCACTACATGAAACGCTCACCTATTAGCTATGTAGGTAACGTAACAACGCCCACTATGCTTTTAACAGGGGAGGCAGATTACCGTACCCCTATTTCTGAAACCGAGCAGTTTTATCAAGCCCTTAAGTTGCAAGGTGTTGATACCGCCATGGTGCGTATTCCTAATGCATCACACGGTATTACGGCGCGCCCTTCTAATTTAATGACCAAGGTAGCCTACATTCAATGGTGGTTTGATAAACACTCAAACAAAAAATAAGTTCCGTGTTTAGGTTTAAAAATAGCCACACCTAAGTGGCTATTTTTTTTGTAATTACCAACGCTTAGGTTAATTAATGCCAAACTGTAAACCCCCTTTACAGTTTTGAGCTTATCCATATCGGACTTAGGTGTTTTTCAGTTAGTAAAATTTCGGTTTATTGTAATTTTAATCGTTTGAGTTGGTAAAAAATCGGTTTGAGCCACTGTTTATAAGCACTCAGTTAGTAAAAAATTGTTTTATAAAGGCACCAGGTTAGTAAAATTTCGGTTTATTATTTTACTTATACTTAGTAAAACAGCTAAAAACAGCCTTTTAATAGGGGGATTTTGCACTTTAAAGCGGCTTTACAGTAAAAAAGCAGCCATATAGCTGTACTTAATATCTACCTAGTTAAATTGTGATCCAAACTAAATTTAGCCGAGTCCGATTTATATTAATACAATAAAAAAAGGGCCTTACGGCCCTTGAGTAACACTATCTAGAAAAGTTAAAACTGGTTCATGGTGTTATCTTCACCACCGGCTTTAAGTGCGTTTTCACCAGAGAAGTACTCTTTGTGCGTATCGCCAATATTAGACCCTGCTAAATCTTGGTGCTTAACTGAGGCTTGCTCGCGGCGAATTTCTTGGCGTTGTACATCACGTACATAAGCAAGCATGCCCATATCACCAAAGTAACCTTCTGATAAAATATCGGTGCTTAGTGCAGCCGTATGGTATGTAGGCAGTGTAATTAAGTGATGGAAAATACCCGCTTCACGTGCACCATCGCGCTGGAAGTTTTGTACTAATACATCCGCTTCAGCAGCAAGCTCTGTATCGTCCATTTCTGGCGCCATTAGGCCTTTATTATCACCTAGGCTTGGGTAAGCGCTCAAATCGCGACCCGCTTCTTGCCACTCTTGGTACACTTGCTCACGGAACTTAAGCGTCCAGTTAAATGACGGTGAATTGTTATAAACAAGCTTAGCATCAGGTACTTGCTCTTTAACGCGGTTAACTAGCTCTGCAATTTGTTTAACATGTGGTTTTTCGGTTTCAATCCACAATAAGTCAGCGCCCGATTGTAAGCTTGTTACACAATCTAGTACTACGCGGTCTTTTTCAGTGCCTTCGCGGAATTGGTATAAACCGTTTTCTAAACGCGTTGGCTTACATAATTGGCCATTAATTTTCATTGCCGTATCGCCTTCGTTTAAATCATCTACACCGTTAATAGGTGTGGTTTCTAAAAACGCGTTGTACTGGCTAGCTAAGTCTCCTGGCGTTTGAGACACAGGCACTTTTTGCGTAAGGCTTGCACCTAATGAGTCGGTACGCGCAACAATAATACCGTTATCAATACCGAGTTCTAAAAACGCGTAACGTACAGCATTAATTTTTGCTAAAAAATCTTCGTGCGGTACAGTTACTTTACCTGCTTGGTGACCACATTGTTTAGCGTCAGACACTTGGTTTTCTATTTGAATGGCACACGCACCTGCTTCAATCATCTTTTTAGCAAGTAGGTAGGTTGCTTCTTCGTTACCAAAACCAGCATCAATATCGGCAATAATAGGCACTACATGCGTCTCAAAATTATCAATTTTATCAAGCACCGCTTGTACATCGCCGCCATTGGCTTTCGCTTCGTCTAGATCATTAAATAAGTGGTCTAGTTCACGGGCATCGGCTTGTTTTAAAAATGTATAAATCTCTTCAATAAGCGCAGGCACTGAGGTTTTTTCGTGCATGCTTTGATCCGGTAACGGGCCAAATGCAGAGCGAAGTGCAGCAACCATCCAACCACTTAAGTAAACATAACTGCGCTTAGTTGTTTTTTGATGACGCTTTATTGCCATCATCATTTGTTGCGCAGTAAAACCATGCCAACAACCTAAAGATTGTGTGTATTGGCTGGTGTCTTTATCGTAAGCGGCCATATCTTCACGCATTACATCTGCGGTGTATTGTGCAATTTCAATCCCCGTACGAAAACGGTTTTGTAAACGCATGCGGCTTGCATATTCAGGGTTAATGGCTTTCCATGCGCTACCTTGAGATTGGCAAAGTGTTGCTAGAGTATCGGTTTCACGTGTGTATGTTGTCATAATAAAATCCTTCGAACGGGTCTATAAATTATTTAAATTATTGTGAGAGTGGCTAGGAGTGTGTGCTCCGTATCGCTTAATTCAACATTAGGCTTATTTTTTAGATTTAGTAAATTTATAGTTGTTATTACCGCTATATTTTTTGTGAATGACTAAAAAGCACGCACTGAGCCTTTTTTGCGTTATTGTTGCTTTAACGCACACAACAACACCGCGACCGTTTAAGGAAGGTAAATATGGCACACACTCTCACACACTCAGGGCTAAGCGTAGATACACAGCTGGCCAACTTTGTAAAAACACAGCTACTCCCAGGCACTCATTTATCTGAGCAGCAATTTTGGCAAAGCTTTGCAAACATAGTACAAACGCTTACCCCGAAAAATAACGCTCTTTTAGCTAAGCGCGAGCAGCTACAACAACAAATAGATGACTACCATAAAACAAATAAAACCTGGGATAGCGCGCAGTACCAAGCGTTTTTAACAGACATTGGCTACCTAGTACCAGAGCCTGCAGACTTTGCCATTGAAACGCAAAATGTAGAGCCCGAAATAGCACTCAGCGCAGGCCCTCAGCTTGTTGTGCCTGTTAGCAACGCACGGTTTGCGCTTAATGCGGCTAACGCGCGCTGGGGTTCGTTATACGATGCGCTATACGGCACCGACGTATTAAGTGAAGACGACGGCGCTGAAAAAGGCGCTACGTATAATCCGGTTCGTGGTTTTAAAGTAATGGCGTATGCGCGCCAATTTTTAGATAAAGCCCTGCCCCTTAAAAATGGCTCACACATAGAAAGCACCAACTACTCAATTGTTGAAGGCGCCTTGTCGATCACCCTAAGAGACAGCTCGCATACTCAATTAAAAAACCCTGAGCAACTTATTGGCTACCAAGGCGAGGCGCAAAACCCAAGTGCTATTTTATTAAAAAACAATGGCCTGCATGTAGAGCTGCAAATAGACCATCACCACCCTATTGGCCAAGCCGACAAAGCAGGATTAAAAGATGTTTTGCTTGAAGCTGCACTAACAACCATTATGGATTGCGAAGACTCTGTTGCCGCAGTAGATGCCGAGGATAAAGTACAAGTTTACAAAAACTGGCTGGGTTTAATGCAAGGTAACTTGGTTGAATCGTTTAAAAAAGGCGATAAAACCATAGAGCGTACTTTACAAAGCGATAGACAATATACAGCCCTTGATGGCAGTAGCCTTACGCTTAAAGGCCGAAGCATGATGTTTGTCCGTAATGTAGGCCACTTAATGACAAACCCTGCTATTACTGACATTTACGGCCAACCCGTATTTGAGGGCATTATGGATGCGATGTTTAGCGCAACCGCAGCCCTGCACGATTTAAATAAAAAAACAGGCATTAAAAACACCAGTGCGCAAAGCATCAATATTGTAAAACCCAAAATGCATGGCCCTGAAGAAGTTGCTTTTACAAATACGCTTTTTAGCATGGTAGAAGAAGCGCTTAGCTTGCCAAAAAATACCCTAAAAATGGGGATTATGGATGAAGAGCGCCGTACTTCAGTCAATTTAAAAGCCTGTATACACGCAGCAAAAGCGCGCGCGGTGTTTATAAATACTGGCTTTTTAGACCGCACGGGCGATGAAATTCATACCTCTATGCACGCAGGGGTCGCTTTGCCAAAGGCCGCTATTAAAGCTCAGCCGTGGATCAAAGCATACGAAGACCGTAACGTTGATACAGGCCTTGCCTGCGGCCTAAGCGGTAAAGCACAAATAGGTAAAGGTATGTGGCCTATGCCAGATAAAATGGCACTTATGATGGAGCAAAAGCTTGCTCATGTACAATCTGGCGCTAATACCGCGTGGGTGCCCTCGCCTACCGCAGCCACTTTGCACGCTATGCATTATCACGATGTAGATGTATTTACCGAGCAAAAAGAAATTGCCAAACGAGGTATGGCAAGCCTTACTGATTTACTTACACCGCCTTTAATGGCTCAGCCGCAAACGCTCAGTAAAGAAGATATTCAAAGTGAGCTTGAGAACAATGCACAAGGCATTTTAGGCTACGTAGTACGCTGGATAGACCAAGGTATTGGCTGCTCAAAAGTGCCTGATATTAACCACATAGGCTTAATGGAAGACAGAGCAACCTTGCGTATTTCAAGTCAACATATGGCAAACTGGCTACAGCATGGGGTGTGTACTCAACAACAAATAGAGTCGATTATGGCTAAAATGGCTAAAGTGGTTGATGGCCAAAATGAGCACGACAGCGCGTACGAGCCAATGGCACAAAGCGAAGAGTCACTTAAAAATAGTATTGCTTATCAAGCCGCTTTAGCACTTGTATTAGAAGGTGCTAAGCAGCCAAGTGGCTACACCGAGCCCTTATTACACAGTTACCGCTTAAAATATAAAGCAAAACACCATAACCTAGCTGAATAGCTAACATTAGTTTAACAGCAAAAAAGCGCGTTTTGCCTACACAAAACGCGCTTTTTGTTTATTAGGGCGTGTTGATCTTTGCAGATTGAAATTTGTTCAACCTAGGCAGAACCCAAAAGGGCAGCGTATGTTTGGCATTTATGCTACGTTATCGCCTATTTATGGGGAATAACCACACTTCATAGGCTCTGCCTTGCCTAAAAACCAAACATACTGCTGCAAATTCAAGCGCCAAAGGTCAACACGCCCTAGTGCCGTTATTTATTTAGTGCTCACTGTACCTAGCGCTAAATTAATTTTTAATTATTGCATTGTGATACACGTTTTGAACGTCATCACAGTCTTCAAGCATGTTGATGAACTTGTCAAAATTAGCAATAACTTCTTCATCTTCAATTTCTACATGCACTTGCGGAACAAACGTAATTTCATCTACTTCAAAGTTAATCCCTTCAAAGTTTTCCTCAAGCGCTGTTTTCGCTTTATAGTACTCAGTATGGGGTGCAAATACCGACACTTTACCATTTTCAACTTCAACGTCGGTTACATCAACGTCAGCCATCATTAGTGCTTCAAGGATCACTTCGTCATCGTCACCGGCAAAACCAAGTACAGCAAGATGATCAAACATATGTGCAACACAGCCCGGTGTACCAATTTTTGAATCTGTTTTGGTAAACGGTAAACGTACGTCTTTAATTGTACGGTTTGGGTTGTCGGTTAAGCAATCAACAATAACCATGCAGTTACCTGGGCCATAGCCTTCGTAACGTGCGGGAGAATAATCTTCCCCTGCCCCACCGGCTGCTTTTTCAATTGCTTTTTCTATTACGTGAGCAGGAACCTGGTCTTTTTTTGCTTTTTCTATTAGACGACGCAGTGATTGATTGACATCGGGGTCTGGTTCGCCATTTTTAGCGGCAACATAAATTTCTTTACCGTACTTTGAGTTAACTTTAGTTTTTGCGTTGGCTGTTTTAGCCATCGAGCTCTTACGGACTTCAAATGCTCTGCCCATCTTGTGCCTCTAATCAATACGTTAATTTTGCAATATTTTACCAATTCGAACCCTATTGGGCTAGGGTCTGTTGAACTTTACAAACTGAATTTAAAACAACCTATTTGCTAAATAAATACAGCTGCTCCTATGCAAATAACACTGGAGTAATTACGCAACAATAAAAGTTAAGCGCTATTTAACATAACTCTACTTTTTGTGAGTAACTTTCGACTAAAGTAACTAATTCGGTAAATTCACGTAAAACGTAATCAGCTTGGTCGGCATAAATAGGCACCGCGTTTGGCGCGTACAAACAAGCGCGCATATTTGCATTATGTGCTGCTTGAATGTCGTATAAAAAATCCCCTACGTATAACAAGTTGCTGGCGTTTATATTCCAAAGCGTGGCAATTGCATTTAAGGCACTGGGATCGGGTTTGGCTGGGGCATCGCTACGGGTTAATACCGTTTCGATAGGTAGCGGGTTATTTTGCAGCTTTATTGCTGCCGCTTTATCAAAATTGCGGGTAACAATAGCCATAGGAATATTTTTAACTTTAAGGGCGTTAACGGCTTCGGTTACGCCTGGCAATATAGTGGCAAACTGAGCGTCTTGCAGCTCGTGCTGATGCACTATATTCATCGCTTCTTCACGCATGTAGGGCGATGGAAGCTGGGCAATATAATCAAGTAGGTCTTGCTCGCATGGGCAACCTATTTGTGCTTTTATAAGAGAGAAATCTAACTCAGACGATACTAACGTGCCATCTAAATCAAATATAACTCCTTGAATAGCCTCTACTTGAGCTTTCATATCATTCCTTGAATGGGGTAAAAATCAATACAACATGTGTACACATAATGACTCTACTTCATGAGAATAATTTAGCAAATGTTTATCAAACAAATTATTAGAAAAGTATTCACTTATCTATTACTTAGCCTTATAAACACCAATTAATTACTAAAATTCTACGAACAGCTAGTAATAACAGATCAAAAATGAACACAGCATAAACAAAAGGAGAATACGCGCACATAAACTGCAGTGCGCGTAGGTTGGGGAAGTACTTATTGCTCGAACTTAGCCTCGAGCCAGGTATCGTTTTGGGTAAAGTGAAGGGTTTTAATCTTGCCTTTACCTTCTACGTTTACCATATTTACTTGAGAAGGCCATAAGTCACGCAGTGCGCCGTTACTCATTTTTATGCCTTCAATCCCTTTTGGGATAGGAGCTTCTTGATACACCCAAAAAAACTTTCCATCAATTTGCGCACCGACTTGGCTAAGCGTTAATGGCTTACCCTTTAAGGTTTGCAGCGCAACATGCGACTCAACATACTCTACAAAACGTTGTTGGTCGGCCTTGTTGCTAATGATATCGGCTTTTCCATTAAATAAATGCGCTACAGCATGCTCAGTATCATGTAAATAAAAGCGATGCATAAGCTCAATATTGTTAGTGCGTTTATTAAAAAGCACCGTAGTAACCGATGACTTTAGTTGATGCGCCATACTTGGCGCAGCAACTAAAAGGCAAACAATAATAAGCAAAAAGCGCATTATTGTTGCTCCTCACCATCTTTTTTCTCGTCTTTTTTAAGCTCAGTTTTAATGTCTTGCATAATATCTCGACTTACTTTCGCTTTACTCTTTTTCTTTTTATACACTTCAATACGTGAAGGAATAATACGACGAGGGTAGTTGTTGTTCTCAACATCTACATCAGCTGTTTCCCAGCGAGGGTCAACGCTTACCGATACCAATGGCTTATTTTTATCTGTAACAATAAGCTTTTGTACATTTTTGTGATTACGGCGCCAAATTTCAGCCGGAATGTAACGCTCTTCGGTTGTGCCATCTTCATAAGTTAGCTCTAATAAAATAGGCATTACCAAGCCACCTAGATTTGAAAACTCCATAACATAGTAGTTTTTATCTTCTTCAAGCGCGCGATCTAGCGTTTTACGCTCCCACGGCTCTAAGCCTTTTAAAAACTTGTTGTACGCGTTTCGTTCTTTATTGGTAACAGTAAAGCGGTCGTTTTCGTCGTAAAAGTCGGTAATATCTGGATTTTTTTCAACCCAAGTTTGCTTACCTTCTTCACGGTTGCGCTTAACAAATAGTGATGTTGGTTTGTCTGCTTCTATATCGCGTAAGCGTTTAAAGTCAATATCAGGGTTTTTAGTATCTAAACGTAATTGATACACTTTATCTAACGAGATATCTACATGGTCGGTGCTGTAAAACCAGCCGCGCCAAAACCAATCTAAATCAACACCCGAGGCTTCTTCCATGGTACGGAAAAAATCTGCTGGAGTAGGGCGCTTGTATTTCCAGCGCTGTGCGTACTCTTTAAACGCAAAGTCGAATAAGTCACGGCCTAAAATAACTTCACGTAAAATATTAAGTGCCGCAGCTGGTTTAGTATAAGCATTAGGACCTAAACGAAGTACGCTGTCTGACTGCGTCATAATAGGTACTTGGTTTTGCGATTTCATGTAGCTCACAATATCGCGCGGCTCAACACCCCACGGTATAGTTGGGTCCCATTCACGCCCTGCAACGCCATCTAAAAAGCTATTTAAACCTTCATCCATCCAGGTCCATTGGCGCTCATCAGAGTTTACAATCATAGGGAAGTAAATATGGCCAACTTCATGAATAACCACGCCAATTAAAAAGCGTTTTTCAGCTTGAGAATAAGTGCGCGAGCCATCATCTTGCAGCTCTGTACGTGGGCCATTAAAAGTGATCATTGGGTATTCCATACCACCTACAGGGCCATTTACCGATTGCGCTACAGGGTATGGGTAATCAAATGAATAGCGAGAGTACACTTCCATTGTATGTACTACAGATTCAGTTGAATACTTTTTCCATAAATCGCCACCTTCTTTAGGGTAAAACGACATAGCCATCACTAAAGGTTGTTCATCGCCACCTTGCTGGTAGCCCTTTGCATCCCACATAAATTTACGCGACGACGCCCACGCAAAGTCACGCACATTTTCTGCTTTAAAGTGCCACGTTTTTGTTTTATCGGTACCTTGTTTTTCGTTTTCTAACGCTTCTTCTTCAGTAACAATAAATACAGGGCGCTTTGCTGTTTCAGCTTTTTCTAAGCGGTTACGCTGCGTGCGTGTAAGCACTTTGCTTGCGTTATCTAACTTACCTGTTGCCGATACAATATGATCAGCAGGTACAGTAATTTCTACATCGTAATCACCAAACTCAAGCGTAAACTCACCACGGCCTAAAAACGGCTTGTTTGTCCATGCTTCGTAATCGGTGTAAGCAGCTAAACGCGGAAACCACTGCGCAAGTAAAAATATATCGTTGCCATCTTCTTCAAAGTGCTCGTAACCAGAACGTGCACCTACGGCATCTTCTTCAACAATGTTAAAAGCAAAGTTCATACTAAACTCAGCTTCTTTGCCTGGTTTTAATGGCTCGTTTAAATCTATACGCATTAGCGTATCAACAACAGTAACGCGCAGTTCATCGCCATTGTCATCTTTTACATTGCTAATTGTATAGCCTAACTCGTTGTCGCTCATAAATTGTTGACGACGTAGCTCTCCTAAACTTAATTTAGCCGGCTTTTGTGCAGGTAAACTATTTAGCGTGCTTTTAAACGTTTTTGTGGTTTCGGCAATTGAGTCGCTTTTAAAAATATTTTGATCTAACTGTAACCACAAATATTTAAGTGTATGCGGCGAGTTATTTTTATACTCAATGCTTTGGCTTGCTGTTAAGCGGCGCTTTTTTTCATCAAGCTTTACATCTATGTCGTAATTAACACGTTGCTGCCAGTATTTTTCGCCAGGCTCACCGGCGGCACTACGATAAACATTTGGGGTAGGAAGCGCTTCGTCTAACTGGCGAAACTTATCAACGAATGAGCCTTTAGTTTGCTCAACGGATGACGCTAACACAGCGCCCGACATTGCCAAAGGCAACACAAACGCGCTTAGCGTAAGAACTGTTTTTTTCATTATGAGTCCTAGTGGAATTTTGTGAGCGTACTTTGACAAAGTTACTATTTTTGTTCAATTAATTAGCGACCAACCGCCCATTAAACACGGTAATATTCACGTTGTTTTAACATGGTTTTTGAATCAGTAAATTAAGCCACTTTTAAAACTGTAAAGGGGTTTACACTTTACAGCTAGTTGATGTGTATTAATTAAGGTACAAACACAGTATTCATAAGGGTTCAGGCCTAATTCATGCCATTAGCTTAGGATTAAATTAAGGTGCAAAAATATGTTGTTTAAATTGAGCTTAAATTTATAGCGTTAGCAGTGTTTACACGGTTTTAATGCGCTCAGGTTCAATACAAATTAAGCAGCATATTTAAACTAAAGGAGCCCGATATGAAATTTTACATTGTAAAAAAAGATCATCAGCTCGAAGCTATCCCTGCTGATAAAGACTTACTAGAGCGCTACGAATCAAACCAATATTCGTATGTTAACGTGGTGTCGGCATGCAATAAGCAAGATGCACTAAAACGCCTATCTACTGAACAAAAACACAGTAAAAAGTGGCTAATAATTGGCGCAAATATTGCCGTGATCTCACTAATATTAACTATTTATACGATAAATTAAAAATAGTGAAATTTTAGGTTGATATTTAGTGCATTTTATATTTAAAATCGCCCACTTTTTTTATTTGAGCATAATAAAATCGTTACAATTATTCTCAAATATGTACTTATTACCAGTAAGCAATGTGGTGGGTGTATGGATTTTTATATCCTAAAAAAACAACAAGAGCTAATAGCCATTCCAGCAAATCAGCAAAGTTGTAAGCAGTATCTAGACTCAGGTTATTTTTATATTGATAAAGTAGCCGCCTGTAACGAAACGAATGCCATAAAAGCATTGCAAGCAAAGCAAACTAAAAGTTTAAAAATGCCGCTAGGTATGGCTTTGTTAGCGCTTCCTGTCATTATTATTGCTATATATAGTTTTACCTAAACTAAAGCCCTCCCGAGGCTTGCATCTTTACTTGCCTTGGGTATATTGGCGCTCTTATGGTTTTTTAAGAGCGCGATATGAAAGTTCTCCACACCTCAGATTGGCACCTAGGCCAACAATTTTATGAACATGACCGCCGTGATGAGCACGCTGCATTTTTTACTTGGCTACTTAGCACCCTAGTAGAGCAACACATAGATATACTTTTAGTTGCAGGCGACATTTATCATACAGCCACACCCAGTGCCAGCGCCGAAAACCAACTTTACCAATTTATAAAAGATGCTAAAAAGCGTTGCCCGCAATTGCATGTTGTTATTATTGCCGGCAACCACGACTCAGCAAATCGTATATTAGCGGCGCAGCCCTTACTTGCTCAGTTTGACACCCATGTAGTGGGGCGCTTTGAAGTAACCGACCCAGTCAATACCGTGATTGAAATAAATACGCAAAATAAACGCGCTGTAATCGTCGCTATGCCTTTTTTACGTACCAGCGATATAAGTTCACTTAGCCATACTAAAAACGGCCCTAGTTACGCACAAGGCGTTGACAAAGCCTATCAGCTTGCACTTGATCACGCCTATAGCATTAACGCGCAAAATTCGCCGTTAATTGTAATGGGGCACTTACATGCCAAAGGCGGTGATATTTCAAGTGACTCAGAACGTAATTTAGTGATTGGTGGGGAGGAGTCTATTTCGGCCAGTGTATTTGGTAACAAGGCAGACTACGTAGCATTGGGGCATTTACACAAAGCACAGCAAGTCGCTAAAAAAGACGTTATTCGTTACAGCGGTACGCCCATTCCTATGTCGTTTTCAGAGCGTAAGTACACGCACCAAGTTAATATAGTAGAATTTAAAAGTGATGAAAAACAAACTATTAGCACATCTGTAAACCCCCTTTACATTCCACGCTCTGCTGAAGTGATTATTTTACCAAAAGGGGAGTGCGTGCCATTGAGCGAGTTATGCGAGCAAATTAAAGCGCTCGATACATCACAACATACTATTGCCCCTTATTTACGCGTAAAACTTAAATCAAGTGATACCGACACCACCTTTAGAGAACAAATAGAGCAGGCACTTGAGGGTAAACACGTAAAATTTTGCGGCATTGAGCGGGTTCGAGAACAAACCACAACAAGTGATAACAGCGCCGTATTTAAAGATTTAAGCGAAATTGAAATGCTCAACCCATTAAACTTATTAGAACAAGCCTTTGCAAACGACAAAGATATGGCCGGCCAAGCTGTACCAGATGAGCTAAAAACACTGTTAAACGATGTAATAAGTGAGCTGACGGAGCAAGAGCAACTATGAAAATAACCGCAGTTCGTATTCATAATTTAGCCTCAATAGTCGATGCCGAAATCGACTTTACTCAAGCTCCACTAAAAGATGCGGGCTTGTTTGCTATAACCGGCGACACAGGCGCAGGTAAAAGCACCTTTTTAGATGCTATTTGTTTAGCGCTTTATACTAAAACAGCACGCTTAAAAGGCGATAAAGGCAACTTAATTGATTTTAACGGCGACAGCATAAAGCTAAACGATGCGCGTAACTTACTGCGCAGAGGCAAATGGGAAGGCTTTGCTGAAGTTGATTTTGTTGGCCAAGACAAACAATTATACCGCGCACGCTACGTTATTACCCGCACCCACAAAAAAGCAACAGGCAAGTTAAAAGTAGCTGAGCATACGTTACTAACCTTGCCCGATGAAACCCTAATAGCCGATAAAAGCCAAACCATAAAAGACGTTGAAAGCAAGATAGGACTTAACTTTGAGCAGTTTTCCCGCGCGGTATTGTTAGCACAGCACGAGTTTGCAGCCTTTTTAAAAGCCACAGGCGATGAACGCGCACAACTTTTAGAGTGTTTAACCGGCACCGATAAATTTAGCTTAATAGGTAAACGTATTTTTGAGCGTAATAAAGCGCTAAAAGATCAATATGAATTACTTAATGCAAGCCTTGCAAGCTACACCTTGTTAAGCGATGACGAATTAAGTGCTAAACAAACCCAGCGCGATGAGTTACTTAAAAAAATTGAGCAAACTAAAAAAACGCATGCAGCAACAGAGCAAGACTTAAATTGGTATAAGCAAGCAGCTAGCTTATCGCAGGCACTAGAACACGCAGTAGAGCAGCAACAACACGCGCAACAACAGCTTGACGCAATAGCAAAGCAAAGTGAGCAAGCTAAACAAGCACAAAGCGCCCTTGAAATAAAAGACAACCGCAAACGTCATGAGTACTTAACGGCGCAAAACAAAGCACTTAGTACGCAAATAAGCGATTTAAAAGCGATTGACCATGCTGCGCTTATAAAAGAGCAGGCCGCAACACTTACAACAAAGCAAAGCGAGTTAAAAACAGCGCAAGAGCAAAAGCAAACGGCAGAGCCAATTATTGCAAAAGCCCGCGAGCTCGACAGCCAACTTGCTATACACGCACAAACTATTACAAACCTGACTCAGCAAAGCGAAAAAGAGCAGCAGCAACTTAGCGAATTACAAACGCAGTATACGCAAAGCCAACATGCACTTGATGAGGCAAACAAACTCAGCACTGGGCATCAAACGTGGCTAAACGAGCACACGCAGCTTAAACCATTGGCTAATGATTGGAATTATTACCAACATAGCTTTAATACGTATTTAAGTGCCAATGAGCAAATAAAGGCAACCGCTTCGCAAAACCAACAGCTGTTAGAAGAGCAAACTAAACAAGCGGCGCTGTTAGCAGAGCAAACTAAAAAAGTAGAGCTGCAAGAGCAACAACTTGCGCATCAACAAAAAGATCTTAACCAGCTAAGTGAGCAACAACGCCAATTTAATATTGAACAATGCGATAGCAAACTTAAAAATATTGAATATTTAAAAGATCAGCGCTTGCGCTACCAGCAGTTTAATCAAGAAATAAAACACAGCACACAACAACAAGCGGCGGTTGCGGCCAAGCTTGTACACAGTGAGCAAACGCAAACAACATTGCAACAAAGCTTAGCCTCGTGCGAGCAAGCACTTAAACACAATGAATACGCATTAAACCAAGCTCGCCTGCGTGCCAGCGAAAACGTAGAGCATTTACGCACGCAGCTTACCCCTAACGAGCCATGTGTAGTGTGCGGGGCAAAAGAGCACCCGTATGCAAGCAGCCAAAACCCGCAATTAAATAACCTAATAGCCGATTTTGAAACAAGTTATAACCTAGCTAAGCAGCAACACGATAGCGCCCAAGCTAAGCTGCATCAGCACCAAACTCAACATGCTGTACTTGTCACTGAGCACGCTCAATACAGCCAAGCTATACAGAGCGCACAGGCAAAGCAGCTAGAAATTAAAACAACAATGCAAGGGGCACGTACAGAGCTTAACGACTTAACAGCACAGCAGCTTGATGAAACATACGCCCAGCTCAGCAGTCAAAAGTCGCACTATTTTGAATCGCAAAAACAGCAAACAGCCCTGCAAGAAAAAGTAAATCAGCTAATAAATAACTTAAAAGCCGAGCAACATACACAGCAGCAATTGCATAATCAGCATGTTGAATTAACCAATAAGCTTGGCCAAATAAACACTAAACATGCAGAGTTAAATACGCAAGTTAACGAGCTTACCAGCACCCTTAATGCACAGTTTGAGCACAGTGACTTTTGGCAGCAATTGCAAAACAACACGCTAAATATGAGCGATTTAAGCCAGCAGGTTGAGCAGTTCCAGCAAACACAAGTTCAGCTTGAACAAAGTCAAAAACAAATAGACAGCGCTAATCAGCAATTACAGCAACTCACACCGTTAATAGCTAAAAGCGAGCAAGCGCTTAAAGTTTTAAACGACGATTTAGCCAAAGCGCAACAACTGCAAAACACCACGCGCACAGAGCGCCTTGCTTTATTTAACAACGAGCCACTAAGTGCTGATGATTACCAAGCAAAACTTAATACGCAGCTTGAGCAATGCCAAAAGGCATTACATACAAGCCAACAAGCCCACGACAGCGCAATTAAAAAACGCGATGAGCACGCTATAACACTCAAAAACATTGAGCAGCGCTTGGCAGAGCAAATTCAAGAGCAAAGTACACTTGAAGAGCGCTACAATGCCTGGTTTAACGACTTTAAAGCGCAATATAGCGAGGTAAATCACGAACAGATCGCTATTTTACTAACTCTGACTAGTGAGCAAATAAAAGAGCAATTAATGCAGTTTGAGCAGCGTTTAGCAGCACTTACAGACGCAAATGCAGCGCTTAAGCAACAGCAAAAGGCGCAAACAGATCACCAAAATACTAACAAGCCCGAAAAAAGCGAAAGCCAATTAGCAGAACAAGAAACGTCCTTAGCTAATGAACAAACTGAGCTACAAAATAGTTTGCTTGGCACTAATACCGCGCTTGAGCAACACAATCAAAACGCCAAAGCACTTAAAGGCAAACACGCTGAACTTGCTACCCTTAAAAAGCAGGTAGAGCAGTGGCACGTGCTTAATAAAGTATTAGGGGATGCAACCGGTAAAACCATGCGTAATTTAGCGCAAACACAAACCCTTAAAATATTGCTGCATTATGCTAACAGCCATTTAAAAACCCTCAATAAACGCTACGAGCT
Source organism: Pseudoalteromonas sp. CST2 (assembly GCF_028599385.1). NCBI lineage: Bacteria > Pseudomonadati > Pseudomonadota > Gammaproteobacteria > Alteromonadales > Pseudoalteromonadaceae > Pseudoalteromonas > Pseudoalteromonas sp. CST2. Next base: position 62,311 of record NZ_JAQREO010000003.1, read on the forward strand.
CACTGCCATTGCGCAATCGCTCGATATAGCCATTATTGACCGCGATATGGCCGACGAACAACGCTCTGTTAATACGCTCTCTGGTGGTGAATCTTTTTTAGTATCACTAGCACTGGCATTAGGGCTTGCATCGCTTTCTTCAAACAAAGTGCAAATCAACTCTTTGTTTATTGACGAAGGGTTTGGTACGTTAGATAGCGAAACACTCAGCGTTGCTATGGACGCACTCGACTCATTACAAGCACAAGGCCGTAAAGTAGGGGTTATATCGCATGTGAGTGAAATGAGTGAACGCGTAGCCACGCAAGTACATGTAAGTAAAAAAAGTGGTGGATACTCCACTGTTGAAGTCTTATAAAGGAGTTAAAAAATGCCAACATTCACAGGCGAGCAAGCAACGCATTACAACGACCGCATTACCCGTTTAGTCCCTGGTTATGAGCTATTGCACCAACTTACTAATGCTCAACTTAAAGCAACCCTCAAAGATAACGCACATATTTTAGTCGTGGGCGCAGGCACAGGCAAAGAAATACTCGCCCTTGCCGCGCTTAACCCTACTTGGCAATTTACCGCGCAAGATACCTCAAGTGATATGCTCGCAATTGCTAAACAAGCATTTGAAGAGCACGGCATAGCAAAGCGCGTTAATGTTATTGAAGGCGAGCTTGATAAGCTATCTACTAAGGCCGATGCGGCCCTATGCTTACTCGTAATGCACTTTTTAAAAGACGACGGCAGCAAAAAGCAGCTATTAAAAAATATTAAAGCTAATTTAAATAAAGGCGCAAACTTATTTATTAGCGATTTAATGAAACCCGAAACCGACTTTGAGCGCGAAGCACAAATTACTGTGTGTGCCGATTTAGGCTTAAGTGATGCAGGGCAAGCCTACACAGCTCAAAACTTAGACAGTGAATTTTACCCACTTGATAGAATGCGCTTTAGCGAGTTACTTAATGAATGCAAATACGGTATTCCTAAGCTTTATTTTAAAGCGCTTGGTTTTAGCGGATACGTTGTTTAACTTATCTTGAAGGATGCGGCCTGCACCATTTAACCGTATGTTTATGGCGCGGTATGGTTTTACATTCTTTATTAGAATCGGCACCTGGCTCGCTAACATATTGCGAGCTTGGTGCTACACTGGCACAGCCTGCGGCCAATAATATCGCAAATACGGATATTAATTTTTTCATTTCATCACCTATTAAAATCTGTATTTAAGCGCTTTGCAGTTACTGTTAATGCAGAGCGCTTATTTGTTTAATTTGCCACGTCACTCACCAATATGGCGGGTAGTTATGCATCTACAAAAATAACTTCGCCAGTAATAAAGCCATCAACCGAGCGCTCAAACGCTTTACCTACAAGCTTGCTTGGTACGGGTTGAAAACCTGGCATCATTTCGCCATATACGTCCCACGCTTCTTCAAGCACAGTAGGGTTAACCACATTAATACGCGTGCCACGTGGCATTTCCAGTGATACGCATTTTGCAAATGTATCAATTGCGCCGCTTGTTGTTGCATCGGCAATCGCAAAAGGAATCGGTTTAACGTTTAAAATACCGCTAATTAGCGTAAATGAGCCGCCATCAGCAATGTACTTTTGACCAATACGTACAAGGTTAATTTGCCCCATCATTTTGCTCATAATGGTCGTCATCCACTGCTCTTCGCTCATATCAGCAAAGGTTTCGTATTCGCATAAACCCACTGTATTTACTAGGGCATCAAAGTGGCCTACTTTTTCGTACAAAGCGGTAATTGACGCTTCACTCGTAATATCAACAATATGATCTACATCGCCCGAGCGACCCGCTGTAATTACTTTATGCTTAGATAAACCGGTCAATGCCGCTTGACCCATTTTGCCCAGTGCACCGATTAAAATTACTGTTTTCATTGTTTGCTCCAATCATTCAATTTAGTGTGTAGGGGCATAATAAGGGGGTAGCTCGACAATTAGAAACAACCACTTCATGTAAGTGATACAAAAATAAATGGTAATGTGATACGTTAATAATGCTAAAACAACAAAGGCATTGGCATGAGTAAGTTAGACAGGCTAGATATAAAGCAGCTGCGTATTTTCCAGGCGCTCATTCGCGAAAAAAACGCATCAAAAGCGGCGAGTAAATTAGGCTTAACCCAACAAGCTGTGAGTGAGCAACTCAAAAAGCTGCGTGATGTATTTAGCGACCAGCTGTTTTTAAGAAAAACCACCGGCTTTGTGCCAACGCCTTATGCAGAAGAGTTATCGGTAGATATAGACAAGCTGCTAAACGATTTTCAGGCATTATTAGCGCCTAAAATATTTGACCCAAAAACAGTTGATGGTGCGTTTGTAATAGCCGCTACCGACTACGCACAGCAAGTTGTTTTGCCAGCGCTTGTAAAAGAGTTAAGAGAGCAAGCGCCTAATTTAAAATTAATAATAAGAGACTTTGAACTCGACAGCCTGCACGATTTAATGGAAAACGGTAAAGTTGATTTAGCCATTGCCTTCCCCGACTACATCCCAAGTACTTACCCCATTATTAAGTTATTTGAAGAGCAACATATTTGCGTTACTTCAGCTAACTCATCAATAGCAGGCACAAAACCAACCCTTGCACAAATAGCCAGTTACCCAAGCATTATAGCCTCACCTTCGCGCCTAAATTTTAAAGGCTCTATTGACGATTGGTTTAAAAGCTTTGATTTAACGCGCAATGTTGTTGTATCGGCACCGTGTTTTTCAATTGTGCCTATGTACCTAGAAACCACCGACTCCATCGCGTTTTTACCCTCACGCGCGGTAAGCTCCGAACTGGTAAAGATAGAGCTACAGCAGCTGCCAGCCCCGTTTGATGTAATAGCTGCGTGGCATCCACGCTACAATAAAAACCCACTGCATAAATGGGTAGTGTCAAAGTTAGTGGTTGAGTAATTTGGATATATTAATTCTGATCAAACGCTTAAGACAAGCTCATCCTAAAACGTAGGTCGGTTAAGCGAAGCGCCACCCGATGCGCTAATATCCACATCACCTAACATGTTGCTGTGCCCGCAAACTCAAGAAATCTCACCAAGTGCTTTCATCGCGGCCTGAGCTTTATCGGTTTGTATAAAAATATGGTCGTGATAAAACGCAGCTACTACGTTAGCGCTAATATTATGCTCGGTTAATTTGGCCGATACCGCAGCGGTTAACCCAACAGCCTCAAGGCTTGAATGCACATTAAGGGTAATTAAATTATATTTAGCTTCATAAGTAATACCGGCTTTATTGGCGGTATCTGCATTTAAAATAAGGGTTAGGCCTTCTTCTTCAACGTAACTGGCAAGCGGGTTTAAATGAACGTAGTCGGCAAGGCTGCCTGCTAAACAGCAAAATATATATTCACCTTGTTTAAGCTCAGGGTTCATTGATTTTAATAATGTATTTAGCTCTAAAATTCCCGCCATGTTGAGTCCTTACATTTTCAATTAGATGTTTTAAGCTTGGCAACTAGCTCGCTTAATCGGGCTATTTTAATATTACTTAACTGCCGGTAATCAAAGAACGGGCACACGATAATGTTATTCGTTGTATCAATTGCAAACTCATCGTCTAACCAATTAAATTGCGCATTAATCTTACCTTGCTGTAATAAGTTTTTAGCATGGGTTCGCCCAGCAATAATATGCAGTTGGTTTTTATTTATGCCGTTAATGATGGGCGCACTAAATAACAGCGCTGTTTTACTGTTTTTTTGCAGTAAAAATGTATCGCGATATGCTTGCCAGCTAGCGGCTTGTTTAGCAAAACTGTAATGCTCACTCGGTAGCGCAAACAAAACTTTAGCGTATACGTTAAACACTTTACGCCAGCCATTACCACAGTGCTGGTTTATGGTATTTATTTGCTCGTTTATTACAGGCTCAACACTTTGTAGGGTTTCAAAGTAGGGCATAGGCGGCGCTTTTGCCACATAAACGGCTACGCTAAAGGCTTGCTCACCTAAGCCAATTAGTTGCTCACTCACACTAGCTCGCCTTTTTCTGCGCTAAAATACGGTCGAGGTTATTGGCAAAGTTTTGGCGGTCGGTTTGGCTAAGCGGTGGTGGCCCGCCACTCATTTCTACGCCGCTTGAGCGCATGGTATCCATAAAGTCGCGCACGTTTAATAACGAGCGAATATTCTCTGGCGTGTAAAGCTCACCACGCGGGTTAAGTGCTTGGCCACCGTTATCTATAACTTCACTGGCAAGCGGTATGTCGCCAGTAATAACTAAATCGCCTTTTTCTACGCGTTTTACTATTTCGTCATCGGCCACATCAAACCCGCTCGAAACCTGTACGCGGCTTATAAATTTTGAAGGCGGAATGCGCATTGCATGGTTAGCTACTAAAATGGTTGGTGTTTGCGTGCGCTCAGCGGCTCTAAAAAGTATTTCTTTTATTACCACAGGGCATGCGTCGGCATCTACCCATATTTTCATGCTTAAATCTTTTAATTGCTCTAGTATTTAGCTGATCCTATAGCAATTTATTTTAATCGGCTAGCAAACTTTATTGGCTTAGAGCCGTACCAACAACATCACTTTTAAAAAGGAGCTTTCATGAAGGCCATTACGACTATTTTACTCATTACAGGGTTATTTTTACTCACCGCCTGTACTAGTGCACCTGAGGGCATTACTCCGGTTAAAAACTTTGACTTAGAGCAGTACAAAGGTAAGTGGTACGAAATTGCCCGCCTTGATCACTCATTCGAAGAGGGTATGGAGCAAGTAACCGCGACTTACACCGTAAATGACGATGGCACAGTAAAAGTGCTCAACAAAGGTTTTATAACTAAAGAGCAAAAGTGGGATGAAGCACAGGGCTTAGCTAAATTTGTAGAAGGTACTGACACAGGCCATTTTAAAGTCTCGTTTTTTGGCCCATTTTATGGTGCTTACGTTATTTTTGAATTAGACCAAGACGACTACCAATATGCGTTTATTACAAGTTATAACCGCGACTTTTTATGGTTTTTATCGCGTACACCGACCGTTAGTGACAAACTTAAACAACATTTTATAGCTAAAGCCAACAAACTAGGCTTTGCTACAGAGCAAATTATTTGGGTTAAACAATAGGTTATTTAGCTATGTAAAGGGGCTTTACAGTTGTTGAGCAAATGATTGTTACAGCTGTAATAAAACGATCACCTCACTGTAAGGTAAGTTAAATATGTTAGGGCTATATTAGCTGCACTTGCAACGAGACATGCAAGTGTTGGACATACTGAATATCCCCCTATTGTTGGCAAGCTTTATAGCTTGCCATTTTTTTGCCTAAAATTAAGGGTTTTCTTTGGATCAGGTTTTTACTAACTAAAGTGAATTTACTGCCAGTAATAGCCCTGATAAGCCAATCAGTAACATATTTAAAAAGCTAAATGGCTTAATCAACTTTTCTATAAAATTATAAAAAATCGTTATAATTAATACACTTAGCCCCATAAAGCCACAAAACAGTAAAGCACCGTATCCCTGCTGCGTAACCACACAGAACAATAAACTTAGTAAAATACTGATCCAGGCAACTATTAGCAGCAAATTACTTTGCAGCTTAGAGGGACGCGTTGTAAACACCGTTTTAAAATGCGCTGGTTTTGCCAAAGCAAAACCATTAAAAGCAAACAAACAGAGGCTAAAGCTTAGTAAATCAATCATGCTTTTTGCCCCTTTTTATTATCGGCTAGCTTATTAGCTGTTTTTTTAGATGCGCTAGAAGCAGTACGTAATTTTTCGGTTTGTACTAAAAACAGTATGCTAAACAGTAAAAATACCGCATCGAAAATAAACAAGGCCCATTGCTTATTAAGTAAGTAGCTCACTATATTGCCCTGTGTGGTAAGCGCATTTATTGCCGGTACACTCAAACAGGCGAGGGCATTTATGGCTGCCATTACACGCCATTGCAGCCTATCGCGCTTTAAAAGTGCCATAACGGCAACCACTAACCACGCTAAAAAGAACGCTGTAACTTCTTTTTCATCACGCCCTGCTACGGTTGGACTAAGTAATCTATTGGCAATAAAAAAGGTGCAAGTAGCCAGTGGTAAGCCCATAATGGTGGCAAGGTTTAAAGCTTCGACTAATTGTAAGCCAAATGAGGCTTTACCCTTATTACGCTCGCGTATGCGTTTAGCCCACATTATGCAGCCAGAGCCAATCATTACGCAGCCTGCAATACCGCCAAGTACGTATAGCCAGCGCAGTAAAGGCGTAGCAAAGCGCCCTGTATGCATAGAGTTAAGTGATTCATAAAGTGCTTTACTACTGCTAAGTTCGTCATCAGTTTGTGCAACTAACTCGCCCGTAGCGCCACTAAACAAAAGCCGTGGAGATTGATCGCGAAGCGCCTTCGCAGGGCTTACCAATACCGTTACTGTTGAAGCGGCCATATTCGGTTTACTAACCTGAACACGCGTAATATCTGCACTAGGCCACTTAGTATAAACTTGATCCAAAATAGTGTTTATAGGGAGCAATTCTGCACTGCCTTGGGCGTTATTAGTCACGTTATTGCTAGGTGTTACATCGTTAAAAAAGCCACGCATACCCTTGTCGTACGTCGTTAACGCAGGGTAGGGGAACAACATAAATATAAGCGTAATAATGCCTGTGTAGGTAATCATTAAATGAAACGGTAGGGCAAGTACCGAGCTTAAATTATGTGCATCTAACCAGCTACGAGTCCCTTTATTGCGCCTAAAAGTAAACATATCTTTAAATATGCGCTTATGAATAACCACGCCCGAAATTATTGCCAGTAGCATAAAAAAGCTGGCAAAACACACTACCCAGCGCCCTGTTATGGCATCTAAATAATAAAGCTGATAATGCAACCGGTAAAAAAAGTTACCGCCTTTACTTTCAACAAAAGAAGGCAGCGCTTGCATGGTGTTTGGGTTTAATTGGGTATTTACAAACTGGCTGCGGCGCTGCCCCGGCTCTTTAGGTTTTGCATAGCCATATACCAAATACGGTATTCGCTCTTCGGGCAAGGTAATACGCCAACTAGGGGAATTTTCAGCGTGCTGATTTAAATAATCAAAGCCATTAATAATTTGCTGCCTTTGCGCGGCCACTCTGTCGGTTTGGGCTTGCACATTGTGTATAGCCGGCTGATTCCACAGATTTATTTCGTCTCTAAAAAAGCTCGCTGTGCCTGCAAAAAATATTACGTAAATAATCCAACAGGTAAGTAAGCCCACCCAGGTATGTAGCCAGGTCATCGACCTAAAAAAACTGTCTTTCATAGCCAACCCTTCAGTAATGCCAATACAGCAACAAAAAAACCGGTACTTAGTAAAATACTGATCCAAACAGTTTTTAACGACTTAACCGAAAACGCATAAATAAACACTGCGGCGTAAATTAAAATACTGATAGACACACACAGTAAAACGGCATCTTGCTTAGGAATGGGCAGCAGTACACTTAATAATGAAATACACGCTGAGGTAAACGCATAGCCACCCACAATGGCAATAATAAAACGCAAAAATACTAACACTCTATAGCTTTGGGCCACCTTTAAAAGCGCAGCTAGGTTAGTTTTTGTAAAAGGTGCTATGTGCAGAGGTGCCTGCATAGTTAACAAATCCCTTATTCAAATACGAGGATAAAAAGAAGGCGTTATTATAAAGCTTACAAATACAAAAGATAGCGATTCTCATTTGTATATTCTAGTTAATTTAACATTAGTGCCTAGCATGTTAGTAAAATACTGATCTCTGCCGCTTTAGGGTTATTGCTTAGCTAATAACGAAGGTTTACAGTGGTCAATACTGGCAAGCCAATGAGTAAATTTAAAATGAGCAACCACGAAAAACTAAATTATGTAGAGTTTCCCGCGTGCGATTTAACAGCTACAAAAAGCTTTTTTACTAACGTGTTTAACTGGCAATTTACCGACTACGGCCCAGAGTATACGGCGTTTAGCGGCCAAGGGCTTGATGGTGGCTTTTTTAAAGCACCGCTTAAATCACTTACTCAACATGGGGCCGCACTGCTGGTGTTTTACAGTAACGACATTCACGCTACCTATAAAAAAGTAGCGCAATATGGCGGCAAAATAGTAAAACCTATTTTTGAGTTCCCCGGTGGCTGCCGCTTTCATTTTACCGAGCCCAGTGGTAACGAATTTGCCGTATGGTCAGAAAAACAATAAATATATCAGATAATTAGTTGTTACTTTCAAGTGAGATCACGATTTTACCAACTAATAACTAATTTGAGTAAAATAAACCGATTTTTTACCAACTCATTAGGTCTAAATGGCCATTTAGAACAAAATTTAAGCATTTAAGGCCAGATTTATATGGATCCGATCAATTTAATTGAGCAAGTTAGTAAATGCGTGATCTGTGAACCTCATTTACCGTTAGGTGCTCGCCCCGTTATACAATTTAATGCCAATGCGCGTATTTTAATTGCCGGCCAAGCACCGGGCATAAAAGTACACGAAACTGGCAAGCCCTTTAACGATGCCAGCGGAAACCGCCTACGCGAGTGGCTTGGGCTAAGTGTTGATGAGTTTTATAATCCGCAAAAAATAGCTATTTTACCTATGGGCTTTTGTTACCCTGGTAAAGGTAAGTCGGGCGACTTACCCCCGCGTAAAGAATGTGCACCTGCTTGGAGAGCGCAATTACTGGCCGCTCTGCCAAATTTAGAGCTTACAATAGTGCTTGGTAAATACGCGCAGGCTTATCATTTACCGCATACTAAAAACAGGCCCTTAACCGAGTTAGTAAAATCGTGGCGTGAGTATTGGCCGGAGCATTTGGTGCTACCACACCCAAGCCCACGCAATAATATTTGGCTTAAAAAGAACCCGTGGTTTGCACAAGATGTACTGCCAGAACTTGCTGGGCGCGTTGCTGCAATATTAAATAAAGAACCACAATGAACAGCTATAAATCAAACGGTTATATGCTTGTAAAGGGGCTTTACAGTATCAAAGAGCTAAATAAAATTAAGCTCCTAGTTAATGCCTTTCATACAAAGTGGAAGGCTAATAACCATGAGTTTTATCAATCCCGTGCAATTAATAGTTCAGGCATAACAAATAGTGAGTATTTAACGGCGCAGCAAAACGAAGCCTTATTTAGTTTAATAGCTGATAACAAATTAATTAAGCGTGTAAAACAGGCGATTAGTGAGCCACTGTTTTTAAATACTCAGTTATTTTTTAATCCCGTTAATGTTACACAAAAAAACTATTGGCATCGCGATATGCAATACCATTTAAATGTTCAAGAGCAACAAGCTGCGTTAAACGGGCCCGACGTAGTGCACTGCCGGTTAGCCCTTGAAGACGAGCCAGGCATAGAGCTTGTGCCCCACTCGCATAAAAATTGGGATACACTAGAGGAGCTAAATGTACGTTTTGCAAAAAATAATAAACTGCCAAGCGATAACCTAACTACAGGCAAAGTTATTAAACTTAATGCGGGAGACTTACTGTTGTTTTCAGCCAATATGATTCACCGAGGCTTATACGGCAAAAACCGTTTAGCACTGGATATTATTTTTTGCGAAAATGCACCACAGCTTACTGCCTTTATCAATGCAGCAAACACCCCAAGCTCGGCAATAGCAAATAAAACTGCTAATCCGCAAGTATTTTTTAACCCACTTTAAACCCGCTATAACCCCATTTAGCACAACACTTTTTCGCTTAACTATAAATATTACTAATAGTGCTGAATAAATAAACATCACTGTTATTTATTTTAAGACTCGTCAGTATGAAATAGACGCAAAATTATCCAATAAAAATAACCTCTATAATGGAGTTGCAGCTATGACAACTGAACACACACATTTAAAGCCTAGCTTTTTAAAACAAAAAACACTGACTTTATTTACGCTCAGCGCATTAAACGTGGGTATGGCACAAGCTGGCGAGCAAAAAATAAATAAAAGTGAGCTTGAAACCATTACTGTCACCTCGCAAAAGCGGGTGCAATCGCTACAAGATATTCCTACCTCTATTCAAGCGCTTTCTGGCGATTACCTCGAGCAAAACAGTGTTGAGGATTTACTCGCCCTAAGCGAAAACCTACCTAACGTGCATATAACCGAAACCTCAAGCAGCAAACGTATTTTTGTACGCGGCATAGGCTCGGGTACTAACTCAGGCTTTGAGCAATCGGTTGCTATGTATAAAGATGGCGTGTATTTAGGGCGCGGGCACCAGGCTAAATTTCCATTTTTAGATATGCAGCGCCTTGAGCTTATAAAAGGCCCGCAGTCGGTTATGTTTGGTAAAAACGCCACAGCAGGAGCCTTTAGTATGGTTTCAAATTCGCCAACCGATGTACTTGAAGGCAATGTTTCGGCAGAGTTTGGATCAGACAACGAAAAGCGCTTTACAGGCGTTATAAACATTCCTATTAACGATGATTTAGCCATTCGTATTGCCGCGTTTGACCACTCTGTTGATGGCTTTTTATATAACCAAGCGCGCCAAAGTGATGAGCAATCTAACGACTCATCAGGTGCGCGTTTATCAATAGATTGGCAAATAAACGATGATATAAACGCATTGTTTAAGTGGGAACACGGTGAGTTTGAATCGCATGGCTCGCGCTACCAATACATTATTGATACTCCCAACCGAGATTTACAAATAGCAAATGACCCTACTAACCCAGGCAATGTAGGGTATCGTTCACTTTTATTAAGCGACAACTCGGGTCTTGATTACACAAGTTCGGTATCGGGCGATGATCACCCAGGTGGGCTTAATGAGCAAAGTAAAACCACGCTTGATAACGCATCACTTAAATTAACCTATAACCATGGCGAATACGAATTTACCTCTGTAACCACGTATAGCGAGTACGATTGGGACTCAACATTTGACGCGGACTTTTCAGAAATCCCGCTTATAAAACAAGACTACTTAGAAACCTATAACCAGTTTACGCAAGAGTTTAGAGTAAGCTCGCCAACAGGGCGCACGCTTGAATACGTAGCGGGCATTTTTTACATGAGCAGTGAGCTTAAACACCCAAACGATATTTTATTTGGTGCATCGTTACTTATTCCTGATTTAGTGGGTACATCATTGGGCGTAAATGCGCTGTTTGATCAAGACCAACAAAGCTACTCAGCATTTACCGCCCTTACTTGGAATGTAAACGCGCAATGGCGCGCTAATTTTGGCCTGCGTTATCAAAAAGAAGAAAAAGAAGTAAGCAGCGTACAAAGTGTGTATAGCGTATTTGAGCCAAACACACCGCAAGCCGTACAACAATTTGCTAATGCCGCTGCGCCCACTATTGCAGGGCAGCTTTCGGGCGCGGGGGTACATAACCTTAACGCTAAGCGTGATGAATCGCACTTATCACCCAATATTAGTGTGCAGTATTTAGGGTTTAACAACACCATGTTATTTGCAAGCGCTGGCATAGGCTACAAAGCCGGTGGTTTTGATGGCTCTGGCTTAAATTGCTCACAAGGTAATACGGTTGATGAAAACTCAGGCTTTGAGTTTGACGACGAAAAAGCCACAAACTTTGAATTTGGCATTAAAGCCGAGCCAATTAAAAATACTCTACAAGTAAACGCTACACTGTTTTACACCCTGTACGATGACCTACAAGTATCTGAATTTAATGGTAATGCATTTGTAGTTAAAAATGCCGCCGAAACCAAAGTAAAAGGGATTGAGCTCGATTCGCGCTGGGCAATAAATCAGAGTTGGCAGCTATCGGCAAACCTTGCGGTGCTTGATTTTGAATACGAGCAATACGCCAGTGCCTCGCCAACGGTTATGCAAAGCGAGCTACTTGGCCAAGCGTTTCAAGATTTAACCGGACAAACGGGCGCGTTTGCTCCCGATTACTCAGGCAATATAGCGATTGATTACAATACCGAGGTATTTTCTAATTTAACTTTAAGTAGCAATTTAGCGCTTAACTTTAGTGACGATTACTTTTTAGAGCAAGATCTTGACCCAATAGCCAAGCAAAGTGCTTTTGAAAAGCTAAATTTACGCATAGAGCTAGGTAGCAGTGAAGGAGATTGGTCGGTGTCGTTATTAGCTAAAAACCTAACCGATAAACACACTTTTTCGCAGGCCAACGATGTGCCAGTAATTAGCTACGCACACCGTTTTTTATCAGAGCGTGGGCGCAGTTATCACGCACAATTTAATTACCGCTTTTAAGTTTGTCAGCAGGGATAAGTTGCTGGGCTAAACCTAGCAGCTTTTCTCGCATCCAACTATTTACTAAATCGTCATCGGCTTGTTCGTGCCAATACATGTGCACGGGCATTAACGGCACATCAAACGGCAAGCTAGTTACATGCACAGGCATTTGCTCTTTTAATACCTGCGCGTATGCGTTTGGCATTGTCATTATCATGTCGCTTTGGCTAATCACTTTAGTCGCCGCAAAATAATGTTCACATTTAAGCACTACATTACGGGCAAGTGCATGCTTTGCCAGCGCCATATCAATAATATCTACCTGCGCACCTTTTAACGACACCAACGCGTGCGATGCCTTTGCGTAATTTTGTACGGTTAAGTCATTTAATATTGGGTGATCGTGCCTACAAATTAGCGAAAAATGCTCATTACAAATAAAGGTGTTTTTTATGTGGTTACTGGTAGGGGTAAGCACATCAATGACTATATCGAGCTCTTGGTTTTCGAGTGATTTTTCCATATCAACATGCGACACCTGTCGGCTGTTAATCGTGATATTGGGGGTGTTTGTGAGTAGGTCGCTCATTAGCGGCGGAAAAAATATCGATTCTAAAATATCTCTAAAGCCAAATTTTATTTCGCGCTTAAAGGCGGCTATATCAAAAAGCCGTTCGTTATTTAAGGTTGACTCTAATACCTGCACCGACTCAATAACTTGCGCTATTATTTTTTGGCAAAAAGGTGAGGGCACCATACGCCGCCCGTGGCGAATAAATAATGGGTCGTCAAACTTTTCTCTAAGGCGAGAAAGCGCATGGCTAACAGCAGGTTGCGTTAAATGCAGTTTATCCGCTGCAGTGGTAATACTGCCCTCTTGATATACCGTTTTAAGTATTACAAACAGGTTTAAATCTATCTTTCCATGCATAGTATTTATGTTTAACCATTAATTAACATCACTTCTATTTATCTTAAGCGAGACTAAACTAAAGTCAACAGAGTTTAATTTAGGATTATTATGAGCAATACACTAGAGCAGCAAGCCGCAAAAATGACCATAGGCAGCGACAAATTTAAACTTATTATGCCGCCTAAATTTAGCACCCTAAACGAGCAACGCAGCTACGAAAAACAACGCCTAGCCGCTGGGTTTAGAGTATTTGCCATGTACGGTTTTGATGAAGGACTTGCTGGGCACATAACACTTCGCGACTGCATAGAGCCCGATACCTTTTGGGTAAACCCTGTGGGTATGCATTTTGCGCATATTAAAGCGTCAGATCTTATTCGGGTTGATCATAAAGGTAATATTATTGAAGGCAGCACACCGATTAATAATGCCGCGTTTGCTATTCATTCACGCATACACATGGCACGACCCGACGTAAACGCAGTAGCCCACGCCCATACACGTTATGGCCGTGCGTTTTCGGCATTAGGTGAGCTACTTAAACCTATTTCGCAAGATGCCTGCGTATTTTATGAAAACCATAGCGTATTTGATGTATTTAGCGGCGTAGTGGCCGACAGCGAAGAGGGCGACATGATAGCTAAGTCACTGGGTGATCACTGCGCTGTTATTTTGCAAAACCATGGTTTACTTACCGTCGGTTCGTCGGTTGATGCCGCAGTTGCCAATTTTGTATTGCTAGATAGCTGCTGCCAAAGCCAATTATTAGCGCAAGCCGCAGGCGAGCCTAAGCTGATTTCTCACGATGTTGCGCTACACACTAAACAAGCCAATGGCTCAGAGCTAGTTACATGGGGGAATTTTCAGCCCATGTATCAGGTCGTTGCCGCAAAAGATAACAGCTTTTTAGATTAAAGCACTGGCAATAGCTTAATTTTGATAGACTAAAATTTGCGCGGTAATGGCCCACACACCCAAAGCCGCGTTTAAATACTATGCACTCACACGCAAACACACACATTATAAAGATACGTTGAGGGTTTTATGAATATAACAACAATTAAAAACCACGCCGATGTTGGCAATTTAAACCTTGCGGAAATATCACCAGAGCAACTTCCTCGCTCTACTTATCATGCCATTTTACAATCGGCAAAAAACTTTGGTGATGCAACCGCTATTGAATACATTTTAGATGGCGACTGCACTAGCGAAGCGCAAATTCCGTTTGCAAAAAAGCTTATTCACCGCATTTTAATGACCTTTAAAGGTAAAAGCTTTGCAAATCCGCACCGTAAAATGAGCTACAAAGCGCTTGCCAATAACGTAACAGGGCTTGGTAATGCATTGCACTCGTTGGGTATTACAAAAACCGAGGTAACCTCGCTGGTGCTACCTAACTTCCCTGAAACCTATGTATCGCTTTGGGCAGCAGAGGCCGCTGGCATTGCAAACCCCATAAACCCCTTGCTTGATGAGTCCATAATGAAAGAAATTATGATCTCAGCCAATACCAAAGTAATCATTGCCCTAGGCCCAGTCCCTGGTAGCGATATTTGGCAAAAAGTAATGGCAATTAAAGAGCATATACCTGGCCTAAAAGCGGTTATTAGCTTATTTGGTGACGACATAGCGTGCTCGCAAAATAATAAAGTACCCGTGTATGGGTTTAAAAAGTTACTCGCAGCGCAAAATACGCAAGCAGCTAATTTTATTTTGCCTGAGCAAAGCGATGTGTGCGCGTATTTTCATACGGGTGGTACCACCGGCCTACCAAAACTTGCCAAGCACTTGCACTTAAACCAGCTTACCAATGCAGGGCAGGTTAATTTACTTTCGCCAGTAAACGCAGGCGATACCATGCTAGTAGGTTTGCCCATATTTCATGTAAATGCGGCAGTGGCAACAGGCATAGCCTCAGTTATGAAAGGCTGTAAAATTTTACTCGCAAGCCCTTCTGGCTTTAGAGGTAAAAACATCATTCCAAACTTACTCACCCTAATTAATAATTACGATGTAGCCGTTATGACCGCCGTACCTACGGTTTACGCTGCTATGGTTGAGCAAATTACCTCGCAAAAAATATCGGTGCCACCGCTTAAAATGAAGTTTGCCATTTGTGGGGCCGCGCCGCTTTCATCAGATTTACAAGCCCTGTTTACTAAACTCACAAACACCCCACTGGTAGAGGGTTATGGCTCAACTGAGGGCAGCTCAGTAAGTACGTTAATGCCTGTAAACCCAATTAATAAAGAGGCTTCTGTAGGGCTGCCAATACCTGGTATTACGCTTAAAATTGCCGATATAAACGAGCAAGGTACGCTTGTTAAAATGTGCGATACACTCGATGTCGGCGAAATAATAATAACCGGTAATAACGTATTCCCCGGTTATGTAGAAGATGCGCATAACCAAGGCGCATGGGTAGTTGATGAAAACGGCCAACAGTATTTTAGAACCGGCGATTTAGGAAAAATAGATGAGAACGGGTATGTATCCTTATACGGTAGGCAAAAAGAGCTAATAATACGTGGCGGGCACAATATAGACCCCAAAATGATAGAAGATGCCGCAACCAGCCACCCCGAAGTAACACTTGCAGCCGCCGTGCCACGCCCCGACAGCTACGCAGGCGAAGTGCCGGTACTTTACGTAACGCTTAGCCCACATAGCACGCTTAAGCTTGATGATCTCACCGCGTATGTTAGCGCCAACATACCTGAGCGGGCAGCAATACCAAAAGCTATTTATATAATTGATGAAATACCGCTTACTGCCGTAGGTAAAATTTATAAGCCCGAATTGGTTTGCCTAGAAATAAAACAAACCATTACAGAGGCTCTTAGCGAGCAATTAATCAACAAAACCGTGCAAATAAATGTGTTTGCTGATAAAAAGTTAGGCATAAAAGCCACAATTTTAGTTAATGAAAATGAGTTAAACGCGCTGCAACAACAGATAAAAACGCTGCTAACCCCGTACTCATTTAACTACGAAGTGCTGGCATTAAAAACAACAGAGGCCGCCTAATTTGAACGCATCATTTTTAACAGAAATCATACTCCCACTCGCTCTTGCCCTTATTATGTTTGGCATGGGGCTTGGGCTTACAGTTGGCGACTTTACGCGGCTTTTTAAAAAGCCCTTAGCAATTGCTATGGGCTTACTAGGTCAAATTATTGCCATGCCGCTACTGGCTTTAGGTTTGTGTTATTTACTTAATTTACCCACGCCTATAGCAATAGGGTTAATGATTTTAGCCGCGTGCCCAGGTGGTACTATGTCAAACGTAGTGAGCCAGCTGGCAAAGGCTAATTTAGCGCTTTCGGTAAGCTTAACCGCTGCCTCAACTGCTATTAGCATTATTACCACCCCGTTTATTATTGGCTTTGCCATGCACCAATTTGCGCCGCAAGACGATGCTAATTTTTCTATATTAACTACATCGCTTGGGCTATTTGTAATCACCTTAGTGCCTGTAGCCATAGGGATAAGCCTGCGCCATTTTAAAAGCGAATTTGCGATTAAAAGCGAGCCGTTTTTTAGACGTTTTTCGTTATTTTTTATGCTCGCCATGATAGCCGCGTTAGTAATAAAAGAACGCTCCTTACTGGCAAGCTCGTTTGATGCTGTATTTTGGGCCTGCCTTGCATTAAATATTGGCTCAATGGTCATTGGCTTGCTCATAGCTAAACTTTCAAACCTTAACCTGACCGATTCACTAACACTTGGGATTGAGGTAGGGATTCAAAACGCATCGTTGGCTATTTTAATTGCTATAAGCTTTTTAAATAAGCCCGAATACGCAGTAACAGGCGGTGTATATGGCCTTGCCATGTTTATTGGGCCGCTGTTATTAATTGCTGGGCTTAAGTTTAAAAACAAACATCTTGTAAACGCTTAAAAAAACGCGAAGCGCCAAATTTAGTTCTCTAAGTTTGGCGCTTTTTTTATAGCTATTAACGTTTAAAAATAGGCTGTACTTGCCCGCGTAACCATATTAAAGCGTCGTCTTTATCAGTACTTTGATGCCAGTATAAATGCTGATAAATAGCAGGCATAGTAGTGGGCACGGGGCGTGCTATTAGCGTGTCGTCTAGCAATTGGCTGGCAACCATTGAAGGTAAAGTAAGTAAAAATGGCGCGTCTTTTATTACCTCTTTCGCGGCAAAATAATTTTGACAACGTATAGCCACCTGCCTATTAAAACTCAATTGCAATAACGCAATATCTTCAATAACAGTGCCGGTTGCTCGATTAGATACCGCAACATGCTTAGCCGCTAAATAATTGTCTATATTGAGTTGGTTTTTAAGCGGGTGGTTTTTTTTCATGAGTACACAAAAGTGATCACTTGAGAGAACAGCGTGGCTAATGGGCGCTTTTATTGGCCGTGCTACATCAATTGCCATATCTATTTGATGATTAGCTAATTGCTTATGCATTTCTTCACGGCTTAATTTTACGCTCGCTAAGCTTGCATTGGGAGCATGTTTTGCCAGTGCAAGTTGCAATTTAGGCAAAACAATAGGCTCTATTGCATCGTGCAGGGCTATTTTAAAAGTTTGCGCTGTGGTCGCTAAATTAAAGTCACCGCAGGCTTGTAGCACTTGGCGTAATTTTTCGAGTAAATCTATTAGCTCGGGTGCCATACGTTGGCACGCAGGGGTGGGGAGCATTAATTGCCCTTGGCGCTCAAATAACGGATCGTTTAATACACAACGCAAACGTTTTATAGCATGGCTGACTGCTGAGGGTGTTATGTATAGCACCTTTGCGGTTTCGCTCATGTTTTTTTCACGGTATAGGCATTCAAATATTTTAAGTAAATTTAAATCTAACTGCTGAATATTTTTAGCTTCAATCATTATTACCCGCTCACACTATGAATGTAATTCACACTTAACTGGTAATATATTTCATTTAATTCATTGGGGCGAATGTTTTATGCTGGGTTAACTAAAAAATAAACAGGCAACCCTAATGAACTTTGAGCCAAGCCAAAAAAGCCAAGACTACCTAAAGCGTGTAACCGCCTTTATGGATGAACACGTATTGCCTATTGAGCAAGCAGTAGTTGCGCATAACCATGCTAAAAATAATTCAAACGATTGGACCACTTGGCAGCTAAGTGAGCACATTGAGCCATTAAAAGCGAAAGCAAAAGCCGCTGGCCTGTGGAACTTATTTTTACCCGATGCAGAACTAGCACAAGGTTTAACCTGCTTAGAATACGCCCCTATTGCAGAGCAAATGGGTAAATGCTTATTTGCCTCAGAAATATTTAATTGTAACGCCCCCGATACCGGCAATATGGAAGTGCTTTATCACTTTGCAAATGATGAACAAAAACAACAGTGGTTAACCCCATTATTAAATGGCGATATTCGCTCAGTATTTGCCATGACCGAGCCCGATGTCGCTTCATCAGATGCGACAAACATGCAAGCAACCATAGATGTTGATGGCGACGAGCTTATTTTAAATGGCACAAAGTGGTGGACCACCGGCCTTGGTCATCCTAATGCACAGGTGGCTATTTTTATGGGGCTTTCTAATCCCGAAAACGATAAACACAGCCAGCATTCAATGGTACTTGTGCCGCTAAACACACCCGGTGTAAACATTAAGCGTATGCTAAGTGCCTGTGGCGATTTTGATGCCCCCTACGGCCACGGCGAAATGGAGTTTAATAACGTACGCGTACCAAAACAAAATCTTATTTTAGGGTTAGGCAAAGGCTTTGCCATTGCACAAGGGCGCTTGGGGCCTGGGCGAATTCATCATTGTATGCGCGCAATTGGCGCAGCAGAGCGCTGTTTAGAGCTCATGATTAAACGCGGGCTGTCGCGCAGTGCTTTTGGTAAACCCTTACTTAAATTAGGCGGTAATTTAGAACGCGTTGCGCAAGCGCGTATGGCAATAGATCAAGCCCGTTTATTAACCCTGCACGCGGCATGGAAAATAGGCACCCAAGGCGTTAAACACGCCATGACCGAAATATCGAGCATAAAAGTAGTCGTGCCTAATATGCTGCAAATGGTCTCAGATATGGCAATACAAGTATTTGGTGGCGCTGGGGTGTCGAGCGACTTTCCTATTGCCTCGTTTAATGCAATGGGGCGTATTTTACGCCTTGCAGATGGCCCAGACGAAGTACATATGGGCATGGTTTCGCGCCTCGAACTTAACAAATACAGCTAAGGCAACACCATGAAAACACGACTAATAATAACAGGTGGAGCAACAGGGCTGGGTAAAGCGTTAGCCCTGAGTTACGCAAGTAATTTGGGCGCTAACTTACAAATTTGTATTGCCGATATAAACGCCGAGCGTGCAGCCACAACCATTAGTGAGCTGCAAGCACTAAAAAGCGATGCCTTTTTTTACGCCTGTGATGTAACCAAGCAAGCAGATGTAAAGGGGCTTTACGATATTATCCAGACCAAGTGGCAGGGCGTAGATATTGTTATAAATAACGCAGGCGTTGCCACGGGCGGCTCGCTTGAGGGCGAATCGCTTGAGCAATGGCAGTGGATTATGGATATTAATTTGCTCTCTATGGTGCGGGTGTGCCAAACGTTTTACCCCGC
Organism: Pseudoalteromonas sp. CST2; assembly: GCF_028599385.1. Taxonomy (NCBI): domain Bacteria; kingdom Pseudomonadati; phylum Pseudomonadota; class Gammaproteobacteria; order Alteromonadales; family Pseudoalteromonadaceae; genus Pseudoalteromonas; species Pseudoalteromonas sp. CST2. The sequence goes on from NZ_JAQREO010000003.1 coordinate 82,006, forward strand.
CTTTGTGCAACAAGGCGGTGGCTACTTTATTAATATAGCCTCACAAGCAGGGCTTACCCCTATTCCGTTTATGAGCAGTTATAACGCCGTAAAAGCGGCGGTTATAGGCTTTAGCGAAACCCTAAAGCTCGAACTCGCCCACGATAATATAGATGTAAGTGTTGTTTGCCCGAGCTTTTTTAAAACCAATCTTGATGAATCCATGCGCACCAGCGAGCCGGCCATGAAAACCATGCTTAACCGTGCCTTTGAGCGCTCCCCCATAAACGCAGAGCAAGTTGCCGATATTATTTATCAGCAGTCGCTTAACCGCCCATTTTTAATTTTGACCCATAAATTAGGTAAACAGGCCTTTTTAATGAAAAAACTACTCCCCGTTGAGTGGTACATTAAAAACATGCTGAAAAAAACACGCTCTATGCAACGTTTAAAATCAAAATAATAAAGGCTAGCAATGAACACACAATTATTAGATCAAGCCAAAAACGTACGCCAAGGCGAAGAGCTCGACACACAAAAAGTAGATGCCTGGCTTAAACAGCACCTTACACAGTTAACTGGCGAGCCAAGTGTTACTCAATACGCAGGGGGGGCATCAAACTGGACCTACTGCCTAGAGTACCCAGAGCAGTCGCTTATTTTACGCCGTGCGCCCAAAGGCACCAAAGCCAAAGGCGCACACGATATGGCCCGTGAATATAAGCTGCAGCAAGCGCTAAAACCAGTTTACAGCTATGTGCCAAATATGGAGGCGTTTTGCGACGATGAAAACATACTCGGCACCGACTTTTACGTTATGGAAAAGCTTACGGGGATAATTCCGCGTAAAAATTTACCACGCGGATTAACCCCCACGCCCGAGCGAACCAAAAAGCTGTGCGAAAACGTACTCGACTGCCTAGTAGAGTTACACAAAGTAGATTACAAACAGGCCAATTTAAGCCATTTAGGCAAAGGCGAAGGCTACACCCAGCGTCAAATTAGCGGCTGGAGCGAGCGCTTTACTAAAGCCAAAACCTGGAATGTACCCAGCGGTAAAAAAGTCATTAAGTGGCTTGAAAACAACATGCCAAGTAACGAGCGTATTTGCATAACACATAACGATTTTAGGTTTGATAACGTTGTGCTTGATGCAAACGACTACACCAACGTACTGGGTATTTTAGATTGGGAACTTGCCACCCTTGGCGACCCACTTATGGATTTGGGCAATACATTGGCTTACTGGGTAGAGCCAGGAGATGACTTTTTAGCCCAAGCCACGCGCCGTCAACCCACTCACTTAGAGGGCATGCTAACGCGCAAAGAAGTGGTGGCCTACTACTGTAAAAAAATGAATATAACCGTAGATGACTTTACCTTTTACGAAGTGTACGGGCTATTTAGACTTGCCGGCATTGTGCAGCAAATTTATTACCGCTATCACCATGGGCAAACTAAAAACCCCGCCTTTAAACACTTTTGGGTGTTTGTACATTACCTTTTATGGCGCTGTAAAAAAGCCATTAACAACCAAGGTAAAGTCTAATGTGTATTTTATATTTAGTACGCCACGGGCAGGCCAGTTTTTCGGCTGATAATTACGATACGCTCTCAAAAAAAGGGCAACAGCAAGCAACACTACTGGGTGAATATTTAGCACAAAAGCAGCTTACGCCCGATGCAGTATTTGCAGGCAGTATGCTGCGCCATAATCAAACCGCAGAGCTGAGTTTAGCAAGTGCTAATAATACGCCAGTGGTAATAAACGATGCGCGATTAAACGAGTACGATCACGAACATATTTTAGCCGTTTATAACCCACAGCTTGCCACCCCAAGCCAAGTTCGCGCGGCACTTAGCAAGCAAGCCGAGCCTATGGAATATTTTAAAACGGTATTTATTAGCGCCATACAGCAATGGGTACTCAATCCCGACAGCACTCAATATAACGAAAGCTTTAATGCATTTACTGCGCGTGTACTTGGCGCGCTTGAACAAATAGCCAATGAAAACCACGGTAAAAAGGTACTTATTTATACCTCTGGCGGGCCTATTAGCATTATAACCAGCCATTTAATGGGGCTAAAGCTCGAGCGCTTTATTGATATTAATTGGAGCTTAGTAAACGCAGGCGTAACCAAAGTAGTGGCGCGCGGCAAAGGAAAAAATCAAAAATTAACGATAAGTAGTTTAAACGAGCATCACTTTTTAGAGTGCCACCCACAACAAAAATTAATTACATACACCTAAGGATCTAATTATGCGCAAAAACATACTAATAACAGGTGCAAGTTCAGGCTTAGGCAAAGGCATGGCAAAAGAGTTTGCAAAACAAGGTTGTAATCTTGCTTTATGTGCTCGGCGCTTTGAGCTATTAGAGCAGCTAAAAAGTGAGCTTGAACAAATAAACCCAAATATAACCATTAGCATAAAAGTGCTTGATGTTAACGACCACGAGCAAGTATTTAGCGTATTTAACGCCTTTAAAGATGAGCTTAACGGCCTTGATAGAGTGATTATAAATGCTGGTATGGGCAAAGGGGCTTCTATTGGTACGGGTTATTTTAATGCCAACAAACAAACCGCACAAACTAACTTTGTGGCCGCACTTGCGCAGGCTGAGGCCGCAATGGAAATTTTTAGAGCGCAAAACCATGGTCATTTAGTGACTATTTCATCTATTAGTGCTGTGCGTGGTTTTAGGCGCGCCATGACCGTTTACGCCGCCACTAAAGCGGCTATTACCTCATTAAGTGAAGGCATACGCATAGATGTAATGCACACGCCTATAAAAGTAAGCTGCGTACACCCAGGTTTTATAAGAAGCGAAATAAACGAAAAAGTAAAAACAGTGCCGTTTATTGTTGATACCGAAACTGGCTGCAAAGCACTGGTAAAAGCAATAAATAAAGAAAAAGCCAACAGCTTTGTGCCAAGCTGGCCGTGGGCATTTCTGCATTGGATTTTACGAATAGCACCGCTGAGTACAATTCGTAAAATGTCGTAAGGTTTTTAAATTTTAGGCATTAAAAAAGGTGGCAAATGCCACCTTTTATGTACGTGTTTACTTAACCTACGTTTAGGTTATTTGTAAAATTATAGTAGTGCAAAAATCTTTTGCAGCTGTGGCATGTACTCGCTCACAAGCTCAAGGTTGTTTTCGCTTACTAGTGGGTCTGTAGATTCTTCAGCCGCGCTTGAAGCCTTACCAAACGAGCCCATTAACGAGCTAGCGTCACTGCTTTTAGCACTTTTAAGGCTTTGCAGGCCACCCATTACTTTATTTGCTGTTTCTTGGTTTTCAGCTGAAAGGCCCGATTTAAGGTTTTCGATGTAAGCCATAGATACTTCTGAGCCAACAGATACTAACTCTTCCGGCGAAAAACCGTAACGGTTAGTAATATCGGCAAAGCTTTTATATAAGCCTTGCTCTTTAATCATGCTTAATGCGCTATTAGCAAGAGAGCTTTGCTCTTCAACATTTTGATCAGCAGAGCCACCTAGCATGCTTGCTAAATCTAGGTTTTTTAACGAATCTTGGCTGCTAGCCCAGCTAGAAACAGCCGGCAGTGCTTTCATGTAGCTTTGTAATTGGCCTTCGCTAATATCTTCAGCAAGGCTTGAAAAACTCATTGCTAATAAGCTAAGTGATAAAATTATTTTTTTCATTGGGCGTTTCCTATTATTTAATTAAAGCCATTAAAAACTAAATGTAAGCGCTTGCCAATACATAACTAAAGTATTAGGTGTATTTAGGCTATAAAGTAGTATAAATACTTTAAAGTTCTATAACTTAAGCTGATTCAGCACAAATATAGTTACAAATGTTATACTGCATTTTTGTCGATAAGAGCTGAACGTAATGTTAACTATTTCAAATACTGTCACTATAGATGAATGGGAACTAGAGCTAACTGCTATACGTTCGCAAGGTGCCGGTGGCCAAAACGTTAACAAAGTAGCCAGCGCCATTCATTTACGCTTTGATATTAACCGCTCAAAGTTACCCGATTTTTACAAAGAACGTTTATTAAAGCTAAACGACTCTCGGATCACCAAAGAGGGCGTGGTGGTAATTAAAGCCCAAAGCTTTCGCACCCAAGAGCTTAACCGAGAAGATGCACTAAAACGTTTAAAAGATTTAATTTTAAGTGCAACCAAGGTAAATAAAGCCCGCCGCGCAACCAAGCCAAGCCGTAACTCGCAGCGCAAGCGCATGGATAAAAAAACCAAACATGGGCAAACCAAAGCCCTGCGCGGAAATATTAAGTTTTAAAAAGCTTGGGGTATAAATTTAAATTACTCGTAGCCGCGAAGTTTGTTTGCATGATGGGCAAGGCCCATAAATAAAGTGCTAGTTAATTTAGCAAAGCGAAATAGGAGATAGAGTGTAAATTAATGTTACGTAATTCACTGTAAGAAAGATTCTAATTCTATGTATTGATTTTTAGTCTTCAAATATATAAATTGAACCTCAATTAGGAAAATACAAAAAAGGATTTTATTATGCTAAAAGTACACGTCTGGTTACCTCACGGAAGTATGGTAGGTCATGCTTCAATTTCATTTGGCACTACTTACATAAGCTTTTGGCCAGCTGATGATGCTGGTAAAAAAGATTTAAAAATAAAGCGTCGTCGTCCTGGTCACTTTATGCAAGCACTGGAGTTTGATATTGAAAGTGAGGGTAACCGCCGCCCCATAACTGTTACTATTTCAAATGCAAACACGAGTGCCTTAGAAGACTATGTTGTTTCTTTAATGGAAAATATACCTCAATACCAGCTAGCTAAATTCAATTGTTCAAATGTTGTAGCTGATTGCTTACGAGTTGCGTGTGCTAAAGAGCCAAGTTTTAAGCCTAATGCTGGTGCATATGGTAAATTAGCAAGAACATTAGGTGGTGGTATATGGACGCCCCATGAAGTTTTACGTTACGCTAAGGAACTTGCAGAAACGGAAAATGCATAGACATGAAAATTATTTATGAGCCCCGCTTTAATTATCAATTAGGATTACTAAAATACTTACACCCATTTGATGGTGAAAAGTTTGCAAAAGTAATTACAGAACTTGATAACTTAGATATTGAAATAATCTACCCACAGGGACCTGTTTCGTCAGTCAAGATTAATGAATATCTCAATGAATTAATGCGAAAATTGGTTTTAAGTAAAACGCTTATACTTAGGGCTTTGGAAGTTCCGAAAATTCCTTTCGTTAGTTTTAATTTTCTAGATAATAAAATTTTGCTACCTATGCGCTTAGCTGTTGCGGGAACTTTGCTAGGTGCTGAAAAAGCATTAAGCTCTGGCGATATTATGTGGAATTTATCAGGAGGCTTCCATCACGCTAGCAACGTTAATATGGAAGGCTTTTGTATTTATAATGATATTGGAATTAGTTATCAGCAATTACGTAAAAATGGCCAATTAAGTGAAACGGATAAAGTATTAATTATAGATGTTGATGCTCATCACGGTAACGGTAATGCATACTCTTTCAAGGATAACCAAAATGTACATTTACTAGATGTATACAACGCAGATATTTATCCAACCTCTGATTTTACGCGTAATAGAGTTAACTTCCCCGTTCCATTGAAAAGTGGCATTGAAGGCCATGAATACTTGGATAAGTTAAATCAAGCGCTAAAGTTAGTAGAAACTGATTATGCTTTAGCATTCATTATTGCTGGAACTGATGTGTTAGCCGTTGATAAGTTAGGTGGTTTTGAGCTTACTGTTGAAGATGTTGCTAAGCGAGAGAAAGCCATACTTACATATTTGAAAAACCTAGATATACCTACTGTAGTTACTGGTGGCGGTGGATATTCAAAACAAAGTGCCTCAGCCATAGCTGCATCAATTAAGGCATGTGCAGAACTGTAAAGCTTCGCTTTTCGTGCGAGCAAGCTCTGCGCATACGGCATAATCCTAACCTTTGAGTTTAATTACTTGTAGACGCGAAACTTGTTTGCGTAGTGGGCTGCACCGCTTACAGGTAAAATTACCTCTAGGAGTAAACAAGCTACTCATAGGTATGATGGCGGGTGGCACTAAAGCGGTTTAATATATGGTGCATTACATACACCGCAGATAAACTGGCCACAATAGCCACCGCAACAGAGCTAAAGCGATACATGGCGCTATAAACAAGGTCTTGCCCGGGGCCTAGTGAGTTGCCAAACAAAATACCAAACGTGGTTAACACACCAAACCCTATGCCCGGAGCGCCGCCGCCAATAATATGAAAACGGCTAAATACAAACGATAACGTCCACAGTATAAGCACCGGAAACAACAAAAAGTCAGAGTGATTATACAATAACACTTGCGCCAATAACGCAGCATTACAGCCAATTAATGTACCAATAGCGCGCTGCCAACCAGCCATACCTGCGGCTTTCCAGCACAGCGAAAACAAAATTAATACCGATGAGGCTTGCGCCGATATTGAATCTTGTAAATCGAGGATTTGAAACGCCACAAACGAAAGCGTAGCAACCGTTGCGCATAATAATACCTCATGGCGAATGCTTTCTTTGGCTTTAGCGGGTACCGCCCTTACGGCACGCGCGGTTACATCAGGAAAAACACCATGCATAACAAACGCAATAACAATAGAGAGAACAGTAGCCAAACCATTACTTAAAATAAGCGGGTATACACTACTTGTACCGGTTACATAGCTTGAAAAGTGCAGCTGAATCGACAACCCAACCACGCCTAGTGCGCCAAATAAAAAAGCCGCACCTGAGCTCATTTGATAAAACAAAAAGCAAAACGCTAAAAATACAATAACGGTCATCAGTACCGGAAGGTGCGAAAACAAGCCCTGCATTATTAAAACCATTGGAATACTAATGGCGGCACTGGCTAAAAACTGGCGCACAATGCTTTTATTTAACACCGGCACTAAACCAAGTAGCAACATGGGGTAAACAGTAAAAAATATACCGTATGGCCAGTTCATTAATTTACTAATAGTAAACCCTATGGTGCAGCCACCGGCTATGCGCAGCGCTTGGCGTAAACCGTTTGAGTCTAATTGCGGTGCTTGGCTAACAGCTTGAGTCATACGGCCTCCATTAATAAATGTAGTGTAGCCAGCTAATAAACCTAATTTGAGCCGACGCTAACCACTGCCCAATTGTTGACTCTGGCAATAGTTGCACAGTGGCACGCGCACCACTTGGCATATTAGCAATTAATTTAGCGTTATCTGGCATCACTAAATGAATACGCTGGCGCTGAGCATCGCGCACCCAACGATTACTGGTTTCGGTACTACTAAGCGAGCCATTTGCACTGAGTTGCCCATCGCTTACGCCTGCCTCAAACGTGCTTATATGCGCGTTGTAAACCTCACCTGGGCGGCTATCAAATACCACTCGCGCCAAACTACCTGGTTTCATATTTAGTAATGATTTTTCTCTAAAATCGGCAACAAGGTCGGCCTTATTAGTCACAATAGCTAAAAGCGGGCTACCCGCTACCGCATATGCGCCATCAAGTAGTTGTAAGTTAGAAACCACACCAGCGCTTAGCGCACGTACTTGGGTATACGATAAGTTAAGCTCGGCTTGTGCTAATTGGTTTGCAGCATGGCGAAGCGCTAAGTTTTGCGCGCCGCTTTCGCCGCGGGCAAGTACTGCTTCTGCCAATTGCGCTTCTAATGAGGCGACATTTGATTTACTTGCTTCAAAGTTAGCTTTAATGCTTTCAAGCTCTTGCTCTGAAATAGAGCGCTGCTTAAATAATGCTTCGCCACGGTTATTTAGTAATTGCTGTTCGTGCAGCTTTGCCTTGGCCGCCGAAATTTGCGCCTCAAGTGCTTTTACATTGGTGTCTAAACGTTTGTTTTGTAATTTGGCGTCGTCAAGGGCAAGCTGTGTCTGCTCTAGCGCTAATTTATAAGGGCCTGAGTCTATTTCAAACAATACATCGCCAGCTTTTACGGTTTGATTATTATTAACCAATACCTTAGTAACACGGCCACTTATTTGCGGGGCAATTTGCACCACAGGATGATAAACCCGCGCTTGCGGCGTTACCGGCATAAACATGTCGGCAATTAAATAGTAAATAAATATAACAACAAAACCCGCTAACGAAAGCCTTACATAACGAGTAAATTTTTGATCTGGTGTCATTGTCTCTCTTACTCTTTACTTTGATTTTTAATACAGTTTAGTGCGTTTTTTTCCATATTGACGATGCCATATGCAAGCGCATCGAGTTGCTGTGTGCTTAGCCCGCTGTATAGCTGGCTTTTAATATCAATGAGTTTTTCGTTTAGCGACTGTAAAATTGCGCCACCTTGATCGGTAAAGTAAATTTTTTTACTGCGTTTATCGTGCTCATCAACTTTACGGGTAATTAATAGCTGCTCTTCTAATTGCTTTAATGTGCGGGTAAGCGAGGGCATTTCTATTCCTAAACTCTGCGCAAGCTCAAGCTGCGTTATGCCCTCGCCCAACATATTTATATGGGTTAGTGCCGTCCAGCGCGATTGCGTAAGCCCTAAAGGTTCTACAGCTAAAGTGATGGCCTCGCGGCACAGCCTATGAACCCGCCCCATGTTACCAATAATGGTTAAATCGAGCGTTTCGTGAAAAGGTTTTTGAGTAGTCATAACCACCTCAAATTAGTTAGCATGCTAAGTATTTTAGCATTAGTTAGCGTGCTAAGTAAATATTGAGGGGTGTTGCAAATAAAAAAGCCCCAAAACTGGGGCTACATAAATTTGTGGATTTAAAAATTAAGGAGGTTAGCAGGGGAGTACTGATCGGTAAGCACTTTTGTATTGGCAGGCCAATCTTGCTTGTTTTTGGTACTTTGCATATAGGTACTAATTGCTTTTAAATCTACATCGTATTTTTTTAAACGCGGGTTAAGTGCTTTAATACGCTGATTAATTTGCGCCTCAGTAGGCATAGAGTTTACACCCGCTAAAATAATACGGTTAGAGCGATTAGCACGGCTTACGTTAATAAAATCGCCAAACACGGCGTGGTAAGTTGCCGACTCATGTTCGTATAATTTACTGCTCGAAAACGTATTAGCGGCAATTACACCGCCCTCGGCCAATACGCTTTTTACCTCTTCAAAAAACTCTTTGGTGAGTAAGTGCTCAGGAATATAATCGCCGTTAAACGCATCAAGAATAATCCAATCGTACTTTTGCTTTTTAATGGCTGCGCGCTTTATAAATATACGCCCGTCTTGCACGCTTGAGGTGACCGCATCGTTTTCTGTAAAGTTAAAATAGTTACGGGCTACTTTTAAAACAGCGGGATCTATTTCAACATTATGAATTTTAGCTGCAGGGTAAAGCGCATGAATGACATTAGAAAGCGTACCGCCACCTAGGCCAATAATAAGCACATTTTTAGGGTTATCGGTTACTAAAAGGCTGGCAAACGTAAGCTTTGTGTAGTTAAAAACCAGTTTGTCGGGGTTGTTTTTGTACATACAGCTTTGGCTAGTTTGGCTACTTTTTGTATTAAATTTTAAGCAGCGTAGGTCATGTGTTTCATCAACAATAATATTGCGATATAAAGAACGCTCCTCGTGCACTACATTACTGTGCGCCGCAACCGAAAACAGTACCGCTAAAAATAATAAACAGTTACGCATGGGCAAGCTCCTTATTACCAGCAAGGCTATTAACAGTAATTGCCAGCACACCTAAAAGGCCCAAGGTTAACGCAAAGGCACTTATAATGGTATTTACATCAAACGCCAATACAAAGTAAAACGAGGTAATAATAGTCCCTAAGGCGCTACCCAACGTGCTTACAAAATATAAAATACCCGCAACTTGGCCACTTTTATGGCTGTCGGTGACTAATAAACGCACCGAGTAAGGCGAGATCATGCCTAAAATAACGGTAGGAATAAAAAACAAAGCCGTAGAGGCAAGTAACGAGCCGTAGCGTGTATCTTCGATGTGGGTAAAAATAAACTCCATTATTGGCTGCGAAAAAAGCGCAATAGGCACCACCATAATACTGGCAGTTAAAAATATTAAGCCATATTTTGTAAGCGATGCATTTTTAGTACTTAGCTTACCGCCGAGTAAATACCCAAAAGAAAGGCTAAGCATAAATACGGTAATTATGCTGCCCCAAATGTGCACACTACTACCAAAAAAAGGCGCTAAAATACGCCCGCCTAATAGCTCAATACCCATAATGCAAAAGCCACTGCAAAAGGCTAAAAAATAGATTAACGCGTTTGTTTTTATACTCATGTAATTATCGTTATGTAACCTAAAGAGGTCTCCATACTAACGTGATGGCTCGGCAGTCGCTAGTGCATTAATTAATCGCTCTGTGATTTTTTAAAAAGTTGTTTTGTTATAAAGTAACGCATGCTAAACTTATTGTTATAATATAACACCTTCGATTTCCCTATTATCATGAAGTATTCTTTAATTTATTTAGCCTGCTTAGGCATAAGTGCGCAAACAGTGGCGCAAGAGCAAAACGACGAAATTGAAAAAATATCGGTTACTTATAAACAAGCATACCGTGGCGACATTCCTCAAAAGCAAATGCCGCAATCTATTGTAAGTGTTAGCAGTGCTGCGATTGATCAAAAAGGCATTACTAAATTACAAGACGCGCTCGATTTTTCGGCCAGTATTTCGCGCAAAAATAACAGTGGCGCATTATGGGATAGCTTTTCTATTCGGGGTCTTTCGGGTAACGAAAACATGCCATCGGGCTATTTAATTAATGGCTTTAGCGGTGGGCGTGGTTTTAGCGGCCCGCGTGATGTATCTAACATTGATTACATTGAAGTACTAAAAGGCCCAGGCTCAGCACTTTATGGGCGCTCAGAGCCCGGCGGTACTGTAAATATTGTGACTAAAAAGCCTCAGTTTGAGCCGCAAGGTGAGCTAAAACTAAGCTTAGGCAGCGACAGTTTTAATCGCGTTGAAGGCGATTACACAAACGGCATTAACGACACCACCGTGTTTAGAATAAATGGCGCATGGCAAGATAGCGACAGCTACCGCGATGAGGTGTACACCAATAAAAAGGTAATTACACCGTCTATTTATCATCAAATAAACGCATCAACCAGTGTGACTTATGAGTTTGAATACGTAGATTTAGCGCAGTTATTTGACCGTGGTGTTGTCGTACTCGATAACGATTTTGAGACCGTACCAAACTCGCGTTATCTAGGTAACCCAAACGATGGCGACACGCAGGTGTATTCGCGCGGGCACCAAATTACTTTAAATCACGATATTAACGATGAATGGTCGTTAGTGGCCGGTGCAAACTACCGTAGCTCTACGTTAACGGGCTTTTCGTCAGATGCTGAGCTTTCGCCATCGCGCCAATCGCTATTTGATGATGGCCGCACACTTACTCGCCAGCAGCGTTATCGCGACTACGAAGTAGAAGATTTAAGTGTAAAGTTTGAGCTAAGCGGCAGTGTAGACACAGCCGGTATTACGCATCATTTATTAATAGGTGCCGATGCATACAAGTACGATTTACGTACAGCGCTTTCTCGCTATCGAGGCGGTAACGGCACTTATACCGTTGATATTTTTGAGCCAAATTACGATGTAGAACGCCCAGCAGTAAGCCTGCTTTACGAAAACGACGAAGAGCAAAAGGCGTACGGTATTTATGTTCAAGACCAAATGGATATTACCGACAAATTTAAGCTATTAGTGGGCCTAAGGTTTGACAGCGTAGACCAAGATATTTTAGAAACCAACAGCGGCGTGTTTTCGACCAGCTCTGAAAGCCAAGTAAGCCCTCGTGTTGGCGTAGTGTACGAGCTAAATAACGCAATCACTTTTTACAGCAGTTACTCAGAAGGCTTTTTACCACTGAGCGGCACAGATGCAAGCGGCGATCCCTTTGGCTTTGAATACAGTGACTCGTTTGAGGTTGGCGCTAAGTTTGAATACTTAGGCATAAACGGTACTGTGGCATTTTTTGATGCGTCTAAAAGTAATATGTTAGTGGCAGACCCTGTAAACGTTGGATTCTCTGCGCCTATTGGTAAAGCCGATAGTAAAGGGTTTGAGCTTGATTTAAATACCTATATTACTGATGCAACGGCGTTTAACTTATCGTACGCCTATATAGATGCCACCACAGCAAACGACATTATTAATGCCGATTGGGGCGTGCCAATTGAAAAAGGCAGCCCGCTGGTTAATGTACCAAAAAATAACTTAAACCTTACGCTTAGCCACCAAACAGCATTAATGGGCAAAGAGCTTGAGTTTGGTGCAAGTTACCAATACACCAGTAGCCGTTTAGGTGATGCCGCCGATTTAAGCTTTAGGCTACCGAGCTACCAATTAGTTGGCGTGTTTGGCAACGTTAACTTAACCGAGCAAACAGAGCTTAATGTGAGTGTTAATAACATTTTTGATGAAGATTACGCCGAAAGTAGCTACAACGCTTTATGGGTTTACCCAGGTGCGCCAACTCAATTTAAAATGTCGCTAGCGTATAATTTTTAATAGCTAGCAAATTAAAGTTTTCATCCTAAAGCGTCTTAATGTAGTGGTTAAGGCGCTTTATATTTTTAAGCCCTTTTTTATAAAGAATGCATAAGTTTATTAAGCCAACCATCGGCCTTTGAAGGTTTGTATATCATTACAATGCTTTCACTGTAGTGACTGTTAACCCCCTTTACAGTTATTTTTGTAAGCCCTAAATCATCAATCACAAAGTTAGGTAAATACGCCAACGCCAAGCCACTTTGAACCACCTCTATTAATGCACTGTAATCGCTACATCTAAATACAATATTGCGCGGTGCAGTATCGTCTTGCCAGCCGTCGGAGCCTACTCCTTGCTCAAGGCCGCACAGGGGTGAAAACAAAGGGCATGCAAAAGCAAGCTCTAGTAATTGGTTTTTATTAAGCGTTAAAGAGCCAGTTTGTACTAGCTGATGCGAAGCATGCGCAGCCACACTAAACCCAGTATTAAATACATTAACCGCCACTAAATTTGTATGTGAACTGTTATTTAATGCCTCGCGAGTTACTAGCGCAATATGCGCCGCGCCTGATGCAACTTGGCTTATGGCTTCACCTTCAAATACATTATTAATACGTACCGAGCAGGGCAGGTTACTAAGGGGTGTAAGCAGCTTTTTAAGGCCACTTTTAAGTAAAATGGCAGGGCCTGCTATAACTGCATTAAATTTATGATTATCGCTTTTAAAACGGCTAATAAGCTGCTGGTAATTATGTACTAAATCACTACTGTGCTTAACAAACTCTTTGCCTTTATCATTAAGTTCTAAGGTTTTGCCCACACGATTAAACAGCTCTGTGGCTAAGTTTGCCTCAACCTTTTTTAGCGTTTTAGACAGCGCCCCTGGGGTAATATTAAAATGCTTAGCGGTTGTGTGCAGGTTTTGCGAACCCGCCATATGGATTACTTTTTCAATGTCATCTAAATGCATAGCGCCAAACCGTATTGATTAAAAGGAAACAACTAATAACTTATTATCGATTATTTATACATATAAAACAGCTTATAGTGACGCTATATTTATTTTTGAGCATTAACATGAAACACATACTGCTAATTTTTATTTTATTATCGAGTGCAGCGCACTCAAATACACCTCAACACAATTCACACAAAACCCACAGCTATAATGGCTTTCATGGCATGGCGCTTATATTAGCCGGCGATAAAGTACTTGCCAGCCACATGCCTTTATACGCCCCCCCACACAACTACCAAATAGTGTACGAAGTAACTACCAATGACACCCATCTTAAAATAATCAAAAAAGCACTGAACGAGTCACTAAAAAAACAAACTCAGATCACCATTTTACCAACCAAATTTGATTTGAATTTATTAATAAATAAGCAGACACCCACTTTAAATACTACTGTGTTTAATGGCCATTTTGAGCGCGGAGGTAAGGCTTTGTTTTCGACAAAGCTGACCTTTAAAAATCCGTTATATGTAAAAAAGATCGCTATAACACAACCTGAAAAAGAAGAGTTTGATTTAATAAAGGTTTCAGCAGAGCAGGGGTTGGTGATTCATAAAATACAAAGTAAACCAAGCTATGACTCACTCAGTTTAGTAGCACTAACTAACGGAAAATATAATGGCCAGTTAAAATGTGATGCGCCAGTAACCACAGCGCTTGCAAGTAAGCTAAAGGCCTGTTTTAAAAGCGTACCAAGCTATTTAGAAACTCGCGATTTTGAAGTTAATTAAAAAATTATAGCAGCGCTTTAGCTTAAAAAGCGCTGCTATATAAATTACTTAACGTTAAGAGCATATACATTTGCCTGAACGTATTCGCCGTTTAACAATTTTATTTGCGTTAAAATGCGTGAGTACGCATCGCCTTCAAATTCATCGAGCACATGCCAGTGATCTTTTAAATTAGTTGAGCTAAACACATGGCCTTTTATCTCTTGACCTGTTTCGTCTAATACCAGTGCAGGAAAGCCCATTTTGGCGCCCCAGCCCTCGTTAATTAAATTGCCAACCACGCTGCCTTGCTCAAACGTACCGCCAATATTGGCAAGAATATGTTCGTTCGGATGCCCTGGGCACAAGGTGCCATATACAAATAACGCTTCTAACACGTAAACTCCTAAATTAAGGCTAATGATTATGTTTAACTAAGCTAAAGCTTAACTAAATATGAAAAAATTCCCGAGTGAAATTTTACTTTTACAATGACACCCATCCTTATTTTTGCACTTTACGCAATAAGCATCTACTTTTTTAATTGGTTCATCAAAAGCTAGGTGCTACATGGCTATTGCAAGAAAACGCCAAATCAGTTTGGCAGATACAAAATATTATCACTGTATTTCGCGCTGTGTACGTCATGCTTATTTATGCGGCGAGGATTCATTAACGGGTAAATCCTACGAACATCGAAGGGGCTGGGTAGAGCAAAAGCTATTTAGACTCGCTAAAATATTTTGTATTGATATATGTGCTTATGCAGTTATGAGTAATCACACCCATATTGTGCTTTATGTTGATGATAAAAAAGCAAATAGGTTAAATGACAAAGCTATATTGCTACGCTGGCATAAGCTATGTAAAGGCACACCCCTTACACAAAAATTTTTACAAGGTGAGAAGCTTAGCAGTACAGAGCGATACTTTTTAAGCCAAACTATTATTCAATACAGAGAAAGGTTATCTAGCATTAGCTGGTTTATGCGCGTTTTAAACGAACACATTGCCCGAAAAGCAAATAAAGAAGACAAATGCACAGGCCGATTTTGGGAAGGGCGATTTAAATCACAAGCTCTCCTTGATGAAGCAGCCCTTGCAGCTTGCATGGCTTACGTTGATTTAAACCCAATAAGAGCAAAAGTAGCTAAAACCCCCGAGTGCTCAAACTTCACCAGCGTGCAAAAGCGCATTCAGGGCGCTAAAAACGCAAAGCAACCCAAACAACTTTTAAAATTTGCAGGTAAACCCTGTAAATTTATGCCTAAAGGTTTACCGTTCGAGCTTAAATATTACCTCGAATTAGTTGAGCTCACAGGGCGCATTATTCGCGATAACAAACCAGGTTTTATTGAAAATACACAGCTCCCTTTATTAGAAAGAGTAAACATATCGCCAGAGAATTGGTTAAAACTCACTACTGATTTTACACGCGTATTTCATGGCGCTGTAGGTAAGCCGCAATCACATGTAAGTTACTGCGAGCATTTAAATAAAAAGCGACGAGTTAATTTTAGTAATTGCGAAAAGCTACTAGCCTAAAAAAACCTTCTTTCATTTAAAAAACAGCCTAAATGCTGGTTTCAGCGTGCCCTAAATTTAGTTAACTAAATAAATAGCAGCACATTTTTAAAATACCCGCAGTATATACCTTTTAATATGCCTTGAGCTTACATATTTTTAAATTAGCCATTTAATTAAGTCGATTTTTTGAAATAATTAAAGTGGGTGTCATCTTAAATAAATTATATTTTTGTGAAGAATTTAAGATGGGTGTCATTTTAATTGAGTTTATAGTCACATCCACCTTTCTGATACATGCAATGAAGGCTACTATATTAGATTTTATTGCTGTAATAATAGGTAGATAGATTTATTGAAAATTTTGATTGGATTATAAGGACCTAAAATGGTTAGCTTAATATCGGTTCTATTGGTCATTTTGTTTTGCCTTAATCTCTTTAGTGCACTTAGAGTTGGTGAGATTTTTCTTCCTGGCTATCGTTTGAAAACAAATAAGAACATGAGTGTTTTTGAATTAAAGCAAGAATGTAATAAACAGTTTTCACTTGGTACGTGGTGTAAGGAAGGGGAGTCTGGTTTTTTAACTGGTGTCGTTTTTAGTGTCACTGCTATTTTTGTGCTTATGTATATCTTAATTAAAAGCATTTGAAATAGGTGTCATTTTAATTTTAATTGTTTTCTTATTTAGCAGTAACAATCCCTATATTAGCCAAATTAATAGTCTACAAGTCTATTTAAAAACAAAAAGGCCGCAGTAAATAAATACTTCGGCCTTTGTTTTTAGCTAAACTTTTTTAAATTAGCTACGTTTAGTAAGCGCCTGCGCTGTAAATAAGCTCGTAGCTGTGGCTGTAAATCTCAAGGATGTTACCAAACGGGTCTTCCATGTAGATCATGCGGTACGGCTTTTCGCCAGGGTAGTAGTAACGTGGCTCTGGCATACGTTTTTTACCACCTGCAGCAACAATACGCTCCGCTAAGCCTTCCACATCTGGGTCTTGTACACAGAAATGGAAGATACCGGTTTTCCAGTATTCAAAGTTGTCTTTAGGGTTTTCTTGGTCTTTAAATTCAAAAATTTCTACACCAATACGGTCGCCTGTTGAAAGGTGCGCTATTTTAAATTTTTCCCAATTTGGACCAAATACATCGGTACACATTTCGCCAATGGGGCTGTTATCTTCAGTGATCACGGTAGGCTCCATTATGGTGTACCAGCCCATCACCTTAGTGTAAAACTCTACGGCTTTTTCAACATCAGGTACTGAAATACCAATGTGCGAAAAACTACGTGGATATGTATGACTCATAATGCTTCCTCTTTAACTGTGATTAGTTGATGGTGTTAGTTTACGAACCCGTGTTTATTAAGTAAAATTATCATTAATCATCATTTTGAGTACGTTTTGTAATGATAAACCCGACATGGTTAAACACGTTTTGTACGTTGGTTGAGGTAAATCATTTTACCCAAACCGCCGAGCGCTTATTTATGACCCAATCGGGCGTAAGTCAGCATATTAAAAAGCTAGAGCAGCAAGTAAACTGCGCGCTATTAGAGCGCCACGGCAAACAATTTACCCTTACCGTACATGGGCAAAATTTGTATCAGCAAGGCAGTTTGTTATTAAAAGAATGGCAATTTTTAGAACAACAATTAAAAGATGACTCGCCTTACAGCGGCCTAGTAAAAATACAATCGCCAGGTAGCTGTGGGCTACAATTTTATAGCCAATTATTAGCATTACAGGCTGAGCATACCGAGCTTAATATTGATTATCGCTTTGCACCTAATACCAGTGTAGAGCAAGCGGTGGCAAACCACAGTGCCGACATAGGCTTTTTAACCCAAGCACCTACACTTAGCGAAGTTACCAGCCACAAAATTGGCCAAGAAGCTTTATTATTAGTAACTCCAGCACATATTAAAAACCCAACATGGGAGGTTTTATGTGAGCTTGGCTTTATTGGCCACCCCGATGCAAAACACCACGCGCAGCTATTACTTAGCGAAAACTACAATGAGTTTGAACATGTTGATCAAATTAAGCGTACGGGGTTTTCTAACCAAATAAGTTTAATACTCGAGCCGGTAAGTTTAGGGCTAGGTTTTACTGTTTTACCTGCTTATGCGGTGGGCGCATTTAATAAACCAGCGCTTATAAAAACGCATCATTTAGCTAATCCAATCAGCGAAAATATTTATGTGTGTCATCATCGTAACAGGCCAATAGCAAAGCGCATGCACACGGTAATTGAGGCGATAAAAGCGGGGGAATAGTTTTTTAAAAAGGCAGTACAGCCAGCTTTTATTTACTGTACTGCCTTTTCGGGTTTTAGCGTGTTTAAACTTTAGACATATAGGCGCTTACATACGCCTTATTTTTAAATACCAACCATAAAGTAAGCGCTATAAGGCCAATACTTAGCTGAATAACACCTAAGTTTTTAATTAATGTTTCTGCATTAAGCGATACAAGCGCCATGCCTATTGCACCTGCAATCATAGAACAAAACTGAATAACGGCCACAGCAGAGCCCGTGTCCGTTGTTTGTTGCTCTAACATTAAATTAGTACCGGGCACGCGGGTAATAATAACGGTTAGGGTAGCTATTGCTGCTAATGCACCAAATACCCAAGGCGATAAGCCGCCTATAAAAATGGTACTTATACCGCATGCTGTTAGGGTTAAAAAACTCGCAGTAATTATTTTTTTTACCGATACACGTTTAGAAAGCCGCATATAAATTGTTGGCCCAAACGAGGCGCACACAGCATTCGCTGCAAAGGCGTAACTAAAGGTTTGTTCCGACAAACCAAACCCGTTGATATATACATAAGAGCCCGCCGCTAAAAACGACATTAACGCCATAGGCACAATAGTAAAAACAGCCAATAGCGATAAAAATGGCGGATTTTTAACTACTACAGCTAATCGCCCCCACGACTGAAAAACAGAGCCGGCGTAGCGTGTATGTAAGGTTTCGCGGTAAAAAAAGGTAAATAACATAGCCACCGAGCCAAACACGGCTAAAGCAGCAAACATCATATGCCAATTAGCAATTTTTAATAGCAATGCGCCCAGCACAGGCGCCACCATAGGGGCAATAATAACCAGCGACATAATAGTGGCGATAATTTTTTCTCGCTCGCGGCCATCGTACAAATCTTTTACTATTGCCGTGGCTACAACCGTTACTGCACTTCCGCCAAAGGCTTGTAATAAACGCGCGCCTATAAGCATTTCTACAAAATTAGATAACGCACAAAACACACTGCCTATTACGTATATTCCAAAGCCCATAAGCAAAATAGGTTTACGGCCAAATTTTTCACTTAGTGGGCCCCAAAACAATAGTCCTATGGCGTAGGCTGCAAAATATACGCTAAGTGTTAAGTTAACCAAGGCTTGGTTAGTATTTAGTTTCTCTACCATAGTAGGTAAAGCAGGAAGATATAAATCGGTAGTTAAAGGGGGAAATGCACTAGGGCGTGTTGATCTTTGATGGTTGAATTTGCAGCAGTATGTTTGGTTTTTAGGCAAGGCGGAGCCTATGAAGTGTGGTTATTCCCCATAAATAGGCGATAACGCAGCATAAATGCCAAACATGCGCTGCCCTTCGGGTTCTGCCTAGGGGCGATAAACTCTTTGTTACTCGGTTTTTACTTAGCCCACTAGGTTACAAACCTCGCGCCGCGATTTAATCGCCCCTAGATTGAACAAATTTCAATCCGCAAAGATCAACACGCCCTAAAATAACTAAAAAAATTAACGTGCCAGTTTTGCCTAATACAGGCTGCTCTACTTTCAAACTAAACTCCAAAAAAAACAAAGTAACTGACTAATACACAATCTTGCTTATAAATAACGTGGTAAATGCAAAGCACGACTGCACTCATTACCTACTTAATAGACTCCTTTTGTATGCTCCACGTTATAAGTAGATTTTATATACTCTTAGCCCATGTGTATATTGCTCATTTTTTATGTTCGTTTTTATGGCTGGCTATTACTTTACCAGTAATAGCCAGAGAGTTTAATTTATGCTGTACGCTTAGGCTTTTGCTTAATAGCGAGTATGGTTTGCTTAGCTTGCAAATACACTTTGTGCACTGCAAAGGTTAATAAGCTCATAAGTACCATTAAGCACAACGTTGGCCAAAACGACTGTGTATGATAACCAAACACGCCCATAAGCCAGCAAATTAGCACCCATTGAATAATGTAAAGGGCCGTTACATGTTTGCTCGCATATAAAAGAGCGCGTGTAATAGGGCCATTAAATTTATTGGCAATGGCATATTCTATTAAGGCTAATGCACATAAATTTAAACCAACTAAATAAATAATACCGCCGCCATTTAAGTGAAAAAAGTTACCAAACTGGCCTTTAAAATCAATAAATAACCACACTGAACCAATCACTAATAATGCGGCCCCTAACTTTGCACACACATTAAATAAATACGCTGCATTACGCTGGCTATTTATATATACACGCCCAAGCACATACCCCGTTAATATAGCGCTTACCCACGGAAATACCGGAAAATAAACTTGGTAGTTATTAGCAAAAAACAAATCACTAATGTAAGGCGAAAGCGCAAACTGCTGCCCCCTAACAAACTGGCTTACAAGTGCAATAGCCACGGCTAAACATGCAATCCATGTGGTTTTCCAGCGGGCAATATTAAGCGCGCCAAACAGCACTAAGCTCACCCCAGCAAGTTGTAAAATATCACCGGTTAACACCATAAATTGTAACTGCCCAGCACTGAGCGGACTTTGCCAGCCATAGGCATTTATAAATGCCTCGGGCATGGTATTAAATACCTCAATGGGTAGCCAAAATTTTGCCACATTCATTAAATAGGCAAGTAGTAAAAGCTGTATACCACGCTTAATTAATAACATGGGGGTTTGCCTGCGCGAAAGCGCCATAGACAGCCCCATTGCCACTAAAAACGAGGCGGTGCCTTTGCCAAGTATATGAATAACAGCGCCAAATAGGCTTTCACTTTGAAGCGTTGTGCTCGAGTACATCCATAGGGTGTGTACCAAAATCATAATAAAAACGCTCGCACCTCGGGCAAGGTCTATCGTTTTAAGTCGTGTGTTCATTGGTTTTAATATCCTTTTTAGGGCAGGTTTGGCATTTGTTATAACCTGCTAAATAATAACGACAGCACGTTAAGCGACCGGCCGTTAATTTAAATGGGGTGTTTAAATTAAAGTGATTGCTGATTAAATTGTGTAGCTGCTGATGGCAATGTGTAGTGTGATCAGCGCTTGCTAAATTTAAGCTATGGGCGCGCTCAAATGCGCTGTTAAGGGTGTCGATTAATAAGCGCCCTTGCTCTTTTTTTCCCAGCGCATAATCGGTATTTATCCACTTTCCTACACAGCTAATAAACTCAATAAGTGCATTGTTTTGCTCAGCTTTACTTAATATAGGCGCACCGCTGAGGTTAAACCCTCGGCTATAAGCGCCATTAATTTTAAGCTGTAATTGCGTGGGGTTATGTGCATTTTGTTTAGAAGTATGCCAATAACAATAGGCATACATAGTTTGCCAACAAAGCTGCAAATATAAATGCCGACTAATAAATTGCCCAGGCGCATGTGGGTAGTGCGCCTTGCAATGAATCGCTAATGTGCGCACTAAATCTAAGCTTGGGTGAGCCGCAGTAGCTGGCTCACTTGGGCAAAATAAAAAGTGCGCAAGGGTTACAGGCTTAGCCATACAGCTTTGTCGATACTGGGTTATTTAAACTTCCGGCAAACTGTAAACTGCCTGCTGGGTCGGTTAAATCAACCATTTGTTTATTATTGCCAAGCTGCAAGCGGTTTAAGCAAGAGTGTGCAAATTCATCACTAAAAAAGTCATACTCTTTAAAACGCGCATTTAAGGCAGGGTTAGCCTGTTGATACGCTTTAACACTTTGCGCAACGCCGTGCCAAAAGTCGTGCTCGGTAATGCGCTCTTCTCTTACTAAAATAGCCACTAGGTATCTAAAAAAGCAGTCAAATACATCGGTAAATATGCTCAGTAATTCAAGCTCTTTTGGCATAGTAATATGAATGCGCGAAACCTCATCAGGTAAAGGTTCAGTGCTATTAAGCATCGCTACTTCTTCGCCGATGTCTTTCATGTAAGCGCCTACAGGGACTGAATTTTTAAGCTTTAAAATGAGATTTTCGCCGTGCGGCATAAACACTAATTTATGGGCATAAAAACTATGCACTAACGGGATAAGATAGGCATTAAAATAGTGTTGCAGCCAAGCATGTGTGCTTAAACCACTTTGATCTATTAATGCACCTGTCATACTTTTACCGTTGTTATCTAGGTGCAGTAGTGCGGCCATGGTGGTGAGCTGCTCATTATTTTGTAAGTTATGGTTTGGGTTTTCGCGCCATAAACAGGCAAACATTTTACGATACGGTGTATCGCCCAATGCGCTTTGCTCAAAGGTATGATGCGCATACCCTAAGGTGGCGTACTCTCTAAGTGCAGTAAAATTGCACGCACTAAGCGTGGGGTCGTAGTTTACTTTATTAAATACCCAATCATTTATAGCCGGGGTTACCGCCATATAAGCGCGCGAAAGCCCGCGCATAAAGCCCATATTTAAAATAGACAGCGCCACTTTTAAATACGGCTTATGCGGATGCGAGCAGTTATATAAGGTGCGAATAGATTGTTGCGCTTGATATAAATCGTCGCCTTCACCTAAGTAAACTAAACGGTTATTGGCAAACTCGTTGGCAAACACCACACTTAATTTATGTTGGTATTGCCACGGGTGGGCAGGCATAAATAGGTAGTCGTCGGGGTTTAGGTTTTGCGTTTTTAGCGCTTTGTTAAACGCATTACGAGTGGTTAAATCAAGCTCGCCACTAATATGGCTTGGGTAATCACTAAAGTATTCACTATAAGCAAAATCACATACTGTTTTATGCGCCGCTAACCACAGCACTTTAAACGGTTTACCCACCTCTGGCGCATAGCGTAAAAAGTCGGTTTTGCTAAAACCAATACGGCCATTATTAGCCACAAACGCAGGGTGGCCTTCGCTCATTGCAGCCTCTATTTGTTGCAGCCCTAATTGCGCAAGTTCGGCTGCGCTAAGAGTGTTGTTTTCGCGTTTATAACAGGCACTCGCAAGTGTGGCGTTAAGCTCTTCAAGGTAGGTGGCTAAACGCTCGCCAGTTAAACCCAGCGCAGGGCCTTGCACGCTAAAAAAGTGCAGTACATCAAGCTCTGCTTGCTCATTATTAAGGTTATAAAAGCATAAGCTTGGCTCGTCTATATCTATGTGATTAAGCGCCATAGCACGGCCATTAAATATAAAATAACCCCCTTCAATATTTACTTTAAAACCTTGTGGGGTTTGCTCTGCAACCAATAAGCGCTCGTGTACCAGTTCGCTAATGGCTTTACTTTGTAAGTGCCTGTTTGCCCATTGCCAGTGGTCAAACTTTACATAGTCGGTGTTTATTGGCGTTTGCGCTTTGTGATGTAAATTAACATGCGTTTCAAATGCAGCTTTATTACAAAACCCAAGGTAGGCGTTTTTATCACCAAGGGTTATTTGCTTAGTATGCACAAAGCCTAAACGCTTATTTAAGGTATGAATTTTACTATTGCCAATATCGGGCTCTACTACTACGCGTGCATCGGCATTATGAGTAAAAATACTGTGCAATACGCACTGCATTATTTCAAAACTAAAATGGCGTTTAGGCTGTGTATTTGGGGCAAGTAAAATATGCATGCCGGTATCGTTTGGCATTACCTCATAGGCGGCTGCGAGTAGCTTGTCGTGCTTTGGGCTGTAAAGCTCAACTAAGGCAAGCAGCTCATTATTTTGCTCAATAACATAGGCATGATGGTGCGGGTGGTTAATTATATCTTGGTAGGCGCTGCACATTTGCTCGTGTGTGTGTTTACTCATACCCCAAAAATGGGCGTAAGGTAGTGTAAGCCACTGGCAAATTATGGGCATATCGCTTTGCTGTAGTAACCGCATAGTCACATTACCTGTGTGTTGTAACGTGGTTACAAAAGATGAAAAATACATAAAAACTCCTAAATCTTTTTAATTATTAAGTGGCTGTGTGTGCAGCTTGGCAAACAAATTTAACGCGCCATAGCAAAATAGCGCCAAGGCTTGCAAAGCCAATGGCAGCAAAGTAAAAAGGCACGGTGGTATTAAAATATTCCACACTCATACCCACTAATAACGACGCTAAAATAACGCCAATATTTTGCGCAACATGTACTTTGGCAAAATCACTGCCGTAGTGAGCAGGCTCGCTTTTAGCAAATAGCATCACTTCTAATAAAACCATGACTTGAAACAGCGCTATACCGTATAAAACGCGAGAGCTGACCACTAACCACACCGACTCTTGCGCCTGTAAATAAAGCCCAATAGCACCAAAAATAAGTGCACACAATAGCGTGCTAGTGCGGCTAAGCGTAGGAAGAGGTAAGTGCTGCCGAAAGTGGTTAAACAACAGCATAAGTAGGGCTGCAAAAGCAGGAATGGCGTACACAAGCGCACTTTGGAATGCACTGCTTTGTGCGCTCATTCCTTGCCAATGGGTCGTAAAAAACGGCCTAATTAAAAACGCGCTAAAATAAACCACCACGCTTATAAAGCAAAATTGCCAAATAAAGTACGGCGTGCGAGTGCGCGGTTTTTCGCTTTCAATCGCGTGCTGATAAATACCTAACTTTAAGCTCACCATTAAATAGGCGCACAACAGCACTTGTATAACATCGCCCGCAGCACTTAATAACAATGCATAACGCGGTGCATTTATACTAAAAAAGTACCCGCCCACTAACGCGCCGCCAATAGCACCAAAGTGCATAAGTACCGAAAATAAGCCAATAATAGAAAGGTGCTTACTTTGCTGCTCTAAACGCAGTGCAAACGGGTAAATAAGCAGGTAACTGGCTTTAAGCACCAACATAAGCTGATAATAAAACCAAAACTCCCACACGTTAGTTGCAAAATAACAAAGCAAACCAAAGCAGGCGGCAATCACTTGCGTTACAAGCCAAAGAGCCAGCTCGTGGTATTTTTTGGCAACCTTTGCCCACAGGGGCAGCGCGAGCATAACGGTAATACAACAGTTAGCTACAAACACGCCAATAAGTGTGGGATTACTTACAGAAAATTCGCTGGCAAAAAATTGCGGATAAAACGGCAGTAATAAGGTGTCGCACACTACCGAAATAACCGTAAGCAAAATAAGCGCTAAACGTAAACTCATGCGGCGTTACTCTTTTGCTGTGGATGGGTTTCTACATCGCTTAAATCAAAACACTGAAAAGCAATTTTTTGCTCAACCTGATACGGCGCATAACCGAGTATTTCGCGCAAAATTATACTGTTGCGATAACACGCCATGCCTAAATCGGGGGTTACAAAACCATGGGTATGCTGCTCTGCATTTTGTACAAATATACGTTTTTGTTCACTATCTACCGCATACTCGCGGCTAACTAAGTAGCGGCCTTGCTCATCTTCTGGGAGTTGCTGTGCAATGGGGTTTAAAAAAGCAGGGCGCTTGTATTTAAAGCCCGTGGCACAAATTAAGTAATCGGTTTTTATTTCAAAGGCTTCATTTAGCTCTTGATGATAAAACTCAGTGACTAAGCGACCAGCACTTTTACGTGTATTGGTAAGCTTGCTGTTAGTTTTAAATGTGGTAGAAATGGGCCCATCTAGGCTTTGCTCGTAAAGGGTGTCAAAAATGTCATTAATTAAATCGCCATTAATGCCTTTAAATAAGTTTTTTTGATTGTGATTAAGCCAATCTCGTTGCTCGGTTTTTAAATTATAAAAGTAATCAACATACTCAGGAGAGGTCATCTCAAGAGTGAGTTTAGTGTATTCCAGCGGAAAATAACGCGGCGATCGCGCAATCCAATCTAGTTGCAAACCTTGTGGCACGGCTTGTTGTAATAAGGTGTGATAAATTTCAGCCGCACTTTGCCCAGCTCCTACAACCGTAACGCGTTTAGCTGCTTTTAGCTCATAAAGGCGGTGGCAAAAATCGCTACTGTGCATTACGTTATTTGAATTACTTTGCACTGCGCAATCAGGAATGTATGGGGCAGGGCCGGTGCCAAGCACTAAGTGGCGCGTAACATAGTGCTGCTCTCCATTTGGGGTTTTACAGGTAACGGTATAGCACTCACTTTGCTGGCAAAACTCAACCTTAGTTACACTTTGCTCAAAGCTTACGTTGCTAAGCTGCGAGCACACCCACTGGCAATAG
Organism: Pseudoalteromonas sp. CST2; assembly: GCF_028599385.1. Lineage (NCBI taxonomy): Bacteria > Pseudomonadati > Pseudomonadota > Gammaproteobacteria > Alteromonadales > Pseudoalteromonadaceae > Pseudoalteromonas > Pseudoalteromonas sp. CST2. The sequence goes on from NZ_JAQREO010000003.1 coordinate 108,034, forward strand.
AGGTTGTACTCTTTACGCAGTAAAAAAAAGCTCTCGCGAATATAAAATGGGTATAAGCGATTATTAAGCTTGGCATAATTTAAAAAGCTATACTTGCTAGTAGGGTCTGCAAGGGTCACCAAGTCAGACATAAACGGCGTTTGCAAGGTAACACCTTCTAGCATCATTCCGGGGTGCCAATCAAATTGGCTACGCTGCTCTAAAAATAAGCTTTTCACGCCCTCTAGTGGCTCACTTAAACATGCTAACGATAAATTAAACGGGCCAAGGCCAATGGCTATAAAGTCATAAGGTTGGTTACTCATTATTTTTGCTCCTTATACGTTTGCCACGCAATAGCACTAATTTGTTCAAGCACGGCGCGCACATCGGTCAATTGGCACTGGGCATTAAGTAACGTAAATTTAAGGTAATGACGGCCGTTAATTTTGGTACGCGCAATCATGGCTTCACCAGTATTTAAGAATGTTTGGCGTACGTGCAGGTTTAGGGTGTCGAGTAAATCGGGGTTATGTTTTAGATCCTCTGGCGCAAAGCGAAATACCAGCGCGCTAAGCTCTGGGTAATTTATAACTTCAAAATCTGGGTGGTCGTTAAGTACAATGTGGGCTTGACGAGCAAGACCAATTACTTTATCAAACGCTCGCCCTAGTGGCGCTTCGCCCATGGTGCGCAGTGTTAACCAAAGCTTTAGGGCATCAAAACGGCGTGTGGTTTGTAAGCTTTTATCAACTAAATTTGGCGTGCCATTGCCGGCCTCAGCAAGCGGGTTTAGATAGTCAGCGTAAAGGGTTATATGGCTAAAGTGGCGTTTGTCACTTAATAAAAAAGCACTGCAGCTAACCGGTTGCATAAACGATTTATGGTAATCAATGGTAATTGAATCTACTTGTTCTATGCCGTTTAAAGCACTTCGGTGATGCTCGCTTACCAATAAACCACCGCCGTATGCGCCGTCAACATGGCACCAAAGCTGCTCTTTTTTAGCAAGTTTTGCTATGTCTTCAACAGGGTCAATTGAGCCAAAATCGGTTGTACCTGCGGTAATTACCACAGCGATAGGTAAATCGCCCTTGGCTTTAGAATCCGCAATTGCGTGGTTAAGTGCATCCATATCCATTTGCATTTTATTGTTTGTAGCCACGGGCACTACCGCGTTATAACCAAGGCCCAATAATGCCGCAGCCTTTTGAATACTAAAATGCGCAACCTCAGAGCAATAAATACGAAAACGTGAGGCTACTTCAGGCAAGCCTTGCAGTTTTACTTCATGATTAGGTGCATAGCGGCTCACTGCGACTTCGCGTGCAACAAGCATGGCCATTAAGTTCGATTGCGTACCACCACTGGTAAAAACGCCATCGGCAGTGCTAGGTAATTTTGCTTTTTCACAGCTCCAATCAATTAATTTTTGTTCAATAAGGGTCGCGCCAGCGCTTTGATCCCAGGTGTCTACCGAAGTGTTGATTGCGCCAATGATGTGCTCTGCTACAACTGCAGGGTACGTAACAGGGCAATTTAAATGCGCCATATAACGCGGATGATGAAAATACACTGCGTGATCTAAATACACACTTTTAAGCTCGTTTAATACGGCAGGAAAATCAGCAAGAGGTTTGGCTAAATCTACATCATTTACAGTGGCGGCAAGCGTATTAACAGACACGCCAGAAAACGGCTTTTGCGCTTTAGCCATAGCTTGTTGTACAGCCGAAAGCCCCTGCAACGACGCTATTTGGTAGTTAATAAACTGATCGAGATTAAATTGAGGAGGTAACCCGTTTTGCTCAAATATTGCTTTATTTTCGACAGGGCTGAGCTGCGCCGATTGTAATTGTGACATATTCGCTCCTTGGTTGTACTTGTATTGGGGTTGAGGATCTTAATAGTAACAATTTGCATTTACAATAATGATTAAGGGTTAGATATAGGTTTATTTTCGCAATTAGGAGTGACTGATTAGTTATAAGGAATTACTTTTAAAACTAACAAAGTATATAAAATGAGCTATGGGAAGGTGCCAAAATGCGCGCTAAATAATGACAGTTTGTAAAATAGTGCGCTAGTTGAAATATAAGAGATGGGAGGGGTAGTAAAAAGCGAACGTATTATAAGTGTGCAGTACCACTATAAGAAGTAAGCCCCCTTTACAACTCGGTTAAACCTTAAGTGCTAAAGAGGGATATAACAGTAAAAATGCAGCTTAATTGATATCTTCAAGCTTATTTTTTAAATCCACTAGATCGGTGGCTACGGTGGTTGGCTGAATTTCCCACGGATCAAAAATAGAATCCTCAAAGCGTTTTATCCATGCTCCGCGCATACCATGTGAAATAGCGCCGGTAATATCAAACGGGTTACTCGAAATAAGCCACGTGTTTGCGCCCGTTGAATTGGTCTCGCGTAAGAAATGGCTGTAAACACCTGGGTTTGGCTTAAATGTTTTCATATCGTCGGCACTTACAACGCCTTCAAAAAGCTCACTAATACCTGCAGTTTCGAGCAATTTATTTACCGCATCAGCAGCGCCATTTGAAAATGCAAACAATCGGTAATTTTGCGCTTTAAGTTGCTCAAGGCCTTTTTTAACATCGTCAAAGGCCGGTAAAATTTTATACTGCTCAAGCAATTGCTGCTTTTGATCATCACTAAGCTGCGTTTTATGCGCTAAACACGCGTAATCGAGGGCATGTTTGGTACATAACGAAAATGGAATATAGTTTTGCATCAACCCACGTCTAAACGAATACTCTAATTGTTTTTCGCGCCATGTATTTGAAAATTTTTGCGCGTTATCGCCTATCATATCTTCAAGTAAAGACAGCACGCCGTGAGTGTTTATAAGCGTACCGTATACGTCAAATGCGAGTGTGGTTGCCATGTTTGCTCCCAATAAATTTAAGATACTTGTAAGTTAATCGTTTTGAGCTTAACTTACTTTGAACGATTGCTCAAATTAATAAAGTTTACAACACGATTGCAGCGCCTATTATTTAAAAACGATACAAATTAAAGGACTAAATAACATAGTATGAAAATATATTTTTTAATTTACGACAAAGTTGAAGAGCTGGATTTAGTTGGTTCATGGGAACTAATAGGTCTGCTGGCAGAAAAGGGGTTATGTGAAAAACCCAAATTAATATCGCTAAATTCTATGACTCCCTCAGGTGAGCACGGCATGCGTTTTAGTGCCGGTTATCATTTTACTGATCCAGTGCAGCCCGATGTATTATTTGTACCTGGCGGTAGTGGTGCACGTATAGCAATGGAAGACCTTGACGTTATTAATTATCTTAAAAAAACAGCTGAAAACTGCCACAGTGTTTTATCTATTTGCACTGGTATGTATTTAATGCAAAAAGCGGGGCTATTTAAGCATAAAAAAGTAACCACCCACTGGGCTTTTCTAGATCACCTTAAAAAAGATAACACTGTAACCGTAGTTGAAGAACGCTTTGTGAAAGATGGCAATATTTGGTCTTGTGCGGGTGTTTCAGCAGGTATGGATATGTGCCTTGCTTTTATTGCCGATTATTTTAGTGAAGATGTTGCCTCCACCATACAGTTAGACGCAGAATACTATCCGTCACCAATTATTTATGGTGACGCGCATAAAAATAGCGCCACATCTAATTACATTAAAAAGCTGCGTTAAAGCCCACTTTATAACTTTATGTTGGGCTTTGCTGCTCTTAACCCAACATACGCTTTGTAAACCCCCATTACACTTTGATTAAAAAACCAAAGGCGCTTGCACTGTACTGATTAAAATTAATAAAACTTATAGGTATCAAGCGCTAAAATATCCATTTCAATATCACTAAAGAGTTTTTCAACTTGCTTGCCGCCTGCCCCCATAGCAGCAAAGAGTGGTAAAAAATGCTCTTGGGTAGGGTGGTTAAATAACACATGGGGTGCATCGGCTAAGTAATTTAAAAGTGCGGGCGTGTCTTGCGCTAAAAGCTTATATTCAACCCATTGGGTAAACGCTTTTACCATTTGAACACGGTTAGGTGTAGCAGGGGTTTTAAACACTTCTCGTAGGTTGTGGCTAATGCCGCCAGAGCCAATAATTAATATATTATCGTCACGAAGTGGGGCAAGTAACTGCCCATATTCATACATGGCTTTTGCGCCTAATTGAGTATTTATAGACACTTGTACAATAGGAATATTTGCCTGCGGGTACATTAAGCGCAGTGGTATCCATACACCATGATCCCAGCCTTGGCGTTCATCAAGTATTGCTGTAATGCCTTTATTTTTAAATAGCGTTGCAATATTACCCGCAAGCTCAGGATGTCCTGGAGCTGGGTATTTAATGTTATACATATGCGCAGGGAAATTGTAAAAGTCGTGAATGGTTTCAGGCGCACGCCCTGCGGTTATTACAATATTATGGGCCGCTTCATCATGGGCCATATCAAAGTGCGCCGAAAATATAACAATAGCGCGTGGCGTGTTGAGTGACTTGCCAAGCGCTTTTAAAAAGTCAGACGTTGGCGATTGCTGTACGGCCATAATAGGTGAACCGTGAGAGATAAATAGTGCAGGTTGAGCCATGGTAATACCTAAGGATTTTATTAATATATCCTTATTTTATTGGCTTTTATTTTGTTAATAAATAAAGCGCGCATTGAGATATTATAAATACAGTATTGTTAAACTGATTTTTATTTGCCCCCACGTTAAAAAGCCGATGCGTAAACATCGGCTTTTAAATTAACACTAAATAAGCAATATGGCGTGTTAGTAGTTAATTGCACCACCATCAACGTTAATACATTGTCCGGTCATAAAATCGCTGTCTTCGCTGGCTAAAAAGTAAATAGGGCCAAGTAAGTCTTCAGGCTCCATTGCACGTTTAATTACTCGTGAGCCTAGTGTGCTATTTTTAGCTTTATCAAACTGTGCGTTATTTTTAACGCCTTCGCTTTCGGTTAAGCCAACTAATAGGCAGTTAACTAAAATATTATCGTTAGCAAGCTCAGTGGCCAACGCACGTGTTTGCCCAACAACCGCGCCTTTAGATGCCACATAATGGCAAAACATAGGTGCACCGCGTAAAAATGTACCCGATGCAATGTTAATGATTTTACCACGACCTAATTTACGCATGCTAGGCAACACTGCTTTGGTACACTGAAAAGGCCCACGGGCATTTACGCGCATAACTAAATCCCATTCGTCTTCAGATATTTCCCAAAATGGTTTAAGCTCAAGCGCAGCAAATATAGCAGCATTGTTAACTAATATTTCAACCGGGCCAAATTCAGCTTCGGTTTGTTTTACCATGGCATCTAACGATTCACTATTCGTTACATCTACTTTGCAGCCTATTGCTTGGCCGCCAGCGGCAATAATTTCAGCTACAGCTGCGCTTGGGTCGGCTAAATCAGCAAGCACAACTTTAGCGCCTTGTTGAGCTAAACCTTTTGCATAAGCAGCGCCAATACCTTGTGCTGCACCAGTAACGATGGCTACTTTGTTGTTTAATCTTTTCATGGCTTTATCTCTTAGTCATTAATAAAAATATAAGCGTGCTTATTCACGTACAGCGATACTGCATTATTAATAAACCCGACTTGGCGTTAGAATGGATAAAAAGAAGCGTGATTGCTGCAGTAGCACGTATTAACTCCATTTTGTTGTAAATAAATAGTTATTTACGCAAAAAAATGTGTTTATAACGCTATAAAAACTCACTATCTGTGCAAAAATGCGATGTGTGGACTTTAACTGTTTTTATAAACATAATTAATACGATCTTTATTTAAAAATTATAAACAAGGCATTGCTAATAATGGATAAGCTAACCACCATGAAGACTTTTGTAAGTGTTGTACAAGAGGGGTCTTTTTCTAAAGCTGCCGATAAACTCGATATATCGCCGCAACTTGTGAGCAAGTATGTGTCTGCGCTAGAAGAGGGGCTTGCTACCCGATTACTGCACCGCACTACGCGCAAAGTAAGCACTACCGAGGCGGGAGATCACTATTTTACCCGCTGCTTACAGGTGCTAGACGATATAGACGACATGGAAAATTCGCTCGATAACCTAAACGAAAATGTCTCTGGTGTGCTCAGTATTAGCGCCCCTATGTCGTTTGGGGTAAAGCACTTAGCACCGCTATTGGTTGAGTTTCAAAAGCGTTATCCAAATTTAAAATTAGATCTAAACCTTACCGACCAATTTGTTGATATTGTTGAGCAAGGTATTGATATAGCGCTGCGCATTGGGGTTTTAAAAAGCTCATCACTTATTGCTAAAAAAATAGCGCCTATTAGGTTAGCGGTGTTTGCCTCTCCTTCTTATTTAGCGCAGCACGGTACGCCTACTAGCTTAGAAGAGCTGCAATCGCATAACTATTTACGCTACGCACACACCGAGCCTACCAAAAAGCTACGTGGAGCGAACGAGCTTAAAAACGAGTTAAAGCTTGAAAGTAACCTAGTTGCTAACAATGGCGACCTGCTACTCAATGCCGCTATAGCAGGTGGCGGTATTGCCATGCAGCCAACATTTATAGCCGGAGAGGCGCTGGCACAGGGTAAAGTAGTGCGTATATTAAAAGACTACGAGCCTGAGCCAATAGGGCTTTATATGGTGTATGCAAACAGGCAGTTTTTACCCAGTAAAGTGCGCGCGTTTGTTGATTTTGCGAGCAATTATTACACCGATACACCTTATTGGGATTTAGGAGAGTGAGATGTCAATCACCAACCAATTAGCGTTATTTGTTGATGTAGTACAGCAAGGCTCATTTGCAAAAGCCGCGGCGCTGCACGATATGGACAACTCATCGCTTTCAAAGCAAATTAAAAAGCTAGAAAGCAGTTTAGGTATTCAGTTACTTAATCGCTCTACGCGCTCCTTTTCGCTTACCTCCGCAGGGGAGGAAATACTCCAGCAAGCGCATATTTTAATTGATACGCTCAGTGATATTCATAGCATTGCCGACTCTTACCAAGCAAAACCTAAAGGTATTTTGCGTATTACCTCGGGCATGTTTTTTGGGCAGCAGTATGTGCAGCCGGCCATTAATTTATTTATGCAAAAATACCCTGAGGTAAAAATAACCCTCATGCTTGATGATAAGCGCAATGATATTATTGCCGACCATTACGATTTAGCATTTAGAATTGGCAAATTGAATGACTCCAATCTAATGGCAAAAAAAATATCTGATATGCACTTTGCTTTGGTTGCTTCTAATGACTTTATTGCACGCCATGGTATGCCAAGCACACCCGAAGAACTTATCGCCTTACCTGCGGTGGTTTATGGCAATGGCGATGTAAGCCTAGATCAAATTAAATTAAGCACTCAGCCTCATGGTGATGAATACAAAACCCACAAAATGAAAGGCAACTATAAGGTAAGCGATGTACGCGCCATGCTTGATGCCACAAAAGCGGGTTTAGGGTATGTGATGCTAGATTTATTTAACCTAGAAAAACCCATAGACGAAATGGGACTAGTGCCGCTATTAACTAATTATAAGCTCAGCGCATCGGGCACCGGTATTTATGCGCTGTATCCGCACCGTAAACAAACACCACTGGTGAGCGAATTTATAAAAACTGTACAAGAGTATATTGGCAGCCCAGCATTTTGGGTAAAACATATTCCTAATTACAACCAGTTATATAAATAATAGCCACAAAAAAGCCCCGTTAGGGGCTTGGGTATACTCAAAAAACTATATTAGCTAAAGGCCTTAAAAGCCTTCTAACACTACTTTACCTTTAGCGGTTTGCGATTCAAGGTGCTGATGCGCTTTGCGTAAATTGGCTGCGTTAATTTTACCTAAGTGCTCACCTACCGTAGTTTTAATTTGTCCTTGGTCAATCATAGTGGCTACGTTGTTTAAAATAACGTGTTGCTCTTGCATGTCGTCGGTTTTAAATAACGAGCGAGTAAACATAAGCTCCCAATGTACCGACACGCTTTTGTTTTTAAATGGCACAATATTAAGTGTTTCAGGGTCATCAATAAGGGCAAATTGACCTTGTGGCTTCACTACTTTTTCAATTTCAGGTAAGTGCTGCTCTGTATTGTTTAAGCTAACAACGTAATTCACTTCGCTTAAGTTTTTAGCTGCAAACTCTTCACTTAACGGGTTACGGTGATTAACAATAGTGTCGGCACCTAAATCTTCTAACCACGATATTGTTTCAGCACGAGAAGCACTGGCAATAATATTTAATTTAGTGCGCTGCTTTAATAGCTGCACCATTATTGAGCCCACCCCACCGGCGGCACCAATAACTAAAATGCTTTTAGAATCATCGTTTTTAGCTACGTTTAAACGGTCAAACAATAATTCCCACGCAGTAATGCTGGTAAGCGGCAATGCTGCGGCTTCGCCATACGAAAGCGAACTTGGCATATGGCCAACAATACGCTCGTCAACTAATTGAAACTGCGCGTTACTGCCTGAGCGCGTAATGTCGCCTGCGTACCATACTTTGTCGCCTGGCTTAAATAGCGATACGTTTTCGCCAACCGATTTAACAACCCCAGTTGCATCCCAACCAATTACTTTATACTCGCCCTCAGCTGCTGGCATTGCTTGGCGAATTTTAAAATCAACCGGATTAACCGATACCGCTTTAACTTCTACTAAAATATCGTGGCCGTGTGCTGTTGGCGTTTCAAGTTCAATGTCTTGTAGTGATAGTTCGTTTTCGATAGGTAAACTTTTTTGATATCCAATTGCTTTCATGGGATTTGCCTCGTTAGCTAGTTAATACTCTGTGTTGATGAGGCTATTTTGGCTTTATCAAGAGTATTAAAAAAGAGACAAAACACCCAATTATTATGGAAATAAAACTCCATAATAAAATAGGCAAATAATTTAAATTCCATTACACATAGCTGTTATCGTTTTAAATTAATAATACCTTATTAACTGTAACGGGGGTTTACAGTTAGCTTATATTTAGCTCAGTTAACTTATTCCACACACTTTCACCACCGGGGTGCAAAGCCGCATGATATCTATACGCATAGTAAGTTATTGGTACGCAGTGGTGCTCACTCCCTACAACTACCAAGGTATTATTTTTAAGCTCGTTTGATATAACGTAGTCGGGCAGCCAAGCAATACCATTACCTGCAACAGCGTGAACTTTTAAAAGCTCAGTCATGGATGAAACAAACACCTTTTTAAGCTTAGCGCCCGATATAATAGGCTCTAACTGCCGGCCCATGTAGGAGTCGAGGCTGTAGGCTAAATGCGGTATAGGCGCTGCGCTTTCTAGGTTATATAAGGCTTTGCCTTGCTTGTCACAGGCGCTAACAGGTAACAACTTAGCATTACCTATTTTTTGATTACTAAACGGCGGCAGTTTAAGGCGTTCGTTATCAAAGGCAATAAGTAAGTCGCATTCACCTTGCTCTAGCGCTTCGGTGGCTTTATCTACGTCTATAGCCTCTAAATTAAGTACAATGTCGCGTTCATCTTGTGTTTGAAAGTTAGCGAGTTGTAAGGTTAAAAAACTCGCTAAAGAATGTGCGGCCGCTACCTTTACAGAATAATTTTGCTGTACCGATAACTCCTCAAGCATGCTAACCGAGGTATTCATTTGGTTAACTAAATTACGCGCCGTTATATGAAATATTTTACCGCTTGGGGTAAGAGTAATAGGCAAGTTTTCTCGGTCGATTAGGGCTGCGCCAAGGGCGTCTTCAAGGGCTTTTATACGCCGACTAAATGCAGGTTGCGTAATATGCCTAAGCTTTGCCGCTTGCGAAAAGCTTTTTGTGTGCGAGAGCGTTAAAAAATCTTCTAACCATTTACTTTCAATATTCATAGCGACCACTTAGTTATGCAGTTTGTGCATGGGTGGTAAAATAATAGCATTATTCAAACTAAATAAAACACTATAAATTAAGCCTATAAACTCAATAACCGGAATGCAATCATGCTTAGAACTCTTGGCGTATTAGGTGGGATGGGGCCTTTGGCTACTGCCTCATTTATGAATCAGGTAATTGCGCTATCGCCCGCTAAAAATGATCAAGAGCATATACCTATGTTTATAAGGAATATCCCGCAAATTCCTGACAGAACAAAATTTTTAATGGGTCTTGAAGACGAAAACCCATTTTTTGAGCTTAAAAAAGGCTTTAAAGAGCTAACAAGCTTAGGTGTAAGTTGTATTGTTATTCCGTGTAATACCGCGCATTACTGGTACGACGCGCTCACTAAAAATGCCGATGTACACACCATCAGCATTGTAAAAAGCGTTATAAAACAAGTAAAAGCCACGGGCAAACAAAAGGTTGGTATTTTAGCCACTACCGCTACGCTTAATATGGGCATTTACCAAAATGCGTTTAAGCAGCACAATATTGATTTTGTTGAACCAAGCACTCAACAACAAGCAGCCATAATGGATGGCATAACCGCCGTAAAAGCGGGCGATTTAAATAAAGGTCGCCACTTGTTAAGCAAGGCATACGACTTAATGCTTGCTCAAGGTGCTGACTGCGTGTTGTTTGGCTGTACCGAAATACCGCTTGTGTTAAATGAACAAGCCAAACACTCGCCAGACACCTGCCTAGATACCATTGCTATTTTAGCGCAAGAGTGCGTTAACTGGGCATATGCTAACGCCCATCAATCAACGCTTTCAAGTGTGGCATAGAAAATATCAATTTAAACTAGAGCTAATTAATTTAGCTCTTTTGCAAAGCGTTTTCGATAGCGCTTTGTAAGCTTTGCAGCGCGTATTTGGTCACTTATTAAAGTAAAAATAGCCGAGGCATTTGCTTTAACGCGTTTGCCTTGGCCCACTCGGCGAATTTGCCTTTTTACCAGCGCCATAGTGGCAAGCCCAGCAAGGGTTTTGTCTTTAAAAGTAACGCGCGGCATAAGCAGGTTTTGCGTTGGCTGTGTTTGCCAGCTATTAACTAAATCTGGCTGATAGGCCAGTGCTGTGGCCATACCAACGAGCGCTACGCCTGAGCTAATTACTTTATTTGCCACATCTAACCGGCTAATGCCACCGGTGGTCATAATGGGTATGGTTGATTGCTCGCTAATTGCTTTGGCAAACTCTAAAAAGTACGCCTCACGTGCAAGTGTACGTTCATCGCCTGTTTGTCCTTGCATAGCTGGTGCTTCGTAACTGCCGCCTGAAAGCTCTACAAAATCAAGCTTTAATGCATTAAGCATATTAACAACTGCTTGCGCATCATGCGGCTCAAAGCCGCCGCGCTGAAAATCGGCTGAGTTTAACTTAACCGATACCGAAAAACCGGCGCTGCATTGCGCTTTAATACTGCGTGTTATTTCAAGTAATAATCGCGCGCGATTCTCAAGGCTACCGCCCCATTCGTCATCACGCTTATTAGTTAGTGGAGATAAAAACTGCGCTAATAAATAGCCATGTGCAGCGTGTATTTGCACGCCATTAAAACCTGCTTTTTCGGCCTGTTGCGCTGTATGGGTAAAACGAGTGATAACATCACTAATCTCGCTTTTATCCATAGCTGTTGGCTGGGCAAATAAGTGAGAGTGCTTACCCATATTAAGCGCAATATCAGAGGCACTTAGCGCTTTACCACCCATTTTTTTAAATACTTGGCGGCCAGGATGATTAATTTGCATCACAATTTTACAGTCGTTTTGCTGCCCTAAACGAGCAAGCTCTGCAAAAGGCGCTATATCGGTTTTCTGCTCAAGGGCAAGGCCGCCTGGCCCTGTCATTGCAAGGTGGTCAACCATAACATTGCCGGTAATAATTAACCCGCAACCGCCTTTTGCCCATTCGTTGTATACATTTTTAAGCACTTGCGATGGCGTTAGGTCGGCCTCTGCGAGGTTCTCTTCCATAGCGGCTTTTACTACTCGGTTTTTAAGCGTTAAACCGCTTGGTAGGGTAAAGGGCGTAAATACAGCAGATTGTTCAAACTCAGACATACATATAAACCATAAATTGACATTACAGGCACTATAACCTTAAAGTCAGCTTTAAGGTCAACCCGCTTTTTTATAGTAGAGACAATAATGAAAATAGGTGAACTAGCTAAGCACTCAGGTATTGCAGCAAGCACCATACGGTATTACGAAAGTATAGGGCTGCTGCCACACGGCACGCGAAATAACAACGGGTATAGGCAATACGACAAAGCCAGTGTAGAGCAGCTTAAAATGATTAAGTTTGCACAAAGTTTAGGGTTTTCGCTTGAAGAAATCCCCTCCCTGCGTAAATCTAATGAGGAGCTAGATCACAACGCCATTATTGAGCGCCTCACTCAAAAACAACATGAAGCTAATGCACTAATAGAGCAGCTACAGCGTAAGTCAGAGCGTATTGGTAATTTAATTACACTGCTTAATGCAAACTGGTCTAATGGAGAGTGTATTGGCGATGAAAAAATAAATGAGTTATTGAATGAGGTGGAGTATTAAAGGCGTAAGCGAGTACATGTGAGCTTTAGTTGTTTTAGCTTTGCGGCGCTTTACCATGAAAATTGGTATAAAGCTTTGTAAGTTGCCAGGCACTAGAGGCCAACCAACCGCAATAGTATGAGAACTTGCGCCCCAAAATAATGTTTCTACGTAATATACGTCTATGTATTCAATTACTTTTACCTCAGCGTTTACTAGCTTTTCAGCCATAAAACTTAAATAACGCTATTTTTGCTCCACAGTACCAAGAGCAAAAATAGCGTCTCTATCCTCATAATTAATAGGGGTTAACGCTAACCTTTGCGAATTGAGTAAGGGAAAAACCATTAACCTTCCTTTTGATGTATAAAACAGTAGAGATAAATCGAACTTAATCCAGCTCTAATTGGGCTTTTTCTACGCTTTCGTTTGGTAGCTCTTTTTGAACCGATACACCTAGCTCTTTAAATTCTGAAGCTTGTTTAATTAAGTTACCTTTACCACGGTAAAGCTGTGAAAAGGCTTTATCGTAGCTTTCTTTTGCGCGGTCTAGTTGTTTGCCAACACCTTCCATACTCGTTAAAAAGCCATTGAGCTTGTTATAAAAGCGCTCTGCACGATTCGCCAGCTCTTTAGAGTATTTGGTTTGTTCTTCGAAGCGCCACAGCTGTTTAACAATATTAAGACTTGTAAGCAGAGTAGTTGGTGTAGCAACTAAAATGTTTTTTTCGATAGCTTGTTGGTAAATATCGCTTTGATATTTAAGCGCCTCTACAAATGCAGATTCTATAGGCACAAACATAATAACTACTTCAGGCGAATTTATACCAGGGAGACGATCGTACGATTTACTGGCAAGCTCGTTAATACGCGCGGTAACAGCATTTACATGCTCTTTAATTGCTTGGCTAGCCTCTAGCTCGTTTTCGGCATTAACGTAGCGGGTATAAGCATTTAGCGATGTTTTAGCGTCAATCACTAAGTGGCGGCCCTGAGGTAAATACACCACTACGTCGGGGCGCAGTCGACCGTCTTCGGTATTAAACGATACTTCGCGTTTGTAGTCGGTACCCGCGCGCAGGCCTGCGCTGTCGAGTACGTTTTCGAGCATTAGTTCGCCCCAATTACCTTGGGTCTTTTTTTGCCCTTGTAAGGCATTACTAAGTTTATCGGCTTGCTCGGTAATAGCTTGGCTTTTAGCTTGCAAGTGCAGTAGCTCAGTTTTAAGGGCAGCACGTTGTTTTAAATCTTCAACGTGAATCGATTCCATTTTATCTCTAAAGCCTTTTAGCTCCCCTTGAACTGGCTTTAATAGTTGCTCAATGCTTTCTTGGTTTAGGGTTTTAAAGCTTTGCGATTTTTCTTCTAAAATTTTATTAGCTAGGTTTTCAAACTCTTTTTTAAGCACATTTTTGCTTTGCTCTATTTGTGCAAGCTGCTCGGTAAAGTTTTGCTGCTTTTGCTCAAGCGTAGTTCGCATATTATTAAGCTCAATATCGCGCTGGTTATATTGCTCTCGCAAGGCACTAAGTTCGCCTTCAGCTTTACGCCAAAAATGGTTGTATTGAACACTTTGTTTTTCTTGCTCGCTAAAGCGAGTTTTAAAATGCTGCGCTTCATCGCGTTGCTCTTGATGTGATTGCTCGAGCAGCTCGTGCTCATCAAATAAGGCCGTGTATTGCAGCTGTTTATTGTCGTACTGGTTTTGTAATAACGATAACTGTTGCTGTTGCTCGCTAATGTGTTGTTTTAATTTATTACGAGAAGGGATCGACACTAGGCCATATAGTACGAGCCCTGTTGCAAGCCCTGCGCTGGCACTTAACCAATCTATATGCGTTAATAGCTGAGTAAACATAAAATAAACTTATAAAATTTAGAGACATGCCATCATAACGAATAAAGGTAGTGGGGGGTAGAGGGCGTAACATTTACTAAAGGCATAAAAAAAGCCAGCTAAAAGGGCTGGCTCAATCATTACTAAATTTAGTAACCAATCAGGGAAATCAACATGAAGCTTGTGATAACTGCAATTAATCAACAAGCGTAATAGTAGACGCCACTCATTAAATTAAGTTCACATAAAAATATAAATAATTATAAAAACTAAAATGTGGGCATAAAAAAAGCCAGCTTAAAAGGAGCTGGCTCAATCATTACTAAAGTTAGTAATTAAACGGGGTAAATCAACATGAAGCTTGTGTTAACTGCAATTAATCAACAAGCATAATAGTAGACGCCGCACACAAAATTAAGTTCACATAAAAATATAAATAATTTAAAAATTGAAATGTGGGCATAAAAAAAGCCAGCTTAAAAGGAGCTGGCTCAATCATTACTAAATTTAGTAACCAATCAGGGAAATCAACATGAAGCTTGTGATAACTGCAATTATTCAACAAGCATAATAGTAGACGCGCCCTTTTAAATTTAGTTCAAACAATTTATAAAAATGTATTTTAAGGTGTTAAATACAGGCATAAAAAAAGCCAGCTAAAAGGGCTGGCTCAATCATTACTAAATTTAGTAACCAATCAGGGAAATCAACATGAAGCTTGTGATAACTGCAATTATTCAACAAGCATAATAGTAGACGCGTGTTTTTAAATTTAGTTCAAACAATTTATAAAAAATGCAATTTAAGGTGTTAATTACAGGCATAAAAAAAGCCAGCTAAAAGGGCTGGCTCAATCATTACTAAATTTAGTAACCAAACAGGGAAATCAACATGAAGCTTGTGATAACTGCAATTATTCAACAAGCAATCTAATAGACGCCGTTTGGTTAAATTAGTTCACATGCTAAGTAAAAAAATTAGCTTTTTATAAGTGATAACATTTGCTGCTCATCAAACGAAGTAAAGCTCATTGATTTATCGGTAAATAATGCATCAACAAGCGCTTGCTTATCTTGCTGCATTTTAAATACCTTTTGCTCTATTGAATTGCTCATAATTAATTTATAAACAAACACTGGATTTGTTTGGCCAATACGATAAGCACGATCGGTGGCTTGTTTTTCAACAGCCGGGTTCCACCATGGATCAAAGTGAATAACGGTATCGGCTTGAGTTAAGTTAAGCCCAGTACCGCCTGCTTTTAAACTGATTAAAAACACCGAGGTTTTGCCACTGGTAAACTCGTCAATAACTTTGTCGCGATGACGCGTTTGCCCAGTTAGCATACTAAAGTTGATATTTATGTCGTTTAAACGCTCTGCAATTAAATCGAGTGCAGAGGTAAATTGACTAAAAATAATCACTTTACGACCAAGGCTTAGCATTAACGGCAAATGCGTAGTTAGCCATTCTAATTTTGCTGAACCAGCTTGTGTTTCTGGCTCAATTAATTTTGGATGACAACAAATTTGCCTTAGCTTTAGTAGCGCTTCTAAAAAAGCGAGCTTACTTTTTTGTGCGCCTTGCTCAGCAAATAAGTCTATGAGCTTTTCTTCTAAGGCGCGCGTAATACCTTGGTACATATCTTTTTGCTTAGGTTCAAACTCAAACTCTTTTAACAGCTCTGTTTTTTGTGGCAGCTCTTGAGCTACCTGCGCTTTTGTGCGGCGTAATATAAACGGCATAATAAGCGCTTTTAGTTGCTCAGCTCGCTCTGAATCGGCTTCGCGCTCAATAGGTGTTTGAAAGTGCTGTTTAAAGTGCGCTTGCGAGCCAAGTAATGAAGGCATTGCAAAGTCGAGTAACGACTTAAGCTCAAACAAATTATTTTCGATAGGCGTACCGCTTAAACATAACTTAAAGTCGGCATTTAAACGCTTAACTAAGCGCGAGACTTGTGCAGTATCGTTTTTAATATATTGCGCTTCATCTAAAATAATATTTTCAAAATAAAGTGGCGAGTAATAAGCAATATCACGCTTTAATAATGGGTAAGTAGTTAAAATACATTGCGCTTGCGCTAAATGTTGTAAAGGCTCATTACGTTGTGAGCCAAAAATAGTGGTTACTTTAAGACTTTTAGCAAATTTGGTGATTTCGTTTTGCCAATTACTTACCAAACTTGTAGGGCACACTATAAGGGTAGGGCCCGCTTGCGGGCGATTAAAACTGCTGGCTAAAAAGGCGATAACTTGTAGCGTTTTGCCAAGCCCCATGTCATCAGCAAGTATGCCGCCTAATTGGTGGCGCTTTAAAAAGCTAAGCCAATCAACGCCTTGTTGCTGGTATTCACGTAGTGTTACCGAGTCATTTAAACCGTGTAAGGGCACCACTGGCATTGCCTGCTCGGTGTTGTTTAACTCATCAAGATAACGCTCCAATGAGTCATCATGAAGGTCTATAGTAACTGCGGTATGCTTTACCAGCTCAGGTAAATAAGAAAGCGGGATATTAAATTCATCGCGTGTTTTTACAAATTCAAAGCGTTGTTTAAATTCGGTCAGTAAATTAATGGCGGCTTTACTAATAACACCAAATTGACGCCCAACAGGGTAGTAATAAAACAGCTCACTTTGACGATTTAACGATTGATACGTGGCATCATCGGTATTAAAAAGTGCAGCGGCTTTGGCATCGCTTAATTGCACTTTACAATGCATTTGGTGACCTGCAGCACGGTTTACATCGAGTGTAACGTGCCCTTGGGGGTCGGCTACATTTACTTTAGTTTGAGTTACCTGCCAGCCACGCTTTTTAAAGCCAGGGAATACTTCGTAAACAAGCCAATGTAAATGTATAGGTGATTGTTTATTAAATATAAACTCACTTTGTAAACCCCCTTTACAAAACTCAAAACCTAAATTTACTAACTCATTTGTTACTGTGTTTTCAAATGCACTATTTATTAAACTCGCGGGTGCTGTTCCCGCTAAATAATTTTTATTTTTATATTTAAATAATAGCGAAACTTTAAGCCCTTGCTCATCCATAGTGGCTTTTAAAACAGCATTACCAAGTTGCTTAACATTGACTTGTTCGTTATTCGGATGCGGAATAACACCGGCGCCAAAATTGTCGGCAAGTTGTTTATAAATGCGATCAAAATTAGCATCGTGAAGTGCGGGAATTGATTGTAAATGTGCTATTTCGTCGGCGCTAAGCTGTGTTCTGATCCGGCCGACTTTAAAGTGATCGAGGTCTAAATAAGCGGGCGGCGTGGTTTTTATCAATGCCCAATTTTTACTGTGTTCAAGCTCAATAATTAATTGCGATAACTCGTTTTGTTGCTGCCAATTAAAGTTAAGCGATTGCCCAGTTTGCGCTTTAATAGCAACACGAGAGCGTTGTAAAAATAAACGGTCGGTGGCAATTAATTGTTGTAAAGCGCTAAAGCCCCATTGACCTTTTAGCTCTAAATTACCCACTGCATTTTGCGAGCGAATCCAACTAAAGAGTCTAAAGTCACTTTCGAGCAAATCGTTTGGCGTTACAAAGCTATTTAATTGTTGCTCAGTTAAATTGCGCCCAAGCGTATAATTATTTTTTTTGTCGTAATTGGCAATTTTTGGCGTTAAAAATACTTTATTGTTTTCAATGTCTAATACAAATAAAAGAACTTGCGAAGGAGCTTTAGCATCAACACTTTTAAGTGCTGTCAGTTCACTAAACCAATCGTTAATAAAGTAGTCTTCTCCGTATTCACCTGAGTGCTCTATTTTAAGTTTAAATAATACAGCGGCTAAGTGCCTACATTTGGTTTTAGCATTACAGGTACAATGCGTATCAACAGAGTAACCAGTAGGTACTTTACTGATCTCAATTCGTTGGTTAAATGCTGATCCGGTGTCGCCTTGTACGGTTGAATCAATAACAGCAAAATCACTACTGTGCTCTAACCAACTAATTTGGCCGTTTTTATAATACTCTTTGCCTTTATCGAGCACGTTGGGCCTAAACAGCTTTTTTATAAAGCGCTCAGAAAGAGGGAACAAGGTTGCCTGCTCATTTTTTATTTCTTCAAAAATAGCCAGTAAATCATTTTTTGATAAGTTAGCAGACATGTCACTCTAAGTATTAAATTTTTAAAATAATTCTGCCAGTATATTCTTTAACTGCGCACAGCAAAAGCAATATTAACGTTATATAAACTGGTTGGAGCTGCTAGGTTAGTAAAAAATCGGTTTATACGTACTTTATGACACTTTATCTGCCAATATGAGAATAGGTAAACAGCAAACACACATGTTACAAACAATTTATTAACAATGCAGGGGCTTTACAGATCAGTTTTTTTCTAACAAATTAAGATCCAGCATCAAATAGTCGTAAAAACTAAATTCAGTTAGTAAAAATGTGATCTTTAGAGCAAAAATGAGGGATTTATGGGTTATAAATAGCAAAAAAGATCAGGATTTTACTAAGTAAAAAGCCCATCAGATCAGAATTTAACTAACCTAACAGGCTTTTAAGATCACTATTTTACTAAGTAATACGGGCTAATTAAACGCGCTTAACAGCTTAGTAAGTTGTTCTAAACGTTTGTCAGTCAACACTTTATTATCTATTTTAATAGATACGTCACCACTTTTTAAATTGCGTTGTACGTTTATAAAGTTGTTTTCAAATACAGCTTCACGTTTAGCAACCGCGCTAGGCTCGGTAGTTAAGCGTTTAGTAATTGCCATTGCGCGCTTGTCGTCGCTTGTAATGGCGTTAATCTCATCGTCTGTATGTAATTCGCTAACTAGGGCGTTAAACGCCTGCTCGTCGCGCTCCTTTGCACTAACAAGCTTTTTAGCGACTTCTCTGCCTACGTGATTAGCCGTTGGGTAAAGTGAAATAACATCAGCGGGAATTTGCTCGTACGCTTTAATGGCATCTGCAATTGCGGTGTGCGATACACCTTCAATAGCGGCAATTTCGCGATAAGAGCCTTTTTTACCTTGCTCAATAAGATCGTTTTTAGTTTGTTGATAAGCTTGCCCTAGCTCCCAAAGGCTTGGGGCTATGTACTGATCTGAAGATACAGCTAAAATTTTAGCGTCTTGATCGGTAAAATCAGGAGAGCTTAAAACTAAATAATCGGCATTACCTAAAATACATGCCTTTCGACGGCGTGAACCGGCAAGTACTAAGTTAGTATTTCCCTGATCCCAAAGTAAAGCAGGGTGTTGATTACGTCCATCTTCACTGATTGCAGGTAAAATATCAGAAACCGACTTTTCGTTTAATAGCGCTTGTACACGGCGATTTTTACCGTAAACCGTGGTGCTAGATTCAATATCTGCATGAGCAATAACTTTACACACTAAGGTTATTTCGCGTGTAGGGTCGCTTGGCGCAGGCATTCTTATTACATCACCAGCGCTTGCTTGCTCAAGTAATGCATCGAGGCTGCTATTGCCTACGGCAGTTGCAAATGGATCTAAGCGGGTGTCGTTTTTACGTTTTGTAGCCATTTTTATATAACATCCTTACTTAGTGTTGTTAAGTGACGATTGGGTGGACTCCCAATTAGAACGAATAAGCATTTCTAATTCGTCCACAACATCTTTTATATTTTCTTGCGCGCGCAATAAAGACTCGCGACTTGCTAAACTATCCGATGCTTTTTGATCAAATATGGTATTAAAAGACGATGAACTAGCCGTAATTGCCGAGCTGTGATTAATTGGATAGCTCATTACTTGGCGGCCAAACGCACTACGTACATCTTTAACAATATCGCGCTGTGAATGATTACCCTTAACGTAATTGGTCACTAAAAACTGCATAAAGTCCCAACCTTCATGACCAAGTGCCGCTACTGTGTGATAAATCTCACCTAAACGCTTTAAATATTTATTGTTAGCATCAAAATCTACAGCTTCTGGATGAACCGGAATAAGCATCGCTGTAGAGGCCATTAAAGCATTGTAAAACATAAAGTTAAGTGTAGGAGCGGTATCGATTAAAATAATATCAAATTCGTCTTTAACCGGCTCAATAACTTTTTCTAAAAGCTTATGATAATGACGTGTTTGTTCGTAATTAGAGGTGTCTTTTAAAAGTGTTGCTGTCTCGTGTTCAAAGTAAAAGTCATCCATACCTGAGGGTAAAACACGAATATTTGGAATATGCGTAGTCACAAAAGCACTAGAAACAAACTCTGGCCAGGTTTCGCCTTCGTCTAAATCAATACAATCACGCATTAAGTCGCCTACCGTAACAGGGTCGTGATCGTTAGAAGGGAAAAAGCTAGAAGACGAACCTTGAGGATCTAAATCAATAATACCAATACGATAACGTTTGATATTAGTCGTCGCCAACGCAGCAGCAATATTAACCATACTGGTTGTTTTACCACAGCCACCTTTAAGTGAATTAATAACAATAACTTGGAGTTTATCGTTAGCAGTGCGGTGATCTGGCTGAATATCCATGATATCGGCCATCGCAAAAATATTAACTAACGTGTACGCATAGTGCCCATTTGCACCACGCTTAATATTTAAATCATCAAAGTCACCATTGTCATGACGACGTTTTAAGGTACGATTATTACACCCTAATAAATCTGCTGCTGCTTTTTGGGTGTAAGTTCTTAATTCTTTTTCTTCTGATTTAAGATGAGCGCGATAGTGTTGTATGCGTCCTTTTAAAGATTTTTCAGCAACTTCGGCTGTTGCTTTTAAAAGCCGGTAAGTACTTAGCGCGTTATTATTGATAGACATACTTTCTTCCTCAAAGTTAGGCAGTTAGTATAATGTCCATTCAAATAGCTGTAAACAACTATTTAAGGCGACATGCATTTTAATAACAAGACATTTAAATATATTTTTACACGTTTAAGATTGCTTAGTATAAATAAAGAAGTTTAAAGGTGGTTAAATATATAAGGTAATAAAGGTTAAGCGTGTATAATAGCTATATAACTATATGATATTTATAAATAATATTAAAAAAAGCAGATCACCTTTATACTTGGTTAAGATCAGATCTTTATCTACATGCAGATCAGCTTTTTACTAAGCCTTATTTAAATATTAGAGTTATGCACAACTTACTCAATAAGTTATGTACAAAATGACTGTATGAGATCAGTTTTTTACTAAGTAAATTATAAAGTTATACACTTAAGCCTACGAAGAACAGGGCGTTTAATTGGTATAGATCTGATCTGTAGTAAGTACAGATCAGATCTATGCTAACTCGAAGTGCTGTTATCCACAGCAGGTATTTATTTTACTAACGTTTGTCGTGTAAAAAGTTTAAAAATAGCGCTTTTAATGGACAAAAAATAAATTGAGTTAGTAAAAATTTAGCTTGAGAAGCTTATCTTAGTAAAATAGTGATCTGAAATTAAGCTTATCACTCCCTACTTAGTATAATAATGATCCGTTACGTTTATTTATGCTCGGATCAGTTTTATACTAACTTAAACATTTAACTTTTGTTGCTTAATGTGTTGTTATTAGCTGTCGCAATAAAAAATGGAAATCAGAACAATGAGCCGAAAGGTCAACATCTCGGTAGATAACTTGCCCGATACACTTAGGGGCCAAATACACGGGGTGGAAAGTGCAATAGATAACGAAAGTTTAGCACTATTTACAGATAACAAAGATGTGCGAATTTCTATCGAAAATGCCGCTCATGGGTTACGTGCTTATTCAAACACGTTTAACCACTATGATTTATGGGGGCGTTTTGTACGTTCTGGGCATAAAAAATTGCCATTGGAAGAAGCACCTAAAAAAACAATTATTACGCGTAAAATATCCGAAAAAGTAGATGGTATTTTATATGACGGCGAAATAAAAATTACACCGGCCGTTGTAAGCACGCGTAAAGATGGCGAAGACGTAGAATATTTAGTGTGGCCATCGGATAGAGAAGAAAAAGTTGAGCGCGCGTTAATTCGACTTGCATCGAAAGGTAAAATCGTAAAAATCAATTTTAAGTCCGGTATTCAATATGCCGTGGTTTTTTCGATGAACGAATTAGCCCAAGAACTTAAAGCGGTTGGCCAATCAATGCCATACCCACAAATTAAAGAATCACTTGAAGCACTTCAAGGTTCTAAACTTTCATTTAAATACTCGGCTACTGATACTAAAAATACAGATATTGATGACTCTTTTTATGAGTCAAACATGAACTTTTTATCATCTCTTCATTTTAGTGGTAAAAAAGGCCAAGGCGGCAACGTTAAATGTGTTGCATGTTTAAATGCATTTGTTCATAACATGATTGATAACCTTGAATACAAAGGGTATTACTTTAACAGTGCGCAAGAGCTAAAACGTGGTTTATCGCGTTGGATGATGCTGCGTTTATACCACCTTTGGCGTTATGCCGCGCCTGGTAAAACGTATCATTTTAGATTGCTATCTATTATGGAAAAATACGGCTCTATTTATTCAACCGACGATATCACAGAAAACAAATTAAAAGCATTACGCCGTGATATGACCACAACAATGAAAGACTTGATTGAAAAAGGAGCTATTTCGGAATACAGCATTACTAATGTAAAAGATGATAAAACCGGTAATATTATTGATTACACCTATGAAATGCATCCTTCTGATCAGTTTTGTGATGAGATACTCACGCTCAACAAGCACAATAAGCGCATTGAGATTCAAGGTGGTAAACGAATTGTCGAAAACGCAGTTTTAATTGATGAAGATAAAATAGAAGAAATAGTCGAAAAATAACAACGGTTAAAATAATAGACTACTTACCAAAAAGGCCACACTATGTGGCCTTTTTAACATAATTAATTATCTACTTGTTCTAAGTAAAGTCTATCCACTAAAAAGTCATACTCTTTTTTTCTCGGGTGAGACTCTGTTTTTTGATAATCTGGCAAAGTACCTAACTTAACATCGGGCTGTGGGTTAATTAAAATAAACGGCAATGCAGCACTTACGTGATACCTATTTTCTGCGGTATACCTAACATTTACTTGGGGGCTCACTCGAGTAGGGCGGCGAATTCTTAACTTTTCTTTTTCACCTAAACTAGCTACTCGCATTTGCTCTTGTGCAACAAGAGACTGCCATTTTTGTTGGTCGATCATTCTTGGATTTCTATAACCTGCGGATTTGTCGAGCATTTCAAGCGCCATTTTTTTAGTTAGAGTTTTAGTGGCATGCTTATGCATCCAAGTAAATCGCACTGAAAAAGGGGACTCACTTTGAAAGTGAATTTTTCGATAAGCTGCAAGAGTGATTAAATTTGGAACCGCGTTATGAACAGCTTCAAATCGAGCATCGTTATTATCGATTGCCAAAACACACTCTTTAAAAGCAGCCTTAGCTTTATTAACTTGTTGTATTCGGCTAGTTAATGCTGCGACATCTGCATTTTTTAAAACCAAAAGCCCAGGATGACGCTTTAGTACTCTACTACTTAAACTTTCTTTTTTATAAATATCAGTAAATGAGTTTAAAATTGCCCTATGACCAATTTCGTCGGTTAATTTTTTTACAGGAATTGACTCGGGAATAATATTTTCATCAACACTATTTATATCTGGTAGCTGATAATACTCAGCTTTTGAATATTCACAGACACGTAATTCATCAATCAACAACGACGTTAATTCATTCATTAAATCAAACTGACTTCTTATTTGTACTTTAGAAACCATAACCACCTTAAGAACACATCTTACTTATTTAATTATTAAGTTTAACCTTTTGCTTTGGTTTTCTAAAGTTAATTTATTCTACAAAGGCTAAGATTACTCTTAAATTAGATTAAGTATGATGTGTTCTTTTGCGTTGTTTGCTTATGATAAGTGAGATTCGTTGCTTGAATATTTGCATATAACAGAAAGAACTAACGAACCCAGGCGTGATCAATACACTTATGTTTATTTAAGCATTTGTTGTAACGCAGGTAATTGCTAGGGCGGTTTATACTTTTATATATTATCTCTCTGTGTAAAATAGTTATTGAGCCTTTAGTTTAAGGCCAGCAATCAATTTTTTGGTTCGCCACTTTAGATAGTGTTGGGCGCTCATTGTATAATTGCTTATAAGTGATACTTGTAATACAGCGCTAGGCTCCTGTAAGGGGGAAGACTGCTCTGTGAAAATAAACTCTACTACAACTTAATATTTAAAGTAGTCGTTCATACTCACTGTTTTTAGTAGCCCTAATTAGAGTACTGGCATCGTCTAACAACCTGATCACAGTTGTACAGAATAAAGTGGACTTATTGC
Source organism: Pseudoalteromonas sp. CST2 (assembly GCF_028599385.1). Classification (NCBI taxonomy): domain Bacteria; kingdom Pseudomonadati; phylum Pseudomonadota; class Gammaproteobacteria; order Alteromonadales; family Pseudoalteromonadaceae; genus Pseudoalteromonas; species Pseudoalteromonas sp. CST2. The sequence goes on from NZ_JAQREO010000003.1 coordinate 132,555, forward strand.
TATAGCCTTGCACAACCTCCGAGCCACATATCACACACTCAAAATAAATTCTAGTCACTTGGTTTATTTAATTAAATTACCACTGTAAAGTTAAGATTACATTTAACCCACTTTAAGTATGATGTGTTCCTAATGAAACTGTTAACTTTAAGCCTTTGAATTCAATTTGGTTTGGGATGGTTAAAAAAACGCCTTCATATATTTAACTTGTTGTATTTGAGTAAAAATAATAAAATTAAACCACGCGTAAAACTAAGCCTGAGCAGCCTTAAAATCACAAATAACCTTATATATATTTAACTCATAACAAATTAGTTGGTAAATAGTGAATATAGTCCTTGAACTTAGGGCCATGCATACGTTAATTTCTTTATATCAGGTAAAGTAGGAATGAGGAAAGAACATGCAATCGTGGAACCCAAATAGCTGGAGAGAACTGCCAATACTGCAGCAGCCACAGTACCCAGATCAAGAAGAACTGAAAACAGTAGAAAGCCAGTTAAAGAGTGCTCCGCCACTTGTTTTTGCAGAAGAAACAAGAAGCCTCTTTAAGCAATTAGAAGATGTATGTGAAGGTCGTGCATTTTTACTTCAAGGTGGCGACTGTGCCGAATCATTTAGCGACTTTAATGCCGCTAATATTCGCGATACATTTAAAACCATTTTACAAATGGCTGTAGTTTTAACATACGGCGGTAAATGCCCAGTTGTTAAAATTGCACGTATGGCAGGCCAATACGCTAAACCACGCTCTGCAGATTTAGAAACTATTGACGGTGTATCTTTACCATCTTACCGTGGTGATATTGTAAATAGCTTTGAGTTTACAGAAGAAGCACGTATTCCCGATCCACAACGTTTAATGAAGGCATACCACAACAGTGCTGCTACATTAAACTTACTTCGTGCATTTGCACAAGGTGGCTTAGCAGATTTACACCAAGTGAATCGCTGGAACATGGGCTTTGTAGCAGCTAATCCGCAAAAAGAACGATTCCAACAGCTTGCTGACAAAATTCAAGACGCACTTGAATTTATGGAAGTATGTGGCATTAATTCTACTATTGCGCCAAGCCTTAAAGAAACCGACTTATACACGTCTCACGAAGCGTTATTGCTAGGCTATGAAGAAGCACTAACTCGTCGCGATCACCTATCAGGTGACTGGTACGACTGTTCTGCGCACTTTGTGTGGATTGGTGAGCGTACGCGTCAATTAGACCATGCACACATTGAGTTTTTCAAAGGTATTAAAAACCCTATTGGTGTTAAAGTTGGCCCAGGAATGGACCCAGATGACCTAATTCGTTTAATTGATGCTGTAAACCCAGATAACATTCCGGGCCGTTTAACGCTAATTACACGTATGGGTGCCGACGTACTGCCAGAAAAACTTCCAGCACTTGTAAGACGCGTTCAGCAAGAAGGCCGTAAAGTTATTTGGAGCTCGGATCCAATGCACGGTAACACTGAAAAAGCGACATCAGGCTATAAAACGCGTAGCTTTGATAATATCATGCGCGAAATTAGCCAGTTTTTTGCTGTACACAAAGCAGAAGGTTCATACGCAGGTGGTATCCACTTAGAAATGACTGGCCAGCACGTTACAGAGTGTACCGGTGGTGCATACGGTTTATCTGATGATGACCTAGCGCAACGTTACAAAACACAATGTGACCCGCGTCTAAATGCAGACCAAGTATTAGAAGTAGGCTTTTTAGTAGCTGACTTATTAAAAGACGCTCGTAAATAATAAATAAAAAATTAAAGCCGCATATAGCGGCTTTTTTTAGCAAAACAGTAAATTAGTTGGTTAGTACTTACGTCGCTCGAGGTTACTGTCTATTAAGATTTTTGCAGATATTTCCTCTACAGAATGATGGGTAGAATTAAAGTATGCAATTTTATGTCGCTTATAAAGCATTTCAACTTCACGCACTTCAATTCGGCATTGTCTTATTGATGCGTATTTAGAATTTGCCATACGACGATGCCTAATTGCAGCCAAACGCTCAGGGTCAATAGTTAACCCAAATAACTTATGTTTGTAAGGGAGTAAACATTTAGGTAGTCCCTCACTCTCTAAGTCGTCTTCAGTTATTGGGTAATTTGCAGCCTTAATGCCGTACTGTAGGGCTAAGTACAAGCTTGTTGGTGTTTTACCGCTTCTGCTAACACCTACTAAAATAATATCGGCTTCAGAAAAGTTTTTAATATTTCCGCCATCATCATTCATAAGGGCATAGTTAACCGCATCTATTCTAAAGTCATAACTTTTTTCATGAATAGAGTGGGTACGATGCATTTTTGGCACTGGCGCAACATTAAGCTCTTTTTCTATTTTTTCACTGTAAGTAGACAAAAAATCATACGCGATTGCATCGGCCGATTTAATAATTTCACTTAAGTTGTGATTTACGAAGGTAAAGAATACAAATGGCTTCTCACCTTCTTTTGCAGCAGTTGCGTTTATTAACGCTTTAATTTCATTTGCTTTTTCTTCTGTTTCTACAAAAGGAATAGTTTTATGATTAAATTCAACCGGAAACAACGACAAAGTCGCGTGACCAAACACTTCGGAGGTAATAGCAGTGCCGTCTGATATATAAAAAGCAGTTCTCATAGTTAACCTTTTTATTACGTTTAATCCCTAAAATGGCTTACTCACGGTTTACGTGAGGTCTAATGCCAGTGTAGAATGAAGGTGACCTTTATAAAAGGTTTTCTTTCTTAACTCTCACAGTTACAACTACAATTTGTTTTTTGGAGAAAGACCCGTGCAAGAATACGTTCTCTGGTATCAAGAGCTTGGTATGCAAGATGTTCCTCGTGTTGGCGGCAAAAATGCCTCACTGGGTGAAATGATTTCAAACCTCGCTAACGCAGGTGTACAGGTTCCGGGTGGTTTTGCCACTACAGCCGACGCTTTCAATGAGTTTTTAGAGCAATCTGGACTCAATGCAAAAATTCACGACATTTTAGATACGCTTGATGTTGATGATGTAAATACACTCGCTAAAGTCGGTGCCGATATCCGTCAATGGATTATCGATACCCCATTCCAACCTAACCTAGACCAAGCCATTCGCGACGCATACAGCCAACTTCATGGCGATACATCAGCCGATGTATCATTTGCAGTACGCTCATCAGCCACCGCTGAAGATATGCCAGATGCATCATTCGCAGGCCAACAAGAAACCTTCCTTAACGTTCGTGGTATCGACTCAGTAATGGTCGCTATTAAACACGTATTTGCTTCTTTATTTAACGACCGCGCCATATCGTACCGTGTTCACCAAGGTTACGATCATCGTGGTGTTGCACTATCTGCTGGTATTCAGCGTATGGTACGTTCAGATAAATCAGCATCAGGCGTTATGTTTAGTATTGATACAGAGTCTGGTTTTGAAGACGTTGTATTTGTTACTTCAAGCTACGGTTTAGGTGAAATGGTTGTACAGGGCGCAGTAAACCCTGATGAATTTTATGTTCATAAACCAACATTACAAAAAGGGTTGCCATCAGTAGTACGTCGTAATATTGGCTCAAAAGCCATTCAAATGATTTACTCAACAGATGAGGCACACGGCAAACAAGTAGAAATTGTTGACGTAGAGCCAAGCCTTTCAAACAAATTTTCAATTACAGATGAAGAAGTGCAAGAACTTGCAAAACAAGCTGTAATAATCGAAAAGCACTACGGTCGTCCTATGGACATCGAATGGGCAAAAGACGGAAACGATGGCAAATTGTACATAGTCCAAGCGCGCCCAGAAACCGTTCGCTCAAACGAAGATGCCAATATTATGGAGCGTTTTCAATTAAATGGCACAAGCAATGTAATTGCTGAAGGCCGCGCAATTGGTCATAAAATTGGTAGTGGTGTTGTTCGTGTACTTGATTCAATTAAAGAAATGGACCAAGTACAAGAAGGCGACATTTTAGTTACCGACATGACCGACCCAGATTGGGAACCTATCATGAAGCGCGCCGCGGCTATTGTTACAAACCGTGGTGGGCGTACGTGTCACGCAGCAATCATTGCCCGTGAACTCGGTATTCCTGCGGTAGTTGGCTGTGGTAACGCAACCGATTTAATTAAAGCAGGCCAAGAAGTAACAGTATCATGTGCTGAAGGCGATACAGGTTACATCTACGAAGGTATTTTAGATTTTGAAATACTAACGTCGCGCGTTGATAAAATGCCAGAACTACCAATGAAAGTGATGATGAACGTAGGTAATCCAGACCGCGCGTTTGACTTTGCACGTTTACCACATGCAGGTGTTGGCCTTGCCCGTGTTGAATTTGTAATAAACCGCATGATTGGTGTTCACCCTAAAGCGCTATTAAATTTTGATGCACAATCACCTGCGTTACAAGCTGAAATTACCGACATTATTGCCGGATACGAATCGCCGGTAGAGTTTTATATCTCTAAATTAGTAGAAGGTATTTCAACGCTAGGCTGTGCCTTTGCACCAGAGCGTGTAATTGTGCGTATGTCTGATTTTAAATCAAACGAATATGCAAACTTAGTAGGTGGTGAGCAGTACGAACCTGAAGAAGAAAACCCAATGATTGGTTTTCGTGGTGCTGCACGTTATATCTCTGAAGACTTCCGTGATTGTTTTGCCCTTGAGTGTGAAGCAATTAAACGCGTAAGAAACACCATGGGTATGACCAACATTGAAATCATGATCCCATTCGTACGTACCCTTGAAGAGGGTAAACGTGTTATCGAATTACTAGAAGAGCATGGCCTTAAACGTGGTGAAAATGGTCTAAAAGTAATCATGATGTGCGAGCTTCCTTCAAATGCATTACTTGCCGATGAATTTTTAGAGATGTTCGATGGTTTTTCTATCGGCTCTAACGATTTAACTCAGCTAACACTTGGTCTTGACCGTGACTCAGGCCTAATCGCACATTTATTTGATGAGCGTAATCCTGCGATTAAAAAGCTACTTTCTATGGCAATTAAAACCGCTAAAGAAAAGGGCAAGTATGTAGGTATTTGTGGTCAAGGTCCTTCAGATCATGAAGACTTTGCAGCATGGTTAGTAGAGCAGGGCATTGATTCTGTTTCATTAAATCCAGATACAGTACTAGAAACATGGTTATACCTAGCAGACAAACTTGCTAAATAATCATCAGTATCCGTAACAAATAAAAATGCCAGCTATTAAGCTGGCATTTTTGTATGTGGCATAATTTAGCGTGCTAATTTTTTATCTAAATAATTACACGATTTAGTTAAGGCTTTTTGGCATAGTTTTAAATAATGCCTCGCTTTTGGGTAATAAAACGAAAAGCACAGTAACCCCGCCATAAAAAATATCAGGGAAGGGCCTGGCACCAGAGAGAAAAGCAACCCAAGCAAAATAAACAACACACCTATGATCTGTAATAGTAATTTTTTCATATAAACCTCTACACATTGGTTTAACTTGATTATAAATACAGAACCTCAAAATACGATAAAAAGAGTGTTACAAACTGTAAAATCTTCAATTTCTATTAGCCATCACCATGATATAATTACACAAATGCCTTAAATTATCGCCGTCATGATAGCCACAATTACACAGCAAGATGCAGCGACCGAGCTTGTCGCAAACTACTTAAGTACACTTAAAAATCAAGGGTTTAGTGGAGACACCGATGCAAGCTATGCAACGCGTTTAACCGCCTCTACCGATAACAGTATTTATCAGCAAATCCCACAAGGTGTTATTTTTCCAAAAACCGAAAAAGACATTCAACTGGCATTGCAAACAGCATCTCGCGACCCATTTTTATCGCTTACTTTTGGCCCTCGTGGTGGTGGTACAGGTACTAATGGGCAATCACTCACACCAGGAATAGTGGTTGATTTGTCTCGCTACATGCGCGAAATACTCGAAATTAACGTTGAAGAAGGTTGGGTTAGAGTACAAACAGGTGTAATTAAAGATCAATTAAACGACTTTTTAAAACCGTACGGCTTTTTCTTCTCACCCGACTTATCAACCAGTAACCGAGCAACCATTGGCGGAATGATCAGTACTGATGCATCAGGTCAAGGTTCATTAGTGTACGGTAAAACCAGCGACCATGTTTTAGGACTTACTACCTATTTAGTCGATGGCAGCCCAATGGTGACATCACCAATAGACATAGAAAAAGCCAAAGTAATAGCCGAGCAAGAATCATTAATCGGTAGCCTATACAAAACAGTATTGGAAATTTCTTTAAATGAGCGCCAAGCTATTTTAGATAAGTTTCCTCGCTTAAATCGCTTTTTAACCGGCTACGACCTAGAGCATGTGCTAAGTGATGACTTACAAACTTTTGATATGAGTAGGCTAATTACCGGATCAGAAGGCTCACTAGGTATAGTTACTGAAGCTAAATTAAACTTAACTCCCATAGCCAAATTTAAAACACTGATAAATATTAAATACGACAGTTTTGATTCGGCACTTCGCCACTCTCCCTTTTTAGTTGATGCGCGTGCAACATCGGTAGAAACAGTCGATAGCAAAGTATTAAACCTGGCTCGCGAAGATATTATTTGGCATTCAGTATCGGACTTAATAACCGATGTACCAAATAAAGATATGCAAGGACTCAACATGGTTGAGTTTAATGCAGTATCACCTGAAGATATAAAAGACAAAGTAAACACACTTTGCACATTATTGGACGAGTGCGTAGCCAATCAAACCAATGGTGTTATTGGCTATCAATTAACCAGCAGTAAAAGTGACATTTTAAAAATTTATGCAATGCGTAAAAAATCTGTCGGGTTACTCGGTAATGTTAAAGGCAGCCAAAAGCCATTGGCCTTTGCTGAAGATACAGCCGTACCGCCAGAAAACTTAGCCGACTACATTGTAGAATTTAGAGCATTACTCGATAGCCATAATTTACAATACGGTATGTTCGGCCATGTTGATGCGGGTGTTTTACATGTACGCCCGGCGCTAGATATGTGCGACCCAGAACAAGAAAAACTGCTTCGTAAAATTTCAGACGAAGTTGTAAAACTCACCGCTAAATACGGCGGCTTAATGTGGGGCGAACATGGTAAAGGTTACCGAAGTGAATACGGCCCTGAGTTTTTTGGCGAGCATTTATTTAAACAACTACGTAAAATAAAAACAGCGTTCGACCCTAATAACAGAATAAACCCTGGGAAAATATGCACTCCCATAGAAAGTGAGGACTCACTAGTTAGTGTAGATGGGCAAAAACGTTCGTACTTCGATAAGCAAATTTCTATCGATGTAAAAACAAGTTTTAACAATGCAATGACCTGTAATGGTAACGGCATTTGTTTTAACTACGACGAAAATTCTCCCATGTGTCCTTCATATAAAGTAACCGGCGATCGCAAGCATTCGCCAAAAGGCCGCGCAACATTAATGCGAGAATGGTTACGACTTCAAGAGTCTAAAAATGTAGATTTGCTCGAAGTAGAAAAAGAGCTTAACAAAGGCGAAGTTATTACCTGGTGGGAGCGTTTTGTTCATAGCCGTGAAAAAAATAAAGGTGTTTACGATTTTTCTCACGAAGTAAAAGAGTCAATGGATGAATGTTTAGCGTGTAAAGCGTGTACAACATCTTGCCCAATAAAAGTGGATGTACCTACTTTTAGAGCACGCTTTTTAAATTATTATCACAGTTATTACGCGCGCCCACTTAAAGATTATTTAGTCGCAAACATAGAAAGTTCGGCGCCTGTAATGTCTAAATTTGCACGTGTGATCAACCCAATTGTTAAAACAAACTTAGTAAGTAGTTTAATTAAAAAAACAGTAGGGTATGTAGATACACCCCAATTAAGTGTGCCTTCACTTGAAAAACGCGTAGCAAAAGCACATAAATTTGATTTTGAATTATTAAATTCACTTTCAAGTGATGAACAAAATGACTATGTGCTAATAGTGCAAGACCCGTTTACCAGCTTTTACGAAGCCGAGTTAGTGCAAAGTTTTATAACACTTATCACCGCGCTGGGTAAAAAGCCGATGCTATTACCGTTTAAACCTAATGGTAAAGCCCAACACGTAAAAGGGTTTTTGCATGAGTTTAAAGTAACCGCAAAAAATTGCGCAGAGTTTTTAAATAAACTCGCTGATATTAATTCGCCTTTGGTTGGTTTAGATGCATCGTTAGTTATGTGTTATCGCGATGAATACAAAACCATTTTAGAAAATAATCGCGGCGAGTTTCATGTTCAACTTGCCCATGAATGGTTACAAACTCAATCGTTTAAATCTCTATCGGCTAAACAAAAAACTGATACTGAATTTACATTACTGAGCCACTGTACAGAAACAACCGCTTTACCAAAAGCGGCAAGTGTATGGAAAACAATTTTTACTGATATTGGTTTAACCCTAAATACAACCAATACCGGGTGTTGTGGCATGGCCGGTACTTATGGCCATGAAGCACAAAACCAAGAAAATTCCCGTGCACTGTACGAAATGAGTTGGAAACCAATAGTAGATAAAAATATACCAGAGCAACTTTTATCTACCGGTTTTTCGTGCCGCAGCCAAGTAAAACGCTTTGAGCAATTTAAACCAAAGCACCCAATAGAATTGCTCGCACAGGTACTTAGCTAGTAAAAGTTAAAAATAGAAAAGGCGTAACTTAAAAATAAGTTACGCCTTTTTATTAATACAAATTTGCTTCATCAAGTGATCTATTTTAAGGCTAAAAGTCGTGTTCATAGTAAAACAATAAACTCGTTAATTTTTATAAACGCTATTTAGATTTTTTAACGAAGCTATCTGCAATTGGCTTTGTACTTATACCGTGTATAAATACGCTAAATAAAATAGTGGTCATTGCAATAGTGGCAATATCGTATTTATTTTCTATTTGCGTGTCTATTACCATTAAAGTAAAAACAATAGATGCCAAACCACGTGGCCCAAACCATGCAAAAGTAAAACGTTCCTTCCAATTAAGTGCTGTAAATTGCAACGATAACATAACCGGAATTATTCTAATTAATGTAGTGCTTAGTAAGGCATACACAATTATATTAGTATTTAATTTGGGGATTACTAAATACGCACAAACAAATCCAAATAAACACCAAATCATTAACGATGTAAAATCAGCAATGTGCTCTGAATCCTCTATTAGCTCAGCGCGAATATCAGTTTTAGAAAATTTATCAAATAACAAACCCGCAATAAACACCGCTATAAACCCGCTGCCATGAAAATATTGTGTGATAGAAAACACCGCCATCGCAAAACCTAAAAGTAAAAATGGGCTGGTGCTTTTTGCAAAGTAATGGCGCTGCATTGCAAAATTTAAAGCCGGTATAAATATCGCTATAGAAAGACCAGCAATCAATAATGCTAAGCCAAGCTCTCTTGAAAACACACCTAATGTATGTGAAGCAGTAATAGCAGAGTCAGGGTTTTTAGCTAATAAAATAAATATTAAAAATACGGGTACACATAAGCCATCGTTTAATCCACTTTCGGTATTTATACCTTCTCTAATTTTTTCGGGCACTTGTGTACTTTGCAATAACCCTTTACTCAAAGCGGCATCGGTTGGTGTAAGTATAATTGCCAGCAGTGCCGATTGAATTAACGACAACTCAGCAAATAAAAATAAGCTAACACCAATACCGCACAATAAAGTTAAGGGTAGGGCAACAAATAGTAATAGGCTAGGGTATTGAAAACTATGCCTCAATACACCTAACTTAGATTTAGCCGCATCAGAAAATAAAAATATACTTAGCGTTAGCTCTATCAGTGGTAATAAATAATCTATTCCTGTTTTTAATTTTTCGCCTTCATTAGGAAGTAAAAACGCCAAAAACATGCCGCCAATAACAAAAAACATAGGGCCTGTTATTTCTGTGCGCTCTAACTGCCTTATTGAAATTGAATAAACTAAAAATAAAAAACCAATAAATGCTATTACTAAGTATTCCATTAAATTTTCCTTTTAACGCCTGATTTTGCTCGCTCTTTAATATTTGTTTGAATGTAAATTTGATCGGTTGTCGCAATTTTAGAATGGCCTAAATCTTCCGATAAATGTTTTAGCGGGCGAGTTTGCGCATCATGTGTTGCACCCGTGTGACGAAGCCAATGGGCAGTGGCCGCTTCAAGTTGTTCTGCATCATCTTTAAACCCGTCATCAAGTAACGATTGCTGAGCTAAATCAAAACTTTGCTGCACTAAACGTCTAATTTGCCTAACGGTCATTCCACCTTGGCCACGAATTTTATGCACTAATGGCTCAGATTCATCAACGCGTGGTAGGGCGGGTAACCCTCTGTATAATCGGTAACGTTTTAAATACTCAACAAAATCATCACTTAACGTAACATCTCGCAGCTTATTACCTTTGCCCATAATACGTAAAAACCAAAAGCCGTCATTATCTTGCCAAAAGTGTGACATAACTGGCGACCACTGCGGGCGCTCTGATAATTCTGATATACGTAAATATAGCCCTTTTAAACACGCGAGCGTAAACAGGTTACGTTCAAGCTCTGGTTTTTTTTCACATAAATCACGTGTTACGCCAAATACATATTCCCATTGTATGTCACTTAAGGTGTCTGGGATCTGAATTTGAGATTGAACTACTAAATAGGGGCTATTTTTTTTCACTACAGGCACAAAGTTAGCAAACGTTTTTTCTTCTAAAATAGAAAACTTATAAAATACATTTAGCGCAGTAAACATAGCCGCTAATGTTTGCTGGCTCGCAATTGACTCTTTTAATATAAAAGGGCGCCAATTTTGATTTAATCGACGAATGCCTTGTTCATCTTTGTAACGCCATTGCACCGAAGTTGATGCCCATTTTTTATCTGGCTCAGCCATAAAATCAACATACGCTTCAATGTCTTCGCGCTTTAAACTAAATACAGATTTTTCGGCAATTAGCCAAGACCACAAATAAAATCGTTCAAGCTCATTACGAAAACGATTAAATGTTGCCTCAGATTTTCGGCCGTACACATATAAAAATTGGTATAAAAATTTAAGATCGTCCTTTGATTCAGTTACAGTCAAGCCAACTTGCTGTATAAAGGATGCAAGTTCTGGGTATTCTGAGTTTAGAGTACCGTCGTCAAGATGAGCAATTTGGTATCTTAATTGTTTTAACGTATCAACTAAAGCGACAAGCATAATGTATAAATATTCAATAAAATAATAGACTTACAGCTTAACGTTAAAGTCCGATACTGTCTAGTATTGGACATAGTGAAAGTGTATTTATTTATACATAGTTGTGTATTGGTATAAATCTTATTAAGGAAAGTTTTATGAAAAAATTTATAGTGTTAGGCCTACTTACAATAAGTGTATTACTAACAGGTTGCGCTACTACAGGTAGTGCTTCGCCTAGCGAAAAGCGCGCTTTAGTACAAAGCATGAAAAACAATACCCTCGACAAATTATATGCACAAAAACCCGATGTTAAAAAACAAATTGCCAATTCTGCCGGTTACGCCGTATTTGATAACGCAAACGTAAATGTCGTTTTAGCTAGTTTTGGTGGCGGGTACGGTGTAGTAAAAAATAACTTAACGGGTAAATCAACCTACATGAATATGGGTGAAGCCGGTTTAGGGCTTGGTTTAGGCGTTAAAGATTTTAACGTTGTTATGGTTTTTCATAACCAAGCGGCAGTAAATAGATTTATTGAACACGGTTGGGCCTTCGGCGGAAACGCAGATGCAGCAGCAAAATACGAAGATAAAGGTGGAGCACTGGTTGCAGAAGCCATTGCCGACCAAGTTACCGTATATTCTTTAACCGAAAATGGCCTTGCACTTCAAGCAGTACTAAAAGGCACTAAATTTTGGGTAGATTCTGAGCTAAATTAACACCTAATTACTCTCCTAAAAGCGGGCTGGTTTGTATAATCACGCTCGCTTTCTTATAAACCAGTCAATTTAACATAACGTAATTTATGAGCCATGATTGATAAGTTGTAAATTCTTTTACAACGTTGTATATTTTTAATACTGTTAATTATTTAAAGGAATAAAAAGTGACTACTTTCAAAATATTGATGTTTTTCATATTTTTCACCCTATCCATAAGTAATGCGTTTGCAAATAGTTCAACATCTTCATATTTAAAAAATGAAATCAATGAAGCCCATAAAGCTTATTTGTTTAATGATACTGCCACCGGTTTATATGCATTAAACTCACTAGCTCGTTTATTAAAGTATATTGGCCCAGATGAACTTTCAATTGAAGGAACAAACTTAAACCTTGCTTTAACTTACTTCCGAATTGGACTATTACATGAAAAAAATGGTGATGAACTACTTAAAGATAAATATTTTTCACAAGCAATAGTTTTAGTTCCAAATTCAGAGGAAATTCTAACTAATGACTTTCGCTCTCTAGTTAATAAACTTGATAAAAATTTTAGTGAATAAAATTTTTTATAGGTAAGAATTAGTCGATACTAAAAATTTTTTCATAGAAATGAAACCGTGAAATTTTATTTCACAAAATCGTTATATAAATAATAAAGCTAGTTATTTAGGTACTAATAATTAGCTTTTTTAATTAAAAATTACACCATATCTTATGACGCTTATCTATATTAGTGGAGCAATACATTAGCAATGAAATTAAGCTCAAACTATTTTTTGAAAATGATTATTTTATAAAATTTTATTTATTAGATTGGATTTATTTCCCTATCGAATCTGCCTTTACTTTCAAACACTCCTAACTTATTGTTATTTCTAAGGCATACATTTATTTAACCATTTTCTTATCAAATGCTTCAGCCAACTTTTCAGTTTCACTAAAAACGGTATTCCAATATTTAATACGTGTGTCTGCATCAAGATCGGTAAAGTCATTTCTGTCTGGAATTTTTCCGTAAGGTAAGCCGGCTATAAATTCTTTTGATGGGGAGATCATCACCACGTTATCGTAATTTTGTGGTGCTACTTTACGTTTTAAATTTTTATCAAACCACCCTGCTTTTGGCTCGCTATTAAAATGGGGATATAAAATTAAGCCTGGGTTATTAATTTTTAAATCAAAGTGGTAGTCAATTATTCCGCCATCGCGATAAATGCCGGGTGGCGAACCTGCAATATTTTTTATGCCTTGCATAACAAGGGGTATAGAGCCCGATGCGAGTAAGGCATCTTTTAAATTTGTTTGGCTAAGTGGTATGTTTTGGGTTTTAAAATTATAACTGTCGGTTATTGATAAATTGCTGTCTGGCGCGCCAAAAATAAATCTCTCGTACTGCGAGCCTAATAATTTTCGGTTAACCCGATTAAGCATATAGCTTTTTGATAAACCTAAAAGCTGTATTAATTTATTTTCACTCGCAATAAAGCCATTCGATTTTGCCACTATAAAATGCGCTTTAAAAATAGGATTATTTAAGATTTCGGTTACGCCATGATCCCCAAATACATCATCTAATAATGCGCGGGCTTTTAATGTAATTTCAGCAGGTGTTGGTTTATTACTAGAATAGCGCGTTTGCGAATACGATTTTGCTAAACGCTCAATGGCAGCAACGGGGTCGTTTTGTGCAAAACAGGCTGATCGAAATGCGCCAGCAGATGAACCAATTAAGTTAAGTGGTTGGGTTCGGTTTTTAAAAAATTCACCAAAAATATATTTGTCTAAGCCAAATAATGTAAACCATTTAGGCCCGCCACTTGCCCCTAAAAAAGAGGTAAATAACTCGGGTTTAAAGCCCTGTTCATTAATAATTTTTGCTGCGGTTTTACCTGCGTGAATGTCGATCATTAAATCAATTTACCTTGTTATTCTTATATTTTAGTGCTGTTCACACAATCTAATTTTGAATAATTATGCAAAATTAAAAAGCGATTTTATGTTGCCATAAAACCGCTTTTTATCGTTAAAATTGCTTAAAATACGGGAATCAATCCCAAATGCCGCTTTCGCATTTACCCTGTACTTTTACGTCTTTTACTTTAAATTCGGGCTCTATGCCTTTTTCTCTTTGTGTGTTGTAGTCGCAATTAACAGACAAAATAGTCGGTGTGAGCAATATAATAGCGATTACGTTAACCACTGTCATTAACCCTAATGCTATATCGGCTAAATCCCAGACTTCTTTTAGAGATGCCGATGCGCCCCACAGCATCATTGATAAATAAAGTAATGTATAAATTGTGCGCCCTACTTTGTTATCGAGCTTAAATAAATGCAGGTTACTTTCGGCATAAGCATAGTTGGCCACTACCGAGGTAAAAGCAAATAAGGTTATGGCTGCCGCAACAAAATACACACCACCTTGTGCTAAATGTGCGGTCATGGCGCTTTGGGTTAAACGTATGCCTTCCATTTCGCCGCTTATATCTACATCGGCTAATAAAATAACTACCGCGGTACAGCTACAAAGTACAATTGTATCGAAAAAAACGCCAAGCATTTGTATATACCCTTGTGTAACTGGGTGATTAGGCATTGGGCTTGCGCTTGCTGCAGCATGCGGCACACTACCTGCGCCGGCTTCGTTAGAATATAATCCGCGTTGTATACCGTTTTTAATGGCAGCGCCCATTGCTCCTGCGCCGGCTTCTTGTAAACCAAACGCTGATAAAAACACATCTTTAAGCATGGCAGGCACTTGCGGTAAATTCATAATCGTAATAATAACCGCCGCGGCTACAAATAATATGCCCATTAGTGGCACTACTCGCTCGGCAAAGCGGGCAATGGCTTTAAAGCCACCTAATATAATTGAGCCTGCTAATACGGTAATAACTAATCCAGAATAAAAGGTAGGTACTTGAAAAGCATAGTTAAGGGCGTCGGTTATGGTATTGGTTTGCATAGCACTAAAAGTAAAGCCATAACCTAAAAATAAACACGCGGCAAACACAATAGCAAAGGCACGGCTGCCCAAACCTTGTTGAATATAATAGGCGGGGCCGCCTCTAAATTCGCCACTACTATCGCGTACTTTATACACTTGCCCTAATACACTTTCGGCAAAGCCGGTTGCCATGCCTAGTATGGCTATAACCCACATCCAAAATATGGCGCCGCTTCCGCCTAGTGAAATTGCAACAGCGACCCCGGCTAAATTACCTGTACCTACCCGGGCACACAGGCCAGTACACAATGCTTGAAATGATGAAATGTCGTCTTTTTTACACTTGCTACTGCCTTTTAACAGGCTAAACATGTGTTTAAATTTTACTATTTGAATTGCTTTTAAACGTACCGAAAACCAAATACCTGCAAACAGTAGTATGTAGATTAGTATTTGGCCTTCTCCCCATAATAGGCCATTTACACTTTTTACTACGGTATCGAACATGGGCTAATCCTTTTGTATTTATTATGTTTTTACTCAGCGCGTAGTTGAGTAATTGGCATTTAATAATGCATGTTAGCCATAGATTAAGGCAGCTAAGCTGCCTTAGTATGTTGACTTAGTGGTAGGTTATTTACTTTGCAGGTGTATGCCAGCAATCATGCATCTAACCGAACCTCCCGCCGACTCTATGGTTGGTATAGGTAACGGAACAAGTTTAGCTGTTTTTTGTATTGCTGCTTTTTGCTCGGTTGTAAGTGCATTAAACGCCGTTTGTGAGAGTGCTAAAATACGACCATTTGTACCTTGTAACTCTATTGCGTTGCCGCAAAAGCTACTTATTTGCTCATTAGATAAGTTTATTACTTCTAAATGGCTTTGTATAAAATGGCTAGTTAATTGTTTGTGCTGACTATTTGGCACCATATTTAAGCTGATCATGGCAAACTCTGTGGCTACACACATTAATACATTAGTATGATAAACCGCAGTGCCTTGCTCATCGTAGGCGTTAAATACAACAGGTTTTAGCTTTAATTGCTCGCACACTGTATTAACCACGGTTTTAGTAGTGCGCTTAGATTCTACTGCATAAGCAAGCTTATGGGGGTGGTCAATAACAAGCGATCCTGTGCCTTCTAAAAATGCATTTTCTTTCGCTAAAAATGAATAATCAGTCACAGACAACACTTTATAGTGATTAGTCAAAAAATCAATAATATCTTTTCGATATTCTAACCTTCTGTTTTCTGCGTACATTGGGTACATAACTAGCTCGCCACTTTGATGGGTAGAAAACCAATTATTTGGAAATACAGAGTCGGGCGTGTGTGTATGTTCGTCTTCAAAAAGATGAACCGTTACGCCCTCGTTTTGTAATAATTTAACCGCATTAGTGACTTCGTCAAAGGCAAGCTGACTCTGATTTTGTGAGTTACAGGTACTTTGAAACGTGTTGTCTAACATGGTTTGTGGGTTAGATGTAAAGTGATGCGGGCGCACCATCACCACCGCTGTCGGTGCTTGCTTTATGTGGCTCATGCGACTTGCTCTTGCTTATGTGTTTTAGATGTTTGTGTACTATTAAGTACCGAAAATAAATTACGTGGATCGGCTTGTTGTGTAATTAAATCAAGTAGTTCAAACTCACCCGCAGCCACCAGCGCATCTTTAATATACACCAGCGCGGTAAAGTCTTCGCTTGCAAAGCCTACCCCATCAAAAATAGTAAGCTCGTTGTTACTTGTACGCCCAGGTGTTTGTTTATTAATTACTTTATGAAACTCTGTTACGGCAAAGGTTTCGCTCATTTGCTGTATTTCGCCCTCTATTCTGGTTTGCGGCTCGTACTCTACAAACACATTTGCGCGCGTTAATAATTGTGAATCAAGCTCTGTTTTACCAGGGCAATCGCCACCAATGGCATTTAAATGCACGCCTTGGGGGATCATATCGCTGGTTAAAATAGTGGCATTTTTTTTATCGGCTGTGCAGGTGGTAATAATGTGCGCGCCTTGTACGGCCTCTTCTGCGCTATTGCATAGAGTTACATTTAAGCCGTAACCACTTAAGTTGTTGTAGGCTTTTTGTGAGGCGTTTTTATCAATATCGTATAAACGAATGTGAGTAATGCCTAATACGGCTTTAAAAGCTAATGCCTGAAACTCAGACTGTGCACCATTACCAATTAATGTAAGTGTTGTTGAGTGCTTAGGCGCTAAATACTTTGCTACAAGCGCCGATGTAGCCGCAGTGCGTAAGGCTGTTAGTAAGCACATTTCGCTGATCATGACCGGATAGCCGCTATCAACATCCGACAAAATACCAAATGCGGCCACGGTTTGAAGTTCCTTAAAGGTGTTTTTTGGATGACCATTTACATATTTACAGCTAAACATTTTACCGTCGCTTACGGGCATAAGCTCTATTACGCCATCAGGAGAGTGCGCCGCATAACGTGGCGATTTATCAAATTCGTCCCAGCGAGCAAAGTCGTGTTCTAATCTTTGAGTAAGCTCAAGCAATACGTTTTCTATTCCGACTTTATTTATAAGTTTGGCCATTGCCTGTACGCTAACGAATGGAACACCTTGTTTAGGTTGTGCGATAAAATGACTCATAAATACCTCTTTAATGACTAAATAAATTAATTGAAATAAGTTTATAGGCCAGAGGTGTTACTTAAAATGCCAAAAGTTTATACAAATAATAGTATTTTTTAGCAAATTGCTATGCAATAAAGTACAAATTTAGTAATTTGTAATAAACACATAACCCAAGGCGTTTTATGACCCCTTACATTTACGACTCATTAGATAACGCATTAATAGCCGAATTACGAAAAGATGGCCGCGCTTCTATTTCAGCCCTAGCCGATGTTTTAAAGGTGTCGCGCGGGACAGTGCAAAACCGCTTAGACCGTTTAGTCTCATCGGGCGCTATATTAGGCTTTACGGTGCGTGTACACGAACACATAGAAACCGAAGCTGTAAGAGCAATAATGATGGTGGAAGTGGTGGGTAAATCTACATCGCAGGTAATTAAAACCATGCGCGGCATACCAGAGCTAACAAAGTTACATACAACCAATGGCGCTTGGGATTTAGTGGCTGAAATACAGGCGGCAAATTTAGGTGAGTTTGATGGCGTACTCAGGCAAGTACGCGAAATAGAAGGCATTTTAAATAGCGAAACCAGTATATTATTGTCATCTACTTAGGTTTATTAACGCCATGTTTTACTTAAAGTATGTTAGGCAATACTCGGTTTATGTATTAGGTATTGGAGTAGGCAATGAATAAGCTTTCTATTCGGTATTATTCGCAAGATATAAAGCGCCACCAGCACAATTACCATCAACTCGTTTTACCCCTACACGGGGAAATTTTTATAACGTTAAATAATGACTATAAAACAACGGTGAGTACGGGCAGTTGTATCGTTATAGAGAAAAACGTAGTGCATGCCTTTACGGCCGATGAAGCCGCGCGTTTTATTGTGGCAGATTTAGACGCGCTCCCTGAAAACCTTATTAACCTTTTATGCCCTAAAATCTCAATAGATAGCCGTTTATTAAGTTACTTACAGTTTATAGAGCAGCAACTGCTCGTTGTTAGCGGTGAAAAGCTTACTAATTCAACTTTTGATTTATTTTACTTATTACTTTGTGAGCAAAGCAGCGACAGTAATATTGATAAGCGAATAGATAATGTAATAACCACTGTTAAGCAAAATTTAGCCTACCCCTACACGTTAAAAGAGCTGGCCGATATAGCCTGTTTAAGCGTTACACAATTTAAAACTGTGTTTAAAAAAAGTACCACTATGAGTGCGCTGCAATATTTAACTATGTTGCGAATGCAGCACGCTCGCGCCCTTTTAACCCATTCAGACTTACCGATTGCTTTAGTAGGCGAGCGCATTGGTTATAACGATGCCTCTGCGTTTAGCCGTCGGTTTAATTTATATTTTGGACAGCCACCTAAGGCGTTTGCAAAGCAGTAATACAGATAACCTAAACACGAGATAATAAAGCAAGCTCAAGCAGAGCGTAGGTTAAATAGCGTCAGAGCAAACAATAACACCGTCTTTTTAGCATATTTTTAAAAGCCTATATTGATACACTCAGTACCTAGTATTTACGGAGGGTAATTAATGGCAACACACATAGGGTTTTTAGCAATATTTTCGTGGGGGCTTTTAGCATTACTAGGTAATTTAACCAAAGCGCTCCCGGCTTTTCAGTTACTTTTTATGTGCTTTGCACTTTCTTTTATTATTTTATTAGTAAAACGTTTTGCTACAAAACAGCCATTATTAACCCCTCCAAAGCTTTCTAAAAAACAAATTTTAATAGGTGTGACTGGCTTATTTGGTTTTCACTTTTGTTATTTTATGGCTTTAAAATACGGTCCTTTAATAGAGGTAAGCTTAATTGTGTACCTTTGGCCATTATTACTGGGTGTATTTGTGGCTACCCCTGGGTCTAAATTTAAAGCAATATTGGGCGGATTACTGGGGTTTTTAGGCACGCTTAGTTTAATTACCGATGGCAGTGGGTTATCTATCAATAGTGAGTATTACTTAGGGTATTTTTTTGCAGGATGCTGCGCAGTATTGTGGTCTAGTTATTCTTATTTAATGTCGCAATTTAATAGCCATGTAGATGACATAGGCTGGCTTTCACTTATTGTGGCTGTGCTTGCCCTTTGTGCACATTTTTATTTTGAAACAACCGTTACTAGTTTGTCTGTTTCACAATGGCTAGGCGCTATTTTATTAGGGTTAGGCCCAGTGGGTGGTGCATTTTATTTATGGGATCATGGTTTAAAATTTGGTAACCGCTCGCTATTAGCCTCGTTAAGTTTTTTAACGCCGGTGCTTTCTACTTTTATTTTAATACTCGCCTCGCAGGCTCCCTTTAGTTGGGCAGTGTTTATTGCTTTAGCGCTTATTTTAATAGGCGCGGTAATTAGCAATAAAAAGCCATCGATAAATTTAAAAAAAGCAGAGCTTTAATTTTGCCACGGCACTTTACCAACGCTTAAACTTAAGTAGTAATTTAAGTTTAAGCGTTAATACACAGCTACATAGCGTAGCTGTGTGCGTAATCTACTATACGTGCGTTTTGGCTTTTTAAATAAGCGCGGCCTGCTTTTACACCTAGCTTATGATCAAAGCGTAAATCGTCGTTTGAGCTACCTAATAATTTACTGTGCAGCTTTTCGTCTGCAAAAATTTGTATAATTTCTACATCACTAGGCGGGTTGGCAATAAACGTTAGCTCGTCTAGGTATGCTTGCTCGTGTTGAATCAAGTAATCAAGTGTTTTTGGGCAGTAGCCTGATGCACATGCAAATGTTCTAAGCTTTTGAACCCATGCAGTTTGCGCCTGAAAATGCTCATCAACGGTTCTAATTACCACGATTTTTCGTGCGCCACGGTTATAAGCTTCGCGTACAGGAAGTGGCGCAGCTAAGCCGCCATCTAAATAAAAATCTTCACTCGATTGCTCTGCAGCTAAATGCGCTTCGTTTGCCGCTTTTGTACCTAACCAAGGAGTAAGTTTAACGCCTTGTTTATACAAAAAAGGTAACGCGCTCGATGCTTTTAACAAATCTCGCCATTGCTTACCCTCGCCTGTAGGTGAAAGGTAATAGGCTTTTCTGTCGCGTGCATTGGTTGCCGTTATAAGCAGCTCTCGCTCGCCTAAGCTGGTTTTTGCTGTTTTAAAATCAAGGGCTCTGTTTACTTCGGTGGTTTTTTCAAAGTACCAGTCTAAATCAACAATGTGCTTGCCCATTAAACCACGCCCTAATTGAAAAAAGCGTTTGTTACGCGAAAGCCCTCTAATTAAGCGTTTAGCGTAACCTTTTTGACGCGCTAAATAGCTTGTTAAATTTTGAGAGCCGGCAGAGGTGCCAATAAATAAATCAAATGGGTCATAGTTTTGCTCTAACCATGCATCTAATACACCGGCTGTGAATATCCCTCGTTGTCCGCCACCTTCAGCTATCAGAGCAACTTTTGGCTGCGCTGTATGAGTAACTGAATTAGCCGATGCGGTTGTTAGAGCGTTCACGGTGTACCTTCCTTTAATTTAATGATGTTTGATTAATAACTACATTATAAAAAATAAAAGTGATGTCTTAAAATTGATTGTTTAAATCAGTTTGATTGAAAAAACAGAACGACAAATAATGCAAAATGGGCCTTATCCTTGGCAACCTAAATATGTTTAATTATCGAAAGCGTTTGTTCAGACATCACTTAAAGTTAATAAGTTTGTATTCACTTTTAATGATGTCTACATAGTAGCAAGGCTTGTGTGTACGCTTGCTTAACTAAACACTTCCTTTTTTAATTAATGCTTTATTTCCATTAAAATTTCTAGAGCTCGGTGGCGTTTTTCGCTGTCGTAGACATCGTTGGTAAATATAAACTCATCCACTTCTAGCTCTTTCGCTATCATTTGTAATTTATGTTTTATACTCACATGCCCGCCAACAACGCTTAAGCTTAAAAAGTTTTCTACGTGGGCGCGCTCTTGCTCACTCCATAAACCTTCCATACTCTCTACCGGTGGCTTTAGCCACAGCTCTTTGCCGCGTATTAATTCAAGCACGCGTTGTTTTGAGGTGGTAGAGAGGTACTGCGCTTCTTCATCGGTCTCTGCTGCTACCAGCGGTAAGGCAAGCATCACATAGGGTTTATCGAGTACATTTGAGGCTTTAAATTCTCGCTTATATAGTGCGATGGCATCGTGTACAAAACGCGGTGCAAAGTGCCCTGCAAATACATAAGGCAACCCTTTTTGCGCGGCCAATTGGGCGCTAAACAAACTTGAGCCTAATAACCAAAGCGGTACGTTTGTGTCCTCCCCCGGAATAGCACGTATAGGGTGTGTGCCATTGTATGGGCCTAATAATGTTTGCAGCTCTGTTACCTCGCCCGGGAAGTTTTCTGCGCGGCTCATATCATTATTTAGTGCACGGCTGGTTACTGGATCACTACCAGGGGCGCGGCCAAGGCCTAAATCTATTCGTCCAGGGTATAAACTCTCTAACGTACCAAATTGCTCAGCCACAACTAAGGGCGAATGGTTCGGCAACATTATTCCGCCAGAGCCAACCCGTATACGCTGAGTTTTACCTGCAATGTGACCTACTAATATTGAGGTGGCAGCACAAATTATACCGGGCATATTGTGATGCTCGGCTAGCCAAAAGCGATTAAACCCTAATTGGTCGGCGCGCTGGGCGTATTTGGTGGTTTTATTGAGCGTATGAGAAACGCTGTCCCCTTTGATCATGGGGGCAAGCTCTAATAACGAAAAGGGAATGGAAGATAACAAAATAGCAGCTCCTTAAAATGCATGCTAACAATGGGCTTCATCATCAGCATAAAACACTTAAATGGGTCTGCTATTTATTCAATTCAAGTTAGGTAACGGATAAAAGCAAAATAGCGTTAGGCTGTTTTGCTCTAAGGTATTCATGCAAGCTCAGGGCTTTGCTGGCGCTCTTTTTTATAACCCTCTGAGTCTACGCCTTTTTTCCAATAGCCAGAAGAAACTATATTACTGCGCGGTATATTACAATCCTGGGTAAGTAAGGTTTTTGCTTTACGTACTAACCCCGCCTCTAATGCCATAAATACAATAGGTGGCTCGTTTGTGTGTGGCAAATTGTTAAGCGCGCTGAGCATATCGGTATCTGGGGTATCTGTAATTAACCAATTAACATCGCGCTGCGTGTTTAAATCAATAATGTCTTGCTCAGTAGGGGCATGCACAAACGCGTCAATTTTTGCGCTGGCGGGTAACTGCTGCATGTACCCTTTTATTGCATTAACTGAGGTTAAATCGCCTAGTAATACATAATGCGGATGCTGGTAATTATCAAGCTTTTTAGGGCCTGGGCCCGCTATGCCAACCTCGTCACCTACTTTTGCAGTCATAGCCCAGTGCGTAGCCGGACCTTGGTGCATGTTTATTACAAAGTCGAGTGTTAACGCGCCCGTTGCATCATCAACGTCTCTTATTGTGTAAGAGCGCATGCACGCGGTTTTTAAATTAAAATCAACTTTACCATTTTGGGGAATAAGCACTTTTACATAGCTGCCAATATGCGCTTGCGTTAAATCCGAAAACTCACTTGAGCCTACAACAATGCGCTGTAAATGCGGTGTTATTTGTTCAGTACTTAGTACCGTAGCTTTGCGAACTTGTTTACCCATTTAAAATCACCTCGTTTAACAAAATAGTTAACTGCTTTTTAAAGCAAGCATTGCACAACGCCCCATTGGTTGATAAAATCAACTATAACAAACTAATTGATATTGTCAACCATTAGAGAGCTTATGAACACGCTTTTATCAAATACCCTATTTGAGCTGATGCAAAATTACCGCGTAACAATTCGCGAGGCTATTAACGCAGGCGACCTTGGTATTAATGCTATGCACGTGCGTTGTATACACATTATTGCCAGTACAACTAACTGTACCGCTAACGACATTGTGACTAAAACACAGCGCGACAAAGCCCAAATTGCCCGCTTAATTAAAGATCTTATTGCCTTAAATCTTATTAATAAGCAAGCAAGTGAGCACGACAAACGTTGCTTTATTTTGTCGCTCACCGAACAAGGCAATACATTGTTTGATAAGTTATTAGCCTCTGAGCAGCAAATAAATGATCAAATGTGTAAAAACTTAAACCCGCAGCAAATCAAAGACTTTTTAGATACCGCGCAACAAATGATCAAAAACATGGCGTGATCTGTCTTTCATTTCTTGGCATAACTTACACAAAACGCATATACTGTACACTTATACAGTGTATGCGTTTTAGGTTGTGTTATGTTTGTTATTCCCGTTTATATAGAAGCCGGTGTGTGTGGGTTTGAATCGCCCGCGGCGCAATACGCCGAGCTCGGTGTTTCTCTTGATGAGCTATTAATAAAGCACCCCGACGCCACCTTTATTGGTATTGCCTCGGGTAATTCCATGCAAGAGGTGGGGATTTTTGAGGGCGACTTACTGCTTGTAGACCGTGCTGAGCAAGCCGATAACGGCGATGTTATTGTTGCTAACTTAAATGGCTTATTTGTGTGTAAGCTATTAGATAAAACCAATGCGCGGTTACTCTCTGCATCGCCTTTACATAAGCCGGTACAACTAACCTCAGCTGATGAGTTTCAGTTAGAGGGAGTGGTTACACTATCAATTAGAATGCACCGCCCAAGCCCTGAGCTATTAAAATGTACGCCTTAGTCGATGCCGTTGCATTTTATGCCAGTGCCGAAAAAGTGTTCGACCCCGCTATTCGCTCTAAACCTGTGGTGGTTTTAACTAATAACGATGGCTGCGTATGTGCGGTATGCCCGATAGCTCGGCGCTTAAACATTCCTAAGTTTGGCCCTTACTTTAAAGTTAAGCACCTGCTTGAGCAACACAAGGTGGTTGTACGTTCGAGTAACTATGAGTTGTACGCCGATTTAAGCGCCAAAATGATGAACGTAATTGGCCGCTTTTGCGACACACAATACATATACAGTATTGATGAGTCGTTTTTGCACTTTAATGGCTACACACCCCTTATACAAAACTGGCACGAGTACGGGCATACAATAAGGCGCACCGTTTGGCGCGAAACTAAACTCCCTGTGGGTGTTGGTTTTGGCCCAACCCCTACTTTGGCAAAAGCCGCTAACCATGCAGCTAAAAAGCTAAGCGGGTTTGATGGGGTGGCCGTTATAAATAACGAGCAAAGCCGCCAAGCAATTTTACAAAGAATGAGCTGCGCCGATGTATGGGGCATAGGTAAGCGCCTAGCTAAAAAGCTTAATATAATGAACATACATACCGCGTGGGATCTGGCACAGCAAAACCCTAAAACCATGCGCCGCGCATTTAGTGTGGTGGTAGAGCGTACCGTAAGTGAGCTAAATGGTGTAGCGTGCTTAACATGGGACGATGTACGCCAAGATAAGCGAGAAATATATTCTACTCGCAGCTTTGGTGAGCGGATCAGTGAGCCTACTGCACTTAAAACCGCCCTTATTAACCACGTAACCACGGTTGCCAGTAAACTACGAGGGCAGCGCTCATTAGCAAAACAGCTTTATATATTTGCCGCCACTGGCAAACACGAAGACCGCTATTGTAAAAAGTCGTTTATATATAAATTTGCCACTCCCACTAACGATACCTGCGTAATGGCCAATGCTGTATCAGAAGTATTTACTCATATTTACCAACCAAGTGTACGGTTTTATAAATGTGGTGTAGGCGCTTTAGAGCTTACCTCGGTGCAGTATCAGCAAACTGATTTATTTAGCCAAAGTGCTGATAACCCTAAATTAATGCAGTGTCTTGATACAATAAACAACCGCTACGGAAAAGGCATACTCACCCTAGCCAGCAGCAAACTAAATCAAGGCTGGCATATGAACAGAGATTACTTATCGCCCCAATACACAACGCGCTGGCACGATATACCGCAAATTCATTGCAAGTAAGTTAATCAACTTGCCTTGCAAATGTGCACTCTACTGCGGGGGTATTCTGCGTATATTTGAGCGTTGTAACACTGGTAAACTTAATGCTTTGTCTGATGGTTTTTTCATTATTGGGGTCAATACAGCGGCTCATTTTTAAGCTGTTATCAACACCATCACTTTTGTATTTATACGAGCTAGTTACAAAACAAAAATTTGGCTTTTTAGTTGTACGGGTGCCGTTGTGTAAACTTTCAAACGCAATATGCTCGCCTAATTTAAAACCCGCGTCTGGGTAAACTGGGTTAATTAAACTCAACTGACTATCCACACACAGTGGGGAGTTAGCAGTTACCACCTGGTAATCGCCAAGCATTGTTTTTAATAACGGTATAAAACGGCTTTTATTACTCGGCGTAACAGTTTTAGCAAAAAGTACATTACTTAGAAATAAACAGCTCATACATAATAAAATTTTACGATAACTCATTAAAATTCCAACTCATTACTAATAAAAATAGCATAACACACTCAACTCTATACTTACTTAAAATACATTTGGTTCATAAAAGAAAAAGCCCCTTGAATACATCAAGGGGCTTTTATCAATATAAGAATATATTTATTAGTAAGTGTTACTTAAAGCACTGCGCTCTTGTGTACACAACAGAAAATGCTAAAAGCAACAACATGAAGGCTAATGAACCACCGCCACTGCCCTTTTCACTACTTGTGTCAGATGCATTAGTGACAGTCACAGCTAAACTTTGCTCAGTCTCACCTTCACCATCAGATACAATAAGCTTGAAGCCCAGCTCTGTAGTTTGCGACACACTCGGCGCTGTAAACTTAAGTGTGCTGGAGTCAACATCGCTTAGCGCCACTTCTACACCCATTGTTTGAACCCACTTAAAAGAAAGCTCTGAGGATTCTTTATCAGTTGCAGACGCTGTCACTGAAACTTCCTGACCTTCTTTAACCGAAACCGCAGATGTACTTAATTCTACACTTGGAAGCTGATTAACATGTAAAAAGCTAACGGTGTATACTTGCGTAAATTGCTCATAGCCATCTGATACCACTAACGTAATATCCGCATCAACCGTTTGCTCAAGCTCACCCACGGTAAGTACCGCTTTACCTTGAGTATCCTCAGCTGTAATAGATAACTGAGAGTGTTCAACACGCCATTCGTAAGATAACGTATCTCCATCAGGGTCAGTAGAGCCAGAAGCATCAAGCTCAATAGTAGCAAGCTCTTCTATTGTGGCCGGCATATCTACATCTAATACTGGCGCCTGATTTAGACTCTCCTGCGCTAGTTTTGCCACAACTTCAATAACCCCATTAACCTCTCCATCAAGGTCGAATGCGCTACCATCTGCGATTGCAAAGCTAAAGCAGCGTGAACACACTTGCTCATATACATTACCCGATAATACAGTGGCCGACTGCCAACCTGCAGCGGTTAGTACTCTTACTTGCATGTCTGAGCTTAAAATTGCATTTACATACTCAGGTAGTGCAATTTCTGCGGTGCTTGATGAATTAGATAACGTAACACGAAGGTTAATTACATCACTTTTAGCTTGGAAGTGAGGTTCTATTATATCTAAATCTGAGAAATAAGTGCTAAGCGCTTGTTCAGAAATAGACATATCAGCAATATAACCCGCTGCTAGAGCCTCTTTAATGCTACCTACAGCTAAGTGATTAAACTCATCAATACTGTGAGCACTATCACCTGAAGCTAAGATAGCTGTATTAGTAGTAGAAGTGCTATCTAGGTAATCAGCAATACCATCTTTATCACTATCACCTACCCCTTCCTCAATATCAGGTATACCGTCGCCATCAGTATCTAGCTCAGGGTCATCAAATATAACGCTATCAACAATACGTAAACTAGTTTGCTTAGTTGCTAGTAGTTCATCACCTTGTTTTACACGTAAAGTTAAATCTATATTATTGGTTTGCTCAGAAAGATTTGCGCTAAATGAAACATCCCACTGTGAATCAGCTGTTTTATAAATGTAAAAATCAACACCTGCGGGGCCAATAAGCTCAAGGGATACATCACTACCTGTACTCGGTAAATTTACTAACTTAATGGTGGCATTAAAGTCAGGTAAAGAACGCTGAATAGTTTTATTAACTGCTTTACCATTTTGATAAAAATCAGTAATAAACTGCGCCTGTGCCGCTTCACTTAAGTACACTAGCTGGCTGTTATCATTTTTGTCTATAAACGCATTACCATTAGATAGGACACTAATACTTGCTGCGCTACCTACAAATTCTCGCGCTAACTCAAGCTTAATAGGTCCATACTGATTAGTAGTAAAATACTGGGTGCTATTATTAGCTTGTAAATGAAAGCTAGAGTAACCATATGGGTTAGCGCCGCTAATAAAAACATCTACAAGCACATTACCATTTTGATACACATACGTAGTAGGCTGAATACTAATTTCAGGGAAAATCATAGCCCTTACGTCGCCTGATACATGATTTCCAGCTTCATCAACAGCAGATACAGGAATAGATACATCGCCCGTTCTAAATACAAAGCTATCATCAATTTCCAGAAGCGTTATAGCTGAAACACTATCGTAAATAACACGACTATCTAAAAGTGCATTTTTTATAGCCGTGATCGTGCTGCCATAAACACTAAAAGTATACGGTTGGATAATCGGGGCAGTTGTATCAACAAGTGTAACTGTTTGTATAGCCGATGTTTCGTTACCAACATTATCTCGTGCAATCCATGTAATCTGGTGCTCGCCAAGGGGCAAGTAAGACCCTGAGCTTGTGTATACTTGAGGCTCTAAATGGCCGTTATCCCTTGCCTCTGGAGTATATAGACGGGTGAAATTAGTATTTTGTGAAGTCGCTTCAAGCGTAATCGGCTCAAGACTCGATATAAACTCAGGCGGACTATTTTCACCGCGGCTTGCATCATCTGGGTGGCTATCTTCACTGTCTTGAACACCATCACCATCTGAATCTGAGCTAAGCGGATTACCCGAAAGTTGATACTCTTGTAAATTAGTCAAACCATCATAGTCGGCGTCATAATTAGCGTCGTAGGGTTCTAAAGCATTTAGCCCATATTCAACTTCCCAAAAATCAGGAATACCGTCCGAATCATAGTCGCTGGTGAGGTCTATATCTGCAGACCAGGTAATGTTATCAACTGATAACGGTTGCTGCTGAAGGTATAAGTCCTCATATTTAACTTTAATAATGTTAAAACCATCATCTACCGGTAACAATAAACGAGACTGGCTACCACGATTTACATCTATAGGGCTACCATTTAAGCTTATTTGCAGCGCTGGAGAGTCATAAACCAAATAGTCTAAGTTAATAAAACCGGCTTCAAATAACCCCGCAATGGCAAACCCCCCAACCTTGCTAGTAGGCGTTAATGCTAAGCTAAGGCTTGCATCGCCCAAAGTAGACCAACTTGTATTAGCTTGCCAACCCCAAGAGTTAACAGCAAGTTCGGTAAACTTAGTCGGAAGAAGGCCATCTTCAAAGCTTTCATTTAATTGCGTGAAAGATTGCACTAATGATGAAGCATCGTTAGCTAGACTCTGAGAGTAAAACTCCTGAATATTTGTATAACCATCTTCATCGTAATCTAAATTAGCATCTGCAGCATCTAAAGGTAAAAGATCATTACTTACCTCATAGCCATCACTTAGTTCATCACCATCTGTATCTGCTGAGGTTGGATTTGTTCCTAGGTTAAATTCTTCTAGGGCTGAAAGACCGTCAGTATCAGCATCAGATGCAGCATCACTTGCATCAAGGCGATTTAATCCATTAACTAATTCCCAGTAATCTGGCAGTTGATCGTTATCAGTATCTGTTAAATCAGTTGGAGAAAATAAAGCAAAGTTATCAAGCCATACAGTATCGGCACCGAATGAGACAGAACCGTCTTTATAATATTTAAATTCAATATTATGAAGCCCTTCGCTTAGGTTAAGCACAATAGACGTTGCTTCTGTGGTATTTGAATTACCTCGGTCATTACGCTCAAAAACGGGTTGTCCATCAATAGTAATACTTAAAAAATCGCAGCAAGACTCTGATTCAATTTTATAATCGAATGCTAATACACCCTCTTCAAATAAACCTGTTACGGTGAAGCTACTAAACTGTGAGTGACTAATAACGCCTGAGCGAATACTTTGTATACCGTCGGTCGCAAAATCATTCGTAATAAACCAAGGAGCACTAGAACCTTCGGCTTCAACCATCCAACTAGGTAGTGCAGAGCCTTCAAAGGAGGTAGTGAGGTTTAAAGCAACAGGGAAAGAAGTATCTGACTGCGGATCAGTGTTTGCTAAATACTCGGTTAGATTTGAAAACCCATCATTATCTGCATCTTCTGCTGCATCAGACGAACTGGTTAAATCTAAACTATTATTGTACTCCCAGCCATCAGGGATAGTATCGCCATCTGTATCAGGGTTATTTGGTAAACCCGCGTTTAAAAACTCTAAAAGGTTAGATAAGCCATCCGCGTCAGCATCAAGTGATGCATCTTCACTATTATTTATATCAAGACCATGCTGTAATTCCCAAGAATCAGACATACCGTCATTATCAGCATCAGGAAAATTAGGCCCTATATATAAATTATCTATATATACAGCATCTGCAGGAGTAGAAACGGACATATCTTTAGAATAAGTAAACTTAACAGTATTTAGCCCAGCAGGAACTTGGAAAGACGCCGCTTTCCACTGGCTTATGCCTGACTCATCTAAAACAACTGAACCATTAATATAAACAGTAAAATAGTCATAACCAACTTCTGTGTCTAATGCGTAGTTAAAGTTTACATAGCCTTGCTCGCTATTTAAAAAGCTAAACTCAACACTGGTTGATTGGTTGTCTGTAATGTCGTTATTAGTCAACACAAAGCCAGAATCTTCATTAATTTGAGTTGTTACCCAAGGCGTTTGTAAATTTGACGAAATAAGCAAATCTGGAACAGCTGCATCATCGAAGTCAAAGTTTGTTTCAGGAAAAACGACCGGCTCAGAGCTTGCGTCTGAAGGGTCACTGTTACCAAAAAACTCGATTACATTACTCCAGGTGTCTGAGTCTAAATCAAGTTGAGCATCATCTGCATTTAATGGGTTTAATGAAAACGAAACTTCCCAGCCATCAGGCATGCGGTCAAAGTCAGAGTCTGCATTGTTAGGTTCCGTAAGGTATACATTAACTTCATCATAATCTGATAGATCATCTGAGTCGGTATCCGTTGCATTAGGGAAAGTATTCGCTAAGTATTCTTCAAGGTTTGTTAAACCATCTTGGTCTAAATCAAGTCCAGCGTCATCAGCATTACTAGGATCTAATCCGTAAAACAGCTCCCAGTTATCATCCATTAAATCGGCATCGGCATCTATAAACTGAATGTTATCGCAAGTAACGCCTACTTCATTAAATGCTGCAATGACATCGTTAGCTTCATACCTTAAATCAATAGCAGAATTTATAGCACCACAGGCTCCATCAATAAAATCACTAGAGTTAACCCAATAGTTTTGATTTGCAAAAAGCATTATCTCGAACGCTTTTTTAGGGTCCCAATCATCAGTGTTCGAAAGTAGGAAGAAAGCACGATTAAAAACACCACTGCTAAAGTGAACATCCATACCTGAGTAATATTCACTTGCGTGGTCAATCGAAAGCCCATCTAGTGATGGCGTTTCAAAATAACGAAGTGCGGGGCTAGTTTTTGAAATATCAGCGCCAGATAGCCAATCAGTCTCTGCGCGTAAAAAATACTCGGCTGTTTCACCCGCCATATCAGAGAAAGATTCGTTTATACCACCAGATTGTTCTGCATAAATTAAATTAGAGTTTTGACTAGTAAAACCATGGCTTACCTCATGAGATACGATATCAAGTGAAACCAACGGGTAAAACCTATCAGCGCCATCGCCAAAGGTCATAGCCTGACCATTCCACGTTGCATTTTCCCAGTTATCACCACTGTGAACACGCATCAACAATTGAAAAGTAAGCGGAGCCGTGTTGTACCACTGTTGATACATATCAAATACCGCAGTACCAAATGCATGGGCATCATTTAGTGGGGAGTAAGCTCCATTTACTTCTTTGTAGGTATTCCTATCACAGGCAAAAGAGTAAGCTTCACTTGGCTCAAAACCCGACTCCATGGTGACAGTTTTAACTTTCTCGTTTTCTAAAAAACACATCTCACCACGCTGCGTCACATCCAGTGCTTCAACGTCAGTGCCGTATTCATACTGCCCTATTTTTGTATTACCGCCAGGGCCTGTACCCTGGGCACTTTTAATATTATTCCACTGTTTAAATACACTGTAATCAGCTTCGCTTACTAAACCTATTGGCTTTTTTTCAACGCCATTTTCAAATACATTTAATTCAATTAAGCGAGCAAAATGTGCGACTCCGTTATCAATATAAACATAACGTTGGTTGTTTAATACTTGATAAGCTGTAGATTCATCAAGTTTAGCGTTTACTAAAATAGATTTAACCGCAGAAAATTCATCAAACTGATTATTAGCCGTTTTATTTAAAGATACAGCATCGATATTTTTAGCAAAAAAACCACTTATGTGTTGATTGCTAGATTGCACTCGTATTTGCTGCCCCCAAATAGGCACGCCTGCGAAAAACTGCTGCATCTTTTTAGCTGATGACCGAGTTTGTTTTGCATTTAAGGCTTGAGGCGTATCTAACTCAATAAAGTAAGAATGGGTGGATGCCTGATTAGTTAAACCTACGCTTTGATTTAAAAGTAAGTTAACTTCTGATAAAGATGATTTGTTTACTCGTTGCGAAACCGCCGCGTGTGCACTTAGCGAATTTAAAAAGCAAAACGCTATCAATCCTGATGAGAGTGTTTTATACATAACATTCCTATGTCGTATATTGTTATATTCAGTGTTTGTTCATTTAAAAACACATTAATGTAACATAACTATTAACATAGAGTCATTTAAAAAAAGTGAATAAATGGGTACGATTGTGAACAACTGTGAAAGGAAAATTCAAGATGGTGGCATTAAATGCAACCATCTTGAATGTAAATAACGTTGAGTATTACTGCCAGTATTTTGCAAATAATTGCGGGTAGCTTTGTTTTAAAAACTTGGGTTTGTCTTTAAAGCGTTTACCTGCCGGTTGCTCGCCTGAGGGTACAAAAGGTAATTCGTCGTCATTACGCTCTTCAAATAATAAACCGGCTATTAAGTCGTATTCATCAATATAAGGATAAGGTTGCTCATTTAAATAATACACAGGGGAGCACTGTGCTAGTGAGTCGGCATTGCTTAATGCGTTATTAAATACCGTCTCCCCGCGGGAGATGAGCCAGCACCTAAATTCGCTAAAACCGTATTCGTCGTTACAGCCAGCCATAACAAATGCAGCACCAAATAAATCCCAGGTAAAACATTTGCGCATGTGAATACCAAAAAATTTATCAAAAGCAATGAGCTGCTCGTCGGTTAACTCGCTCAATTTAGCTTTTAAGTTGTCGCTTACGCTTTGTGGGTCGAGCCCTAACTCAGGCGTGGTCACTAAATCCCAAAATTCCTGCTCTGTTAACGCTGTCATTATAAAATCTCTTTTACTCGGCCGACTTGACCATCTTCTAGGCGTACTTTAATACCATGCGGGTGATTAGGTGATTTAGTTAATAAACGCTCAACTACACCTTGCGTTAATGTGCCGCTGCGTTGATCTTCTTTTAATACAATATTTACGGTTGTACCTGGTGTGATTTGCGAACGCGATGGAACAGCCATGCTTTACATCCTAAAAATAATTTTGGTAATTATAACGTCCATAGCTAGGCAAACCAATGTTAATCAACTAAAAACGCTATTTGCTTAGCCGCTACCGGTAAGCTTATTTTGCTAAGCTCAGCGTGAATAATATCGACTAGCTGAGAAAAATGCGCTTCGGTGTCGTTATAGGCTATATCATCTTCAAAATAGCAGCTTATTTTTAGTGACTTTGCTTCATTTTTTAAATCAATGGTGTGAGTTAAATAAGCAAAACCATAATGAGTCGCTTTTATTTGTTCACAGGCGTTGGTGAGGGCTTGGCGTATTTGTTTATCACGCAATTTTTGTGTTTTAGTCATAAATTATTGTGTTTGTTCGCTTTGCTGTTTTTGATACTCTTCAAAATTTTTATCTTGATTTTCAAGGCACTCGTAATACTCTTTATCGGCTTTATAATTACATTCATCTAAACGTGCTGATTGAATTTCGTGAAAGCGAGCGTCGGAGCTACACCCCGCAAGTACCGAAAATCCCACAAACAGCAATGCGCTTTTAGTTATTTGACTGATTAACATTAGAGTTCCTTACACTTTCGTTATCGAAAGCAACAATATTATTGTATATTAGCGTCATAAAAACCTGACTTTGCATAGGACCCATAATTATGATGTCGCAGTTACAAAAGCTGTTTCAGCGTATAGACAAAAGCAAGATATTTCAATCATTTGTTATAGCTGTCATTGTTGTTTCTGCCCTCACCGTAGGTGCTCATACATATTCTCTTCACCCCACTGTAGAATTCATTCTAAATTGGATGGATGTAGGGATCACAGCTTTCTTTTTAATCGAACTCATTATTCGCTTTATTGCAAGTAAAGGAATAAAAGACTTCTTTTCAAAGGGCTGGAATATATTCGATACCATTATTGTACTTGGCAGCTTATACCCAGCTGCAGGATCAACTATGTTACTGGCCCGATTGCTGCGTATATTTAGGGTACTGCGTTTAGTATCTATGATCCCAGAGCTGCGTTTGCTTGTAAATTCGTTGCTTAAAGCCATTCCGCAAATGGGCTATATAGCACTGCTTATGTTTGTTATTTTTTATATTTACGCAGCCATGGGCAGTATGATGTTTGCCGATATTAACCCGGTACTTTGGCAAGATGTATCCATTTCAATGTTAACGCTATTTAGGATAGCTACCTTTGAAGATTGGACCGACATTATGTACGAAACCATGGCGGTGTACGAGCTAAGCTGGATTTACTACCTCACGTTTATCTTTTTAACTGCGTTTGTGTTTTTAAACATGATGGTAGGTGCCATTTTAGAAGTAATGAGCGAGGAGCATCGAAATGCCCGTGAGCTAAAAGCGGATAATAACTCACTTCCTGCAACGCAAGGACAAGTGGTTGAACTACAAGCGCAAATAGCTGAGCTGAAAACGTTATTAAGTAAAACCTCAGATATTACCAACTCCAATAAATAGCTGATCTATTTTACTTGCTAAAACTTAAAAAGCCCTTTGTATTGAGTTAATACAAAGGGCTTTTAGTTACTCACCTTGTTGTTCTTGCGTGCTTTCAAACGAAATAACATTATCAACCTTCATTTTAAATGCTTCAAAAAACGCATTTTTTAATACAGAAACCACGGCTTCAAAAGTAGATACATCAGCGTTATCTAATTGCCCATCTATGGGCACCCGAGCAGCCACCAGCTTTGACTCATCGTTTTCTAATAGCGAGCTGAGTAAATCAATACTGCCTTCAAAAATAGCGGTAAATAGACCGTCATCATCTTTTTCTATATCTTCGCGCCACGAAAAAACACTTAAATCGTGCACACCCGCTTTTACATATCCATTTAAGTTATTATTGTTAGCGGCCAATTCCATTGCGCCATCTATTCCGCCGGCTTCAATGTCAAATGGGGTATAGACTTTAAAAACAGTTTCGAGATTTTTAACCGAAAAGCGCTGCACTTCAACATTAAAATCAAAATTAGCTTCATCACTAAAGGGGTCTAATTTACCATTTAAAGATAGCTTAGCTTCGCCCATTAGCTGCCCTTCTACTTTTAAACTCGTGACTAAGGTTTTAGAGAGGTTTTGTGCATTGGTAATATTGTTAATGTTAGCGTTTATATTTGATACGTAAGTAGGCTGCTCTCCTTCGCTGGTGGCGTTAACTAAGGTTACTTTACCATTGTCTATACGTAGCGTATCAATTGAAAAAGGCACGAGATCATTAGCAAGGCCTACCCAGGTGGTTTCATCTTTCACCTGATGGTTTTGTTCAGCGGTAGTTGGGTCTTTATCGTAAATAACAATTTCTGGGCGGGTAAAAGCCATGTTGGTAACAAAATTACCGTTTAATAAAGCAGACCACGCAAGCGAAAAATCAAGTGTATCAATAGACAGTAACGGCTTAGGCACCTGCGTGGCATCTACCGCGTAAATTTCTACCTCATCAACAGCGTAAGCGCCTCGGTATAAGTACAAATCAACATCACCCACATGCCCTGTTATGCCTTGGGTTTGTTCAAGCTGCTGATTTACATAATATTGAACCGCATAAGGGGCTAAAGCTCTGAGTAAAATTAACCCCAAGGCTATAACCACTAAAGCATAAAACCATTTTTTGCGTGTATTTTTAAAAGTAGAAGCCATTATCTATCCTTATGTGAAGGCTTAGCATCTCGGCATAAGTAAAAAATACCTGCATAAGTGAATTAAGTACCCACAAAGCAGCGAAAACCGAGCGAATAAAGGTGTAATAGATCAGTACGAGCAAAAGCTATACCAAAAAATGCAATGAGCCGAGTTAACCAAGCTTACTGAACCTTTCATATACTCATAAATTTTATGACTGCTCCAACAGAGCGTAGGGGATGGCAATATTAATATTTATTACGTTTTTCCTAGGTATTAATGAAGCACAAACTTATACGCTTTATATACAGTGCGTTTATATAAAGCGCGTTACAGCACCATTGAGCAAACGTTGTAAATAGCAAAACGAAAGCAAAACGAAAGCAAAACACGAAGGAAAAAATAAAGTAGCGTATGCAGTGCCGCTTAACTAAAAAAGGGGTTAGCAATACGCTAACCCCTTTTTAATATACACTTTTAAATGCAGAAATTATTCACCGTCTACAATGATGCGAAGCATACGACGAAGTGGCTCTGCAGCGCCCCATAACAGCTGATCGCCCACGGTAAATGCGCTAATGTATTTTGGACCCATGGCTAATTTACGAATACGACCAACAGGAATACTTAACGTACCTGTTACTTTAACTGGGGTTAAGTCAGTTGCACTAATTTCGCGCTCATTTGGGATAACTTTAACCCACTCGTTGTGCGAAGCTAAAATTTCTTCAATTTTTTCTACGCTAATGTCTTCACGTAATTTAATGGTCATCGCTTGGCTATGACA
Source organism: Pseudoalteromonas sp. CST2 (assembly GCF_028599385.1). Taxonomy (NCBI): domain Bacteria; kingdom Pseudomonadati; phylum Pseudomonadota; class Gammaproteobacteria; order Alteromonadales; family Pseudoalteromonadaceae; genus Pseudoalteromonas; species Pseudoalteromonas sp. CST2. The sequence continues at coordinate 169,145 of NZ_JAQREO010000003.1, forward strand.
ACGCATTGCACCAATACGTACACATAAACCATCAATTGGCACAGGCTGTTTAGAAGAGCCTAAAATTTTGTTCGCTTCAACCTGCGCTTTCCACTCTTCTTTAGATTGGCCACTTGGCATTGGTACGTCAATCCAAGGAATTAAGCTACCGGCTAGCGGCACGCCAAATTGGTCTTGTGGTAAATCGCTTGAAGCCATTTTTTCGCTCACTATTTTATCAATTTCTAAAATAGCTGAACTTGGGTTATCTAGTTGCTCGGCAACGCTTGAATGAATAGCGCCCATTTGTGCTATAAGCTCTTTCATATTACGAGCGCCGGCACCAGAGGCCGCTTGGTAAGTCATTGGGCTTACCCACTCAATTAGGTCTTGCTCAAACAAACCACCTAAAGCAAGTAGCATTAACGATACGGTACAGTTACCGCCTACAAAAGTTTTTACGCCTTGCTCTAAACCTTGTTCAATGACATCTTTATTTACAGGGTCAAGTACAATAATGCTGTCATCAACCATACGAAGGGCAGAAGCTGCATCAATCCAGTAACCATCCCAACCCGATTCGCGTAATTTAGGGTAAACCGCTTTGGTATAATCACCACCTTGACAGGTAACAATAATATCCATTTTAGCAAGTTCATTTACATCACTTGCATCTAATAACGGTTTTGCGTCGCCAGCAATATCAGGGCCGAGTTGCCCAGCTTGTGAGGTGGTGAAAAAGGTGGTGTCGATATGTGCAAAATCACTTTGCTGTTGCATACGTTCTAATAACACAGAGCCAACCATGCCACGCCAACCGACCAATCCTACTTTTTTCATTGTTTTTTCCACTGTTTGATTCATAAAAGATGCCTTAATACATTAAAAATTAAAATTCATTGCGTGAGAATTAATTTTTATTAAAACCAATCATATTAAGTTATTAATCATTTATAGCGGCAAATCAATAGCGAGATAACAAGCCATAAATTTTTATATGTAGCTGTTCTGCATCAAAAATTTATTACGCCGTTCGCGCTTTATTTAGCACACTAGAATGACTAGTTATTTAAGTTGATTAGTATAAAGCTAACCTAACACCCCAAGCGCCCTAAAACTAGTGAATAAAGCGAAACTTAAATATTTTTCATAGTCATAAAAAAGCCCTGTATTAAATACAGGGCTAATCGGTAGTTAGGTTTTATTATATCCCCCTTCCTTGGGAAGAAAATTAAAACTCGTAGCTGTAACTTAAATCAAACGTTACACCTTGCTCTTTTGAGCGCACTATAATGTCTGATTGTGTTACCTCTTGATCTTCATCGAGTAAGTTTTTAACTTTAAACTTAATCTTAGAATTAAAATCAGGATAATAAGTATAAACTAAATCGAGTGAGTGAAATGGTTGCTCATACGCGTCATCTCTATTAGCAACACCCGCTGCTAAAATTCGCTCACCAAATACGTTATAAACTAATGAACTGCTGTGCATGCCATCTAACGAATCGTAGTTTAATTGTAAATTAACTACATATTCAGAGTGGCCTGTCATACGTTTTTTAGGATTAGTTAATGTACCCGCAAGTGCTGGGTCAATAGACGCTTCAGAATCACTTAATGTGATATTACCGCTAGTAAATAGGCCTTCACTTACAAATGTTAAGTCTTGTAGCCATTCAGCTTCAATACCATAAACTTCTGCTGTTTCACCATTTATAAACGATGCTGAGTAATCTTCATCACCAATGTTTAAAACCGTTTCGATTGGCGCAGTAATATCTTTATAAAACGCCGCTACGCTAAATGAATTACCGGCTTGTCCGTAATATTCATAACGTAAGTCGTAGTTTTTAATTGGGCTACTTTTAATCCCCGTACGACCAAACGTTCTAATGTCGGTCAAAGGGTCATAATACGTAACAGGCACTACTTCACGAAAATCAGGGCGTACCACTGTTTCACCATAACCTAAGCGCACCTGGTAATCATCGCCACCTACATAGGTAACAGACAGTGCCGGATACCAATCATCGGTAATAACAGAGCCTGCTTGAATTTTATCTGGATCGTAAAAGGTATTTAAATCGTCTTCATCAAAAATAAGGCTCGATGTACCGATAGAAGATTGTTTAAATTCTTCATAACGAATACCACCGCTTATTCTTATCCATTGATCATAAAACACATCGAAAGACGCATAACCTGCATCCACCTTTTGCGCAGCAATGTAATCATCGGCATCAGGGGCTGTTGGCTCATTAAAGTCAATTAACACAGCGTTATTATCAATAAAGTCGTCAGTTAAAAAACCACTATTATTAAGCGCATCAGTGCTACCGTCGTTTATTGAAATACCTGAGCCACCACTGTTGTTTATAGCAAAGCTTGAGGTATTAAATATTCGGGCTCTGTCAGAAAAATCGTAACCAACTTTAAACTCAACTTCCATAGACTCAAAGCTAAGCGGCAGCGTCAAGTTACCACCGTACGATTTAACACGCTCTTCCATATTGGTGTATGACATAATTACACGGTTATCATCCCCTGTAATAGTTGAGCCGGCATAGCTGCCATCACTATTATAAGTGTCACGAAACTCAAAGTCGGCACTGGTAGGTATATCAGTCGTTGCTTTAGCTTCGGTGTACTGCCAATCGGCACCAATACCAAAATAATCTAAAAAGGTATGTTGGCCCATAACTTGAGTAATGTTTAATTGGCGTTCTTCGTAATTAAACTCATGATTACGGTTTGCAATCCCATCACCCGCAATACTAAACGTAGAACTCCCCGCAGGGCTTTGCGAAATAGCAATTTCAGACTCATCTTCATTATCAATAATGTAAAGCTGTTGAGCAGAAATACTGTGCGTACCTAAACGGTATGACAAGCTTAATGAACCGTTATAACTTTCGGTTTCAGTGGTCACTTGCGAATTTTTGACTGTGTTGTAACACGAGTTACTCACATCTTCACTGGTCGCTAACGACGTTGTACAATCAACATTGCCTTCTTCGTTTTCTAAATCTTGGGTGATAACTGAGCTAAAACGTTCTTCAAAATCCCATTCGTTTTTGTAAGCACCTGCCAGTAAAAACCCAACCTTGCCGCCAAAATAGCTCTCTTCAAAACTATCACCATAATGGGCTTTAATATTATAACGCGGGTCTAACGACTCTTCTTTTAACTCATAATCGCGAGGAAGCGACTTTAAAAGTGCGTTATTAACAGCGGTTGCTTGTTCTGCACGCGTTAAATCGCCATCTTCAAATCCTTCACTACTAACAATATTGCCAATACTAAAATCACCACGGTATGTTGAAATAGCCTGTGATAACTCACGTGGAATGCCATTTTCGTTACGATTGTAGGTAAAGCCATCACTTGATGCCGTATCGTAACCTGCACCCACTTCAATGCCTGCTGTAAATTCACTCGGTGCGGTTTTAGTTCTAATATCTATATTACCGCCACCAAACGCTGCTGGCATGTCTGGAGAGTAAGCTTTTTGAACAGCCATACTTTCAATAATACTTGCAGGGAAAATATCCAGAGGAATAACGTTACGGGTTAAATCTGGGCTTGGGATGTAAGCGCCATTTAAACGCGCACTAGAGTAACGCTCACCAAGGCCCCTAACGTAAATAAACTTACCATCAACAAGCGTTAGGCCTGTTACTCGACGAAGCGCAGATGCTGCGTCGCTGTCGCCCGTGCGTGATAATTGTTCAGAGCCTAAAATATCGGCAACAAAGGCTTGGTTTTTACGTTCTTCTACAACTGCCGCAGCGCTCCCTTGTAAACGCGTACCTACAGCAACAACTTCTTCTATTTCTTGTTCGTTTGTTAACTGTTCATCGGCTTGTGCAGCAATTAAGCTAGTCGAATGAGCGACTAAACCTAAACCAATTGCCCAAGTAATTTGATTGAGTCTATGCTTTTTAGACATGAGATAATCCTAATCAGGTTATACAAAAGAGGCGCCTGACGCTTAAATAACAAGCCACAAGGCGCCTTTAATCAGAGGTTATAATGGTGTGCTATTTAGTCAGCATTTGCTGCTGTAACAGCCGCTTCAACCCATTTATACCAGCTAGAGTCTGTATCCTGATCCGATACCGCACCAATGTAGTTTACGCTTTCAAAAAATGAATCGCTTGTGCTTAAGTCTGTTGCAGTAACCGTTACTTCTGCAGCTGCTGTGTTCGTTGCAAAACCGTTATCTGCAAGTACTGCAACATCATCAGTTAAGATTTGGTTAGCACCATCATTTTCAAACCACGCTGTTTTTGTTTGACCTTCTAATGGGCCGCTTGCAAACGTATCTGTATCAGTAAAGTTTGCAGAACACGCCATTACAGAGCTTGTGAATGAGATTTTATCTGCTTGTGCTTCACCGTCGCCTGAGAACTCAATACATTGCGTGTTAGTTGCGTTTTGCTTAACGATAACAGTGTTGTAAATGCTTGAATTAAATTGGTCATCAAACTTGTAAGCTTGTGAAGGGTCGTCATCACGTACCGAGTTACCATCGGTAGTTACAACCGTTACATTGGCAACCGTTGGGTTAGATGGAGACACTTGCTCGGTAGAAGAACCTTTAACACCATCAGACTCAAAGCCATTGTTACCCATGTTAACAACAGTGCCGTCATTTAGTGTCACAGTACCGTGTTGAATAAATAAGTACTGAGCTTTACCTTGCCAACCTGCGTCAAAGTCAAACGAATCATCTTGTGTATCTGTTACCGCTACGTGTTTAAGCGTTGTAGCACCACCAAAAATTTCAATACCGTCATCAAAACCTTGGTGAATGTGTAGGTAATCAAACTCAGAACCAGAGCCAACTGCATTTAGTGTTAGTGAATTCAAATCATCGCCTTCACCACCAACGCGAGGGCCTGAACCTGCGTACCAAATTTTAGCCCATTTAATATTACCGCTAGAGTCTGCATTATCGTTACCACCAAAGTAGCTTGTTATACCTTCAGAGGCTACGTTACACGTACCACCGTCACGCTCTGCATCAGTACATTGGTCAGTAATGCCGTTACCATTAATAATGATACCGCCCCAATCTGCGTAGCGTGCGCCTTCGCCTGCTGTATCAAAACGGTCAAACGCGTTTGCCGAAGTAAATACAACCGGCTTTTCTTCAGTACCTACCGCTTGAATTTTTGCACCACGTGCAATACGTACAATTGCTTCACCTGAGCCAAATGCTAAAACGGCACCTGGTTCAACGGTCATTGTTGGACCATTTGCTGGTACTTCAAAGCCATCTACAGTGCTGCCATCTTCGCCAATTTGTAATGCATCTTCAAAAACGTGAACACCGCCATCAGGTAGCTCAGCGAAAGTAATGTTACTTGTGATAGAAATTGTTTTGCTTGCAAACGAGTCGTTGTATAAACAATCAATGCCACTTACTACGCCTGTTACCGTACCTGCATCTGATTCGTAGCTTGCACAAACAGCTTCTTCTTCAGTTGTTGAACCAGTTGTATTGTTTGAATTATTAACACTGTTATCTGTTGACGAGCTGTTATCGTTTACAGTAGGTGTAATTTCGATATCGCCGCCACAGCCAGCTAGTGTCATTGCAGTTGCTACTAGGCTGACCTTAAATAAATCAGATAATTTCATTGTTCACTCCGTTAAAGTATTTAATTATTTTGTTAGTGCATTAAGTAAAAACTTAAGTCACTTTAAGGCACGATACTCATGCATTAAGGTGACCTGAGTTATCGGATGCAAATAAGATACTGTAGAGATATGACAAAGCAGTTACAGTTTAGTAACCATAAGATGACAATAGTAATTAATTAAAATTCAATAGCTTAAATGTTTTAACAACGAAAAAAACCGCCCTAAGGCGGTTTTGGTGTTGCGATTATGAAATAGGTAAACGCTTTATTATTTGTAAAATAGCGTTAGGGTATAAAGTTAAAGTAACGCGGCTTTAAGTGTTTGCGCATGCACTTTTTCACGCTTAACATATTTAATCCACTGCTTTGCTAAACGTTGTGATTTATCATGCTTTTGGGCTTGTTCAAACGCTAAAATAGACGCATCAAAATTTTGCATATTGTACTGTGCCATACCTAGCGCAACGTAAGCGTTTGATTCAAAATCAAGACCGCCTTTATCAAGCGCCTTACGCGCAGCATCAGCCGCTTCTTCGTATTGCTCAGTGTTAACAAACACTTCTGCTAGGCGTTGATCGTACTTACCATGCTCTGATAGGTCAGCCGCTTTTGCGAAGTAGCTAATCGATTTTTCATCTTCTTTAGCTTGAATCATGGCCTCTGCAATAAAGGCATAGTTTTTCGCTGATTTTTCTACAATGCCTTTTTCTATCGCATCACTCATTGTTTTTGCTGCTTTGTATGCCAGGCCGTTATAAAGGTAAGTTTGCGATAATTGTCTTAAATCAGACTTGGTTTTTAAAAAGCCTTGTTGATACGCCGCTTCGATTACTGCTAGTTGCTCTTTTTCTTTGCCGGTTTCTCCGTACATACCAGCTAGCTGAACCCAATACTCTGGTTTATTGTAAAGTTTAACCATGCGCTCAAGCACTGCCACTACTTTATCTGTTTGATTAAGTGAGTAATACATAGCGCGCTGTAGTACCAGCCAGTTTTCTTTAGGGGTTTTACCTTCGCTGTCGCTAAGAGCAATAACTTGATTAATGTACTCAAGCCCCTTTGGGTATTCTTTTAACTGGTAGTAAGTTTGCGCTCTAAGTAAGTAATACCCTTCTGTAATAGGTTTGGTATTTATTTCATCCCACTTATCTAAAAACGCGATAACTTTTTTATACTCGCCGTTGGCCATTGCAAGCTGCGCTAGGCTAAACGTGGTACTTAAACGTAATGATTCAGGAATAGCCTCTTCGGCTACCACTTTTTCAAACGAGGCAATGGCTTTTGGTAAATCATTTTCGTTGTAATAAATAAAGCCATAAAAGTTATGCATCATCGCAATTTCGTACGAGTTCATACTTGAAGCTCGCTCTTGAATGCTATCAAGTGCTTCAAGGCCGCCTTTTACATCGCCATCGTCAGCGAGCTTTTGCGCACGAGCAAGCTGGCTATAAACCTTTTCGCGCAGTGCAGGTACACGCCTTGTTTTTTGCTCTTGCTCTGCATGAGCAGTTGCTACGTTTAGCCCCGGCACAAGGCTTAGCGTACTTGGCACAACAATACTTGCACCGATCGCGGCAGTGCAAAATAATGCCAGTTTTAAATTTTTAGCTGTAGGTAGTAATTTCATAATCGCCTCGCTATTTCATCCAATTAAGATAAGTTAACCATTAATTTGGAAAGATATTTTGTTTTGAACACCCGCTACTTCAACGGCTTCACCATTTACTACGCGCGGTTTATATTTAAATTTAAGTGCGGCATCCATCGCTGCTCTATCAAACAGTGACTCAGGGACCGCTTTTACTACTTGCGGGTCACGTACAGTACCTTGCTTAGTTACTGTAAATTCAACAATTACATAGCCTTCAATACCACGCGACAAAGCACGACGCGGATACACTGGAGCTACTTTTACAATGGGTAGGTATTCACCATCACTTGTTTCAAGCGCTAAGCCACCCGCTAGGTCAACGTCGCTGCCTACATCCGCACCAAAATCAAAATTATTGCTGGCCGCGTTTGCATCATTATTTTGCATTTGCGGCGACTCCATAGGCGGTGGTGGCTCTTTTGGTGTAGGTGGCTTTTGCGGTTTACGCTCTTTCTTTTGTACCGTTTCTTCTTTTTTCAAACGTACAAAGTCTAAAACGTTTCCTTTTACTGGCTCCGACATGGCACCTTCACCACCGGTGATCAGTGCCTGCATGCCTAAAAACAGCATAAAGGTCACTACACCCGCTACTATTAATGCTACTAAATATCGCAACATGGCTAACCCTTAAGACGCATCTTGTGCAGCAATTGAAACATCAAACGCACCTGCAGCACGCGACGCATCCATTACTTTGATTAACATATCAGTGGTGGCTTTTTTATCAGCTTGAATAACCACGCTCCCTTGTGGATTTTCTGCTTTTAAACGTTCGATATTGGCTTGCACTGCACGTACATCGATTTGACGTTTATTAATCCAAATCTCGCCTGTATCAGAAATAGCCACTAAAATATTAGCGCGTTCTTTTTTAACCGCTGTTGCGGCTTCTGGGCGGTTTACATCAATACCGGCTTCTTTAACAAACGAGGCGGTAACGATGAAGAAAATAAGCATGATAAATACAACGTCTAACATTGGGGTCATGTTAATTTCTTCAGCTTCGTCTTCTTGTAATAGGTTTCCTAACGGGGCTCTCATTTTTATTCTCCTAGGATGAGCGACTCTATAAGCCGCTTATCAAAATGTTACTTAATGGTCTAAAACCATGCTGTCTTCAAGTAGTTCAACTTCGCGCTTGGCTCTACGCTGTAAAAACGTAGAGGCAAATACACCCGAAAGTGCACCAACCATACCTGCCATGGTTGGAATAGTTGCTTTAGAAACACCTGATGCCATAGAGCGCGCACTACCCGTACCGGTAATTGCCATTACATCAAATACTTCAATCATTCCCGTTACTGTGCCTAACAGGCCAAGTAGCGGACACAATGCAACCATTACATTTATCAGTGCTAAGTTGGTGTCTAAACGCATTGAAGCACGTGAAATCATCGCCTGCCGTATTTGCTCAGCATTCCAGCTATTGCGCTCTGCACGGTTTTTCCACTGCGCTTTTACGTTTTGCTTGTAACTACGAAAACCTTTGAAAAAATAAATAAATCGCTCGAGTATCAATAACCACATCGCGAAGATTAACACCCCGATGACCAAGAGGACTTGGCCACCAGTGTCGAGAAAATCACGGATAGCATTGATTGAGTCAATCAATAGCACCATGGTTTATGCTCCCTTCTCGCTTCGCTGTGCGATAATACCTGCGCTTTGCTCTTGAATAGTAAGCAGAATGTTTTTAGCGCGTGTATTAAGTAGGGTGTATAAAAATACCGTAGGAATTGCCACAACTAAGCCAAGCACCGTTGTTACCAATGCTTGCGAAATACCACCAGCCATTAGTTTAGGGTCACCTGTACCAAATAATGTGATTGCTTGGAAGGTGTTGATCATACCGGTTACTGTACCTAGTAAACCTAGCAGCGGCGCCACCACCGAGATGATTTTAATAAGCGTTAAATTACGCGTTACTTTTGGCATTTCACGTAAAATAGCTTCGCTTAATTTAAGCTCTAACGTGTCGTGGGCAACATCAGGGAACTGATCTTTTACTTTCATTACGCGGCCAAGTGGGTTGTCATCGCGTGCTACATCATCTTTAAGTTGACGACGAATTTTACCGCCCATAATCAGTAATGAGAAAAAACGTTCAAGTGAGATAAGTAAAGCAATAACACCTACACCTAAAATAACGTAACCGACTGTACCACCTTGGTGTACACGCTCTTCGGTATCTGGTGCTTGCACTAATAAACCTAAAATTGAGCCACCCGTTGGGTCAAGTGCAAACTGCACAACACCACTTTTTGCATTTTGTAACTCATCAGCTGTTGCAGTAAAACGTGCTACAGGCTGGCGATTTAACTCGCTTAAGGTATTTGTTACTGGGTTAAATTCTAGGTATTTACCGTTAGAGATTAAGTTAAAAGCACCTACACGTACCACTTCTTGTTGTGCTTTTTCACCACCTTGTACAATTACATCGGTAGTAAAGCGGCTTACTTTACCTTGCTCTGTCATTTCGCGTTGTAGCTCAAACCATACTTTTTCAATATCTTCGATAGAGGCAAGCTTTGAAGTAGAGCCCATTTTTTGTGCTAGCTCATCCATAAATGTGCTACGACCCGCAATTTCAGCTGATACCACAGAGGTAGCAAACTTATTGCTAGAATCACCTGCAACTTGCTGAAGCACACCAAATAGCTCTTTTAAAGAACCCATTCGTTTAGACAGTGTTTCTGTTAAGTTAGCAAGTTTAATTTCGTTTTCTTCAAACTGTGTTTCTAAGCGCTCAGACTCAGCAAGCATTTGATTACGTTTTGCTTGTGTGTTGTTAAGCATTTGCACTTGTTCGTTTTGGCGCGCCATAAATTCTTGTTCGCGTTGCTTGTTTTGCGCGCTTTGAGCCGATTTGCCTTCTTCAAGTGTTTTTAATAGTGAGTCTAAGTCCATAGGCTCAGCTGCCACACTTGCGCCTGCAAAGCTTAGGCTTGCAGCAAAAAGGGCCATTTTTGTCATTTGAGTAAACAGTTTCATCTTCAACCTCTTATTCTGCTGCGTGTACTGGCAGAGTTAACATATCTGGGGCAAGTTGCTTACGTGCGATACGTAAACCTTTGTTGATTTGGCTAATTGTTGAGTCTGGTAAAGTAACAAACGACTTTGTTTCTTCATCCCAGCTACCAGCTTGCTTACCATCACGTGTTAAATAAATAAGCTCTAAGCGGCCAATGCGTAAAAAGTCTACTTCACGCTCTTTACCGTCTACCGTTAACAGTGAGGTGTAGGCTTCAATAGTGCGTCCGTAATCAACTTCTACTTGGTATGCTTCTAATACGCGGCGGAATTTTTCGCTTGAGTTAATATCTGCACGGTCCATCATGGCATTTAAAGAGCTAATACGCTTAGTGCGCTCTTCTTGCAAAAATGGCACATCAAGTGCTACAAATTGCTCAAGCCCTTCAATCATGCGCAGCATTAGTGGTGTGATCTGACGCTCAATAATAGAGACCTGATCCATTGAAAGGTTAAGTGACTCCATTTCTTCAATTTGGTTATTTAACTGTTTAGTTAATTGCGCGTTATAAACAGTTAAACCATCAATTTCTTTATTAAGGGTTTTAAACTGTTGAAGACGTCCTTGCATTGAATCAGCAATCTTGTCTATTTTTGTTTGTGATTGCGCAGCTGATTTATTTATTTCACTGCTTTTATCGATAACCTTTTCTAAATCATTGGCATGTACTGCAGCACTTGCTGCTACAATACCAGCTAAGATCAATGGTTTAACGCCTTTCATCGCATACACCTTTACTCGTTAATTAGCGGATTTGCTAGTTTGTTGTTTTAGCCTAAACTAACTTGTTTTAGGCTAAAGATTTTCAATGAGTGAAATTGTATAGATGAATAATGACAGGCATGTTGCGCAAAAAAGTCTATTTTGTTACAGCTGTAACATTTGCGTCTTATATCGGGGTGTTTATATGCAAAGCGTGTATTAAAGCAGCAAATACACGCATTTTGGCTAGTTGTTAAGCTAATAAAGCGTTAATTGTGTTTAGTGTTTGCTGGTGATCGGTGTAATTTATTTTAATTGCAATGGCTTTATTATCAGTTATTAATACTAACGAAGGAAAGCCTTGTATTGGCAAGCTTGCACTAAATGCTAACTCCTCATGTAATTTTTGATTCAAAGCCTCAGAGCAAAGTTCCTCGGTAAACTGTTGTTTATCTATGCCTATTTTTTCAGCTAAGGTAATTAGAGTACTTTCATCAGATGGGTTTTGAGCATGTAGATAATAAGCATGTTGAATTGCCTCTATCATTTGTGGCTCTTTATTATGCGCTCTGGCAATAATCGCCGCTCTGCAGGCTGGGTAAGTAGAGCGCCTTGGCTGACAAACCTGCCAAAAATCAAAATTAAACTGTGTGCCCAACATCTCACTAATTTTATACCACGTGCTTTGGAGCATGGCGCGCATATTTTCTGGCATGGGCTCTTGGCTATCTGGAGCAAGCCCCCCTACTTTGTATTCTATAGTCAGCTGCGAAGCTAATGCGGCTTTTAGTTTTAACCACGTCGGTTTATATCCCCAGCACCAACTGCACATAGGGTCGTGTACATATATAAGTTTAGTTTGAGTCATAGTGTTCCTGTGTGATTTGATACAACTTTGTTACGCCCTTGCTCTTTAGCTAGGTACAGGTATTCGTCTGCTTGTTTAAGTGCACGGCTGTAATGATCCACATCATCAACCTGTGCCACACCAATACTACAGGTAATAAATACCCGTTTATTATCGCTGGTTAAAATAGCTTGTTTTGCGACACATTGTCTAAAATCATCGGCTAATTTTGTAGCCACTGGGGCTGTTTCTTTAGGTAAAATCACCACAAACTCTTCGCCTCCATAACGGGCTTTAACTGCGGAGTTTGGAAATTGTGAATCAAGTAATTTGGTAAATTCTATCAACACTGTATCGCCAAAATCATGACCATAGGTGTCGTTTAGTCGTTTAAAATAATCTAAATCAAGTAATAAAATAGAAAACGGCAGGTAGTTTTCGGGCGTTTTAGCAGCTAATTTTAAAAAGTGAGCGGTAATGAAACGCCTGTTAGCGCCACCCGTTAACTGATCTGTATAGGCATCTTGCGTTTGCGCAAGGGTTATATCAGCAATTGCCAGGTGACTTTTATGCCTGAAATATTCACCTATAAACGAAAAAATAAACACCAGTGTAAAAGAGGCTAAAAACCGAGACTTTTCAATACCGCCATAGTTAACTTGCCCAAAATCAGGCCCGTATAAAATAACACTGCAGCACAGTAATAAGCCTAAGCCAAGCCTGCAGCCATGCTTTACACCTAAAGAGGCAAAACACACTACAGGGTAAAACATTAGCCAATAAAGCGCGGTATTTTCTTTTCCGCCGGTATACGTAAGGGCCACACACATAATAAACACTATACACATACTTATAAGTGCAACCATTTCCAGCTTGGCTGTTTTTATAAAATAAAAAGTGCCGCTAATAAGCGTAATATTAACCGCTATTAACGACGTGGTAAGAATAGGCGAATACACCGTGTAGTTAAACACCACCAACATAGAGATAACAATAATAGCAATGGCTATCATGGTGAATAGTGAAAATGCTTGGCGCTGTTTATCCGAGCTATACACCTTATCTATGTTAATAAGGCTTAACCAACTTTGTCCTGTAACCGATTTTTTTGGCATATTTTAAACTCTAAACTTTTGAACCATTTGCTCTAAATCACTAAATTGTTGTTTAAGTTTAGTACATTCATTGAGGGTGTTTTTTAAATTTTCTTGGCTTTGTACCGATAACTCACTCATGCTTGTAATGTCTGCGTCGAGCACTTTAACAAGGTCGTTTTGCTCAACAGTGGCATTGGCAACACTATGATTAGCACTGCTAATTTGTTTTATTGACTCTATTATTTGGCCCATTAACACGCTCACACCTTCAGCGTGCTCTACGCTTTTTTCACTGTCTTGAATGCTTGTTTTCATCAGCTCTACCGCTTGGTTTGAGCCTCTTTGTAGTTGCCCTACGGTATCTTCAATCTCTTGGGTTGATTGCTGAGTACGATGTGCTAATTGGCGTACCTCATCAGCCACAACAGCAAAACCGCGCCCAGCCTCGCCTGCTCTTGCAGCTTCAATTGCCGCATTTAATGCAAGTAAGTTGGTTTGCTCGCTCACACCTTTTATCACCTCAAGCACTTGCCCAATACTAATTGTATGCGCGTTAAGGCTATTAATAGTGTGTTGCGCTTGTTCCATATTGGCTGATAACTGATGAATACTATTAACGCTGTGCAATAAGGTTTGCTGGTTTTGTGTTGAATGCTCATCTGCATTTTTAGCTATTACAGAAGCGTCACTGGCGTTATTAGCAATAGCCATAGCCGATTGCGAAAAATTATTAACCGCCATGGCCACACTATCAGTACGTTTTGTTTGGTCATGGTGCATGGCTAGTGAAGAATGTGTTTGCGACACCACACTGGCTATTACGCTATCGAGTTGTTCAGTCGTTAATTTAACGTGTTCTATAGAGTGCTGAATTTTTTCAATAAAAATGTTAAACGAGTGACTAATTTGGCCAAACTCATCATTGTTTTCAACCTTTAAACGTTTGGTTAAATCGCCTTCGCCTTTTGCAATATCTTCTAGTGCATCATTTAGGCGCGCCATAGGTTGCATTAAGTAACGCAGTAAAAATTGCATAAACACAATAATGGCCACAATTCCCACTAACATGTAAATAAGCGCGTTAACACCAAAGCGAGACACCTCTGCATAGGCTTGGTTTTTATTAATAACGACACCTAAATACCAGTCAACATTATCTATGCCACGTATTTTAGTAAACGATATCAAATGCGGCTCACCCGCTATATCATATTGTGTAAATTCGCTATTAAGCGCGGTAGGTTGGCCAAATAATTCGGAGGTGTTTTTTAAATTAAGTTCGCTATTAGGATGGCTTAGCACTTGGCCATTTTTATCTACTAAAAAAGCATACCCTAACCCTAAAAAATCAATATCGTTAATTATTTCAGTCACTGCGTGCATGTCTATATCTGCACCCGCTACACCACTAAAGCGGGCATTGCTTTGAATGGGCACAACTGCAGATATAGTCAGCTCGTTGGTGGTTACATCAATATACGGGGTGGTAAATGCGGTATAGCTTTTATTTTCAACTAACTTATACCAAGGTCGCGAGGTGGCATCAAAATCAGAAGGTAACACAATGCTTTGATCGTTAAGTATAAATAAACCACTTGGTTTACCTATATACGTGTTTTTAAAGCCACCAGCGTATTTGGCAGTATTAAGCTGAGCAAGGGTTAACTGTTTTGGATCACTGTTTTTGTGAGTTTGCGCAATCGATTTTACTATGGTGAGTTTAGCGTTAAGCCAGCTTGCAATGTTTTGTGAGGTAGATTCTGAATTTTGCTTAAGGACTAAGTCGAGCTGCTGTTGCGTTTGGTTACGCATAGCGATGTAATTATTTATAGCAAATAAACCCAGTACAATAACCAGTACCATAGATGCTGCAATAGTCACTTTTGAGGTGAATTTAAGTGAGTTAAGCATGACTGCCCTTTTTTATTTTTTTGTTATTAATTATATTTTTAGCAAAAATTTAAAGGTATGTCGTCGTTAATGAGGTAGATAAGCAGGTTATGTACTTAAAATAAGAATAAAGAACCAGCTCTATTCGGTATATAGTTGTAACAACTCTATTTTTTTAAAAACAAACCCGCACTTGGAACGTTCCTATAAAATGGCAATAAAAAAGCGACTGAATACGTATTCAGTCGCTCTTTCATCGGGGAGTATTTACCACTTTTTAGCTAAACGAACCACGTTTAAGCCATACCAAGCAATAAATACATAACACACTAGCGGAACAAAAAAGCTTTGCTGAATATTAACAACATCAGCAATGTAACCTTGTAATAACGGCACCAAGGCACCCCCTACTATTGCCAAACACAACCAACCAGAGCCTTTACTGGTTAATGAGCCTAAGCGTTCTATCGCTACAGAAAATATAGTCGGGAACATAATTGAGTTAAATAAACCAATGGCCAGTACCGCGTACAGGGCTACATTGCCTTGCGTAAATATAGTTACAAGTAATAAGGCAATTACCATGCAGGCATTAAAAGCCAATGCTTTAGATGGCGCTATTTTTTGTAGCGCAGCAGAGCCAATAAAACGGCCAACCATTGCTCCGCCCCAATAGTAACTGATCAGTGCAGCAGCAGCGTGTTCTTCAAGTCCAGCTATATGTGCTTCGCCAAAAAAGTTAACTAAAAAACTACCAATAGCCACTTCACCACCGACATAACAAAATATAGCAAATACGCCCATTGTTAAATGAGGTGCCTGTGTTAGTGAGCGAGTTTCATTAACCGGGTTATTTTCTTCTTTATGGCCTTCTATTTCAGGAAGCTTAATAAAGGCAAATACGATAGCAATAATGAGTAAGGCCGCTGCTAACATTAAATAAGGTACTTTTACAGATTCAGCAGAAGCAGCGCTTGCCGCTAATGTACCTGCGGTACCAAAAAACAGGATACCTCCAACATACGGGCCTACGGTTGTCCCTAAGGCATTAAGTGCTTGCGCTAAATTTAGCCTAGATGAGGCGGTTTTTTCTGGCCCTAAAGCAGCTACATACGGGTTCGCAGAAACCTGCAAAACAGTTACACCAGCAGCCAGTACAAATAAAGCACCTAAAAACAACCAGTATTCATGCACCACTACCGCAGGGTAGAACAACATACAGCCAATTGAGGCAACCACTAGGCCAGTGAGTATGCCTTTTTTATAACCTAATTGTTTAACCAAAATTCCAGCTGGAATAGAGACAATAAAATAGGCGCCAAAAAAGCAAAACTGTACGAGCATTGCTTCAAAGTAAGTTAGGTCAAAAACGCCTTTCAGACGAGGGATTAGTACGTCGTTTAAAACGGTAATAAAACCCCATAAAAAAAACAGTGTGGTCATTGCAGTCAGCGGTAACAGGTAATTTTTATTTTGTTGCTCTTTGACCGCAAATGATTGATTGGTATTTATTTCACTCACGTCATTTTCACTCCATTAACAAGTTGAAAATGATTTTACACGTTTGCGACATAATATAAGTACAAAATAATTGGAACGTTACAATTAATCACATTCATTTAATAAGGCCTGTTTCATCCTTTGGGTTTCGCCGCTATTTTTAAATTTGTATAAAGCTGTATTAATATCTTCTAAAACAGTGAGCCAGTTTGGTGTTTTTTTACTTATCGCAAAATATAAAGGGTTATATTGAATTACCTTACTTTCTGGCTCTACGGCACTGAGTAAAGCGCGTTTTTCATTTTCAGCTAAAGAGGCATACTTTACTGAGTAAGTTAGCACTTCAGGGTCACCTATTATTAAATCTACACGTCCCGCAGCGAGTAATTTTACAAGTTGTAAGTCGTCTACGGCATGAATAATAATAAACTCATTATTATCCATCATGGCATCAAACTCAGGGGTGTTTTGGTACCCTCTTACAACACCAATACGCGCGCCTTTAAGCGACTTTAAATTGCCATTAAACCTGTCGGGCTCGCCTTTGCGTTTTAAAAAACCGATATTGCCGCCCGAAAACGAATTTGAAAGGCCAAGTAATTTTCGACGAGTATGATTTGGTACGTAATCAGAAGGGGCTGTATCTTCAATAAAGTACTCTGGCAATAAAATATCCGCTTTGCCTAGTTCAACGGCTCTGACAGCTCTAGCCCAGGGTACAAATTCAATATAAATATTATAGCCGGCACTGTTAAATGTAGATACCGCAAATTGGTATACCCACCCTTTGTTACAAAGTTTGTTCCCAATGTAAGGCGGCCAATCTTCGGTTACCACATGGATAGTGCCTTTACTGTTAGGCGCGCTAAATAGGTAACCCGATTTATAGCGCTCACCTATTATAGTGTGACGAGTATCATCTTGCATGTAGGTCACAGGAACCTCAGCAAAACAATAAGATGAAAAGAGTATGAGGATTAAAAATAAACGCATAATTAAATTTCATTTACAATATGTTCCTAAAGTGTAGAACTTAGTACATAAAGTAAAAGAAATTTTAATTAAAATTACAGCTGTGGGTGCTTAAGCTTTTACCCACTTCATTTTATTATTGGTATCACGAGAATTAATAATAGTTGAGTCGCTGCTCTCCACCCCGCCAAGTTTGGCTAAACGGTCGTAAAGTACCACATTGCAGGTGGCCGCAAGGTTCATACAACCAATTGTAGGTACGTAAACCACTTCATCGCACCATTTTAAAACCTCTTTTGGTACTGAGCCGTCTTCTGGCCCAAATACATAAAATGCGTTTTCAGGGTGTTTAAAATCAGGTAACGCAGTGGCGCCTTCAATCAGCTCAATAACCACAACCTTTGCGCCTTCAGGTTTTACACTGAGTAGGTTATCAGTGCCCGTAAGCGCAATACGCTCAACAACATTTTTAGTGTCGGTATGAAACTTTTTAGCATTTAAGTAGCGACTACCGGTAAAAAATACTTGTTTAGCGTCATAGCAACCCGCGGCACGTAAAACGCCGCCAACATTTGTAGGGCTTTTAGGATTAATTAAACCTATTACAGCCTTAAGCTCGCTCATTAGTCGCAATCCTTTGTTGGCCACTCAGCAATGTATAAATCAAAGTCATCGAGCTTTACGTCACAGTCTTTTACGGTTTTATCTTTAACAGAAATACCAAGCGCATGCATTTGGGTTTTGTCACCCTGATTTAATAGCGGATGCCAAGAAGCTAAACCTCGCCCCTCGTGGAGACGGCGATAACTACAGCTTTGCGGCATAAAAAAGATATCTTTAAGGTTGGCTTTGGTCAGTTTAACGCAAGAAGGGACCAGCGTTTGGCGGTTTTCGTATTCGCTACAACCACAGGTATTGTTATCAAGGTATTGGCAAACAATGTTGGTGAAAATAAGCTCTTCACCTTCACGTAGTTGATCGGTGGCGGTAAATTCGTCTTCATCTTCACTGTCAATAAAGGTATTTAAACAGCATTTTCCGCAACCATCACAAATCGCTTCCCATTCGTTTTGGTTCATATCGGCTAAGCTTTTTTTAAGCCAAAACTGTGTATTTGCTAACTCTTGATCAAACATAATTTACTCGCGCCCCTAAAGAGCGCGCATTCTAACGTATTGCTACAGCGTGCGCAAAGCCCGTGCCTTTATTTGTACGGGCTTTGCGCATTTTGCTATTTACTGGCAGCAACCCAACGTTTAATTTTTTCCTCTAAAATAGGCATCGGCAAGGCGCCATCAATCAATATTTGCGTATGAAACGCTTTAATATCAAACTTATCACCTAACTCTTTTTTAGAGTAGTCACGTAATTGTTGAATTTTAAATTGCCCCAATTTGTACGACAGTGCTTGGCCAGGCCATGCAATATAACGCTCAACTTCTGCTATCACATCGCTTTTAGCCATTGACGAATTTGCCAGCATGTAATCGATACCTTGCTGTCGAGTCCAGCCTTTTGCATGAAAGCCTGTATCAAGCACTAAGCGCATAGCTCTAAGTTGCTCATCGGCCAAACGCCCGTACCACATATAAGGGTCTGTAAATAAACCCAGCTCTTTTCCTAGGCTTTCTGCGTACAACGCCCAGCCCTCTGCAAATACCGTGTAGCCACCAAATTTTCTAAAATCTGGTAGGCCATCTATTTCTTGCTGTAAAGCAATTTGAAAGTGGTGGCCTGGCGCGGCTTCGTGTATAGAGAGCGTTTCTAATAAAAATTTTGGCTGCGCTTTTAGGTTATAAGTATTGATGTAAAAAATACCTGGTCGAGAGCCATCAGGTGCCGGCGCTGCATAAGATGCACCCGCTGCAGATTGGGCTCGATAAGGTTCAACCGCTTTTACAACATAAGGGGCTTTAGGCGCAACATCGAACAGTAAAGGGACGCGCGCATCTATTTTTTGTTTTATATCTTCATATGCTGCAATTAATGCCTCTGGCGTATCGTAATAAAATTGGTCCGAATCACGTAAGTGCTGAAAAAATTCATCCAAAGTGCCGTTAAAACCTACCTCGTGTTTTACTTTTTTCATCTGGCTTAAAATACGCGAAACTTCACTTAAACCAATCTCATGTATTTCATCTGCAGAAAGGCTCAACGTGGTATTTTTTTTAATTTGATATTCATACCAAGCTTTACCATTAGGCAAGTCGCTATAGCCTACCGTTTCTCGGCTTTGAGGAATGTATTGATTGGCTAAAAAGTCGCTCATACTTTTATATGCAGGCACTAATTGCTGCATAATAAGTGCTTTATATTGCGCCGTTATTTGCTGCTTTTGCTGTGCGGTAAATGAGGCTGGTAAGTTTTTAATTGGTCCCCAAAATAACGAATCCTCTGCATTTTTAACCACATGCGCAGCAAATTGTGGCTGAAGCTTTTTAGCTAATGGTTTTGGTAAGGTAATGCCCGCTTTAATCCCCTTCGCCATCGCGCGCTCTACACTGCTTAGCCACGTAATAAAGCCTTCGCTTCGTTTTATAAAATTATTGTAATCTTCTACGGTATTAAATGGCTGCGCACTTTGCCCCGAGCCAAAACCTGCAAAGGTATTATGCGCTCCCGCCATTTGGTTAATAGGCAGCATATAGCTTGGAAATTGCATTCCCTCTAAATTAAGTGCTAAATCTCTTTGTAATATTTCATAGCTGAGTAACGCTTGCCCTGTTAACTGCGCCTTATCAATAAGTGTTAAACGTTGTTGATACTTTTTGTAAAACGCGGCTTTTTTTGCCCTATTTTTTTGAGAAATTGCGGGGGTAAACTTAGCATTAAATTCACTGCGACCACTATAAGTTGCATTTATAGGTTTAAAGCTGAGTAACTCGTTGTAGTACTGTGCTACAAGTACATCTAATTGCTGCTCATAAGAGAGCTCTGAAAC
This sequence comes from Pseudoalteromonas sp. CST2, assembly GCF_028599385.1. NCBI lineage: Bacteria > Pseudomonadati > Pseudomonadota > Gammaproteobacteria > Alteromonadales > Pseudoalteromonadaceae > Pseudoalteromonas > Pseudoalteromonas sp. CST2. Next base: position 189,403 of record NZ_JAQREO010000003.1, read on the forward strand.
AATAGCTGCAGGTGCGTTTGACGTGTTTAGCTGTGCACTATTGCCAGTGTTATTACTGGTTTGTGTGTTCATACAGCCACTTAAAGCAAACATAACGCCACTGGCAACTAAGGCTAATTTAATTGATTTCATGGTAATCCTTTTTAGTATCGTCAGCCGATTATGCGCATTTAACCTGCGTTAATAAAGAAATTACGATAAGTGGCGATTAACCTATTATATTTACACTTTTATATTAGGTTGTTACATTTCAATTAATTAAACCGCCACCAGAAGAAAAAACAATGAAAAAAAAGCTACTCAGCGCCTCCGTTGCACTTATGTGTTTAGGAAGCTTTAACGCGCAAGCCCTTACTTATTTATCTGCTAAAGCCATGGTAGATGTACAAACTGGCGAGGTTATTCAATCGCCGCTGATCACCATTGATAATGGGGTGATCACTAACGTTGCACAAAACAAAAAGCCGAGCATGAGCAAAAACGATCAGCATATTGATTTACCCGAGCTCACTTTAATGCCGGGCCTTATGGATATGCATGTACATTTGACCAGCGACCCTACGGTATCTCGAAGTGAGCGTTTAAGTCAGTCGGTACCGCGCATGGCCATTAAAGCCGCGCACTTTGCTAAAAAAACATTGCTTGCTGGTTTTACTACCCTAAGAAATGTAGGAGCCGAAGGCTATAGCGTGATTGCAGTGCGTGATGGTATTAACGCCGGAGATATTGTAGGCCCGCGTATTTGGGCAGCTGGCCCTTCGCTTGGGATCACAGGCGGACATTGCGATAATAACCGCTTACCACCAGAGCTAAAATACACTTCAACAGGGGTAGCCGATGGCCCATGGGCTGCACGTGTAAAAGTACGTGAAAACATAAAGTATGGCGCTAATGCCATTAAGTTTTGCGCCACGGGAGGCGTTTTTTCTAAAGGTACAAAAGTAGGTGTACAGCAGTATTCATTTGAAGAAATGAAAGCCATTGTTGATGAAGCCCACATGCGTGATTTACCTGTAGCCGCTCACGCGCATGGCACAAGTGGTATTAAAACAGCTATAAAAGCCGGCGTAGATAGTATTGAACATGCCAGCTTTTTAGATGATGAAGCCATCGCACTTGCTAAAAAACATGGCACGTGGTTATCAATGGATATTTATAATACAGAATACACACTGAGCTTTGGTGAGCAAAATGGGGTAGATGAAGAAAATCTCAATAAAGAACGCCAAGTGTCTAAAAAGCAGCGCGACAGCTTTAACCGCGCAGTAAAAGCAGGTGTAAATATGGTATTTGGTACCGATGCTGCTATTTACCCTCATGGCGATAACGCCAAACAATTTAGCCGTATGGTTAAATTTGGCATGAGCGAACTACAAGCAATACAGGCTGCCACCATTAACAGTGCAAAGCTATTAAAAATGGATAATAAACTGGGTCAGCTAAAAACAGGGTTTGCAGCCGACATTATTGCCGTAAAAGGTAATCCACTTAAAAATATCTCTGTGCTTGAGCGCATTCCTTTTGTTATGAAAGCAGGCGTTGTTTATAAAAAATAGTCATTAATTAATGTATTATTTTACAAAAGCATGAAAGCTTACACTTTCATGCTTTTTATTTACCGCATTAATTTAACCTTAAATTTACTTTTCAGAACAATAACTCACCTACTACGCAATTAATTTCACTTTTTTAGAATTTTTTATTCACTTAACGAATAATAACTATTACTATTCGCACACTTTATGGAATGCGAATAATTATCAATATGAAAAAATTCAAATACTCTCTTGTTACACTTGCGTGTTTAAACGCATCATTAGCGGTTGCTGCAACAACGGCTGAAAAAGACATTGAGCGCATCAGCGTTTACGAAAAGCAAAACCAAGTTGTAATGAGCTCAGGCCTTGCAACTAAATCAGACATGTCGTTAATGGAAACACCGGCACCGGTTGTTATTATTGACCGTGAACTTATAGAGTCACAAGGTGTAGATAGCCTACAAGAACTTGTACGTAATGTAAGTGGTTTAACTCAAGCCGGTAATAACTACGGTATAGGCGACAATTTAGTCATTCGTGGTCTTGATGCTAATTACACTTACGATGGTATGTATGGCGGTGCAGGCTTAGGTAATACATTTAACCCAACTCGTTCACTCACTAATGTTGAGTCGGTAGAAGTACTTAAAGGCCCTGCTACCGGTTTATATGGTATAGGCAGTGCTGGTGGTGTTATAAATCTGATAGAAAAAAAGCCTGAGTTTGAAGAAAAACATAAAATATCTGCCGAACTTGGCCAATGGGATAGTTATTCACTTGCCTTTGATAGCACCAATGCGATTACCGATGACCTAGCGTATCGCGTAATGGCTAAAACGGCCTCAAGCGATGGCTTTCGTGATTTAAAAGAAGACCGCGACGAAATTTATACCTCGCTTAAATACATACTAAGCGACAAGCAAGATATCATGCTCTCTGCTGCCTATATTAAAGACTCAATTGCAGTAGATTCTATTGGCCACCCTATTCGAATTTATAACGCAGAAACCGCCAATGGTTTAACTGCAGGTGAAGTAACTGGCGCAGATTTAGTAAATGACCCATCTGGTAATGGTGTTCAATTAACTGCGGCTCAACAAACACAATTGGCACAGTCGCTTTCATCAACCGATGGCCTTACCCCGTACGATTTTGGTACTAACGGTATTATCTCTCCTATGGCGGATGATAATGAAGGTGAAGAGCTTCGCTTTAAGCTAACCCATAATTACTTTATTACAGATGATTTATTTTTAAATCAGCAGTTACAGTACCGTAACTACACATCAAGCTTTGCTCGTCAAACTGGCGCGTTTAATTATGTGTATTCAACACGCGATGGCATTATAAATAACGACCCGCGTGCCCCGTTAGTTGAAGACGGTGTGCTTTACCCATTTGCAGCGCGACGCCAAGAATACCGTCAAGTAGAGGCTGATGAAAAGTCATGGCAGTATTTCTTAGATTTGCGCTATGACTTTATGTTAGGCGACGTGGATAACGAATTACTGGTTAATGCAAACTACGAAGACAGAGACATTCGCTTTAAACAGTACTCTATTTACGATGCAGACAAAGTTATTTACGACAGCGAAGGAAATGTACTTTACCAAGGCACGCTGCCATATATTTATGATATGCGCTCGCCAAATTGGCCAACAGGCAGTTTTGATGACTACGACCCGCTAAAAACCAGTGACTACAACAAAAAAGTACAAGCGTGGGGCTTAGGTATTCAACACGTAGGGTATATTACTGAGCAGCTTACAACTCGAGTTGGTGTTGCTTATAATCGCATTAAGCAAACATATGAGCACTATGGTGTAGATGAGCGTTATAGCTCAAGCCGCGCTGAGCCAACGCCTGAAGCAAACACATCAGACAGTGGCTTAACTTATAACTTAGGCGCAACGTATCAGCCTACTGAAAACTTTTCCGTGTTTATAAACCACGCGAAAGGCCGTACTGCCTACAGTGTATTAGGCTCAGTAGCAGGTACAGAGGCCGACCGTGAAGACTCTGAGTCTATCAGTAACGATTTAGGCTTTAGATTTAAAGCATTTGATGATCAGCTTTTAGCATCACTGGTGGTATTTGAAAGCGCGCGTACAAACCTTGAATACACAAACCCACTGTATGAAGCCGGTGTGTCTGGGCCTGATGTAGTAGAGAGCTACTACGATGGTGAAGAGCAAACCAAAGGCGTTGAACTCGATTTAAATGCGCACTTAAACGAGCAATGGAAAGTAAATGTAAACGGCGTATACCAAGATGCCCGCGATAAATCTAACCCAAATAGCAGCAGTTACGACACACGCCAAAAAGGCGTACCGTATGTAACGGCAAGTACGTGGGTTACCTACTATGCAGATATGTTTAACCTACCTGAAGCTGTTAACATCAGTGGCGGTGTTACTTTTGTAGATAACAGAAGCACAAACTCTAGCTCGTTTAGTATTCCTGATGGCTATGTACCAAGCTACACGGTGTACGACGCAGCAGTTTCGTACACCACTGATAAATGGCACATGCAGCTTAATTTAAACAATTTGTTTAACAAAAAGTACTACTCTAAAGCCATGTTTTTAGGTGGTATGCCAGGCGAAGAGCGCAACGCTAAGCTCAGCTTTAGCTACACACTTTAACCCTGCCTAAGCAATTAATTTACTCCTACAAAAAGTAGGAGTAAATTAAACCTAATCTTGATTTAATACTCTACAAAAGATACCAGGCTAAACGTTGCTATAATTTATAAGCGTGCTAGCATTACTTTCTGAATTTACTGAAACTTAAAAAGCTATGAGTCTATCTGAAAAAAACTTAGCCTTTGTTATGCACTGTGGTGAAATGGGCAGCCGTTGGGGTTTCAATCGTACGATTGGCCAAATGTGCGGTTTACTGATCATCACCAAAGAGCCCATGACCGCAAATGAGATTGCCGATGCGCTAAGTATCTCGCGTGGCAATGTAAGCATGGGAATTAAAGAGCTCCAGTCATGGCAATTAATTAAAGTGCATCATATCCCTGGTGATCGTAAAGAATATTACGCCCCAGCGGGTGAAATTTGGGATATGGCTAATCGCGTATTTGAAGAACGTAAAAAGCGTGAAATAGACCCTACCCTAAGTTTGCTACGTGATAACCTTTTAGACGAAGCAAACAACGAAGAAGAGCGCTATGCACAAAAGCAAATGGGCGAAATCCACAACCTACTCGAAACGGTTACTAAGTGGTCTTCTGAGTTACAACGCTTAAGCCCAGAGCAGCTTAATAAGCTAATGAAGCTTGGTTCAGGAATTGGCAAGGTTATCGATTTAAAAGATAAAATATTTAAAAAAGAACATGATTAAACAAATAAAAAAAGCCGCATAGCGGCTTTTTTTTATTACACAACAGCGTATAAATTATATTTTTGGATAACCAATTCTATCTGATAGATAGCCCACGCTGGTGGCAAAGTAATATGAGCGGTTCCAGTGCATAAACACTTTGTAGTTATCGTACGCTAAGTACATACGCCCATTAATGTCATCAGGCATTACCAGTGCAGCGCGTACATCAACATTAGGTAAGTCAGAGCCGTCAGCTTTGCGTACACCCAGTGCTTGCCAGTCTGCAAGCGAGCGCTCTGAGTCGTTCCAATATTCTAACCATTGCTTACGTGTTTTAGTGCCACGTTTTAGCACGTATTTACTGTCAAAATTTTCAGGTAATTTTACCTGGCGACCCCAAGTTAGTGAGTCATCCCAACCTTCTTGTTTTAAATAATTTGCAATCGATGCAAATGCATCCTCTTTGGTGGTCCAAATATCTTTACGGCCGTCGTTATTGTAATCAACAGCGTAGGCGTTAAAAGAGGTAGGCATAAACTGAGTTTGCCCCATTGCTCCAGCCCAAGAGCCTTTAAATTTATCAAGCGTAATATGGCCTGACTTTAAAATATCTAATGCTGCCCAAAGCTGGCGCTTATAAAGTGCTTCACGACGACCATCAAAGGCAAGCGTCACTAGCGATGAAATAACATTATGGCCACCTTGTATTGTGCCAAAGTTACTTTCAAGGCCCCATAATGCCACTATAAAGCGTGCTTGTACGCCAAACTCTTTTGCAACTTGTTCAAGTACATCTTTATTTTCTGCGTAGAGTTTACGTGCACGATCAATTTTCCATTGCGGTACACGTTTTGGTAAGTAGGTTTCGAGAGTTTCTTTAACCTCTGGCTGGTTTTTATCAGCCGATACAACTTTTTCTTTGTATGAGGCAGTCGCAAATGCATCATCTATTAACTTGCTATCGTACCCTTTAGCAATGGCCTCTTGTTTTAAGTCACTTAAATAAGTTTGAAATTCGGCCTGCGTTTTAGCAACTACAGAGCCACTTAAACACACTGAGCATAAAATTACGGCTAACTTTTTAATCACTATCAACTCCGTTTTCTTTTCGTAATTGGCTAAGTAAATTTTCTTCCGGCGGCGGAATTTGCAAATAGTAACCCTTGTCTGGGTCAGCTAACGCTGCTTTTACTGTTTCAAGGTCGGCACCGCCTAAATGATCACGCTTTGCTAAATTGATAATCATTACATAAATAGGTTGACCAAACATAGCCAGTAAAGGTTCAGGCACTTTACTAAAATCATCTCTTTTTTCAACAAATAAGAAGGTATCCGCTTTTTTCTTACTTTTATATACCGCAGTGAGCATAATGGCCCTATTTAATCTTGCTTAACATTGCCGCACACTATAACATGAGAGTAATAATAAGTTAGAAAAATTAGATTAGAAATTTCATTAAAGGCCTTATTCAGCCTACGTTTATCTAAAATTAATTTCTAATCAGACAAATCAATTGAGCGTGTATGTCGGAACAAATTTTTGAGCTAAAAGGGAACCTTTTCACGTTGTCAGTATTGCATCTTTATAGCACTGATATCGCCCTTCTAGCAGAACAGTTGTATGTAAAAATAGCCCAAGCTCCTCGTTTTTTTGAAGGAGCGCCTATTGTTGTTAATTTAGAAGAAATTAAAAACAGCTCACTTGATTTTGTACATTTAAAATCTCTCATTGAGCGTATGAGCTTTAATGCTGTAGGTGTTTGTAATGGCTCAGATGAGCAACACACGCAAGCTAAAGCCGCTGGCCTTTCTGTACTAAATTACTCGCAAGATGCTAAAAGTGCACCCGTTAAACAAGAGGCGCCTAATACCTCTATAGTTGAAAAAAACGTGTACCTACCTGCGCAAGTAATTAATGGCACGGTACGCTCAGGGCAGCAAGTTTATGCAAAAGACAGAGACTTAATTGTACTTGGTGCAGTTAGCCATGGTGCAGAAGTAATAGCCGATGGTAATGTGCATATTTATGGCACCTTACGCGGGCGTGCTATTGCAGGTGCAAAAGGGATTAAAGACGCCTGCATTTATTGCCAAAAGCTCGAAGCCGAATTGGTTTCAATTGATGGCAATTACTGGATCAGCGACTCATTACAAGGTGAGCACTGGGGCAATGCAGTACAAATACAACAAAAAAACGAATCATTAGAAATTTCAGCTTTGGTTAAAGGATAAATCTCATGGCAAAAGTAATTGTCGTTACCTCTGGTAAAGGCGGTGTTGGTAAAACAACATCAAGTGCTGCAATAGGCACCGGTTTAGCTTTAAAAGGCTATAAAACAGTTATTATCGATTTTGATATTGGCTTACGTAATCTAGATTTAATTATGGGGTGTGAGCGCCGCGTAGTATACGATTTTGTAAACGTAATAAACGGCGAAGCCAACCTAAATCAAGCGCTTATTAAAGATAAACGGGTTGAAAAATTATTTTTACTACCCGCATCACAAACACGTGATAAAGACGCCCTTACCCGCGAAGGCGTAGAGCGCGTTTTAAACGAACTAAAAGAAGACTTTGACTACATTGTGTGTGATTCACCTGCAGGTATTGAAGCCGGCGCAATGATGGCGATGTACTTTGCTGATGAAGCAATTGTAACAACAAACCCTGAAGTATCTTCGGTTCGAGATTCAGACAGAATTTTAGGTATTTTACACAGCAAATCAAAACGTGCTGAAGAAGGCCTAGAAAATATTAAAGAACACCTATTATTAACACGCTACAACCCTGAGCGAGTTGAAAAAGGCGAAATGTTATCGGTAGAAGATGTTAAAGATATTCTGTCGATTCCTTTACTTGGTGTTATTCCTGAGTCGCAAGCGGTATTAAGTGCGTCTAATTCAGGCCAACCAGTAATACTTGATGGTGATTCAGATGCAGGGCAAGCATACGCTGATGCAATCAATCGCTTACTTGGTGAAACAGTCGATTTTCGCTTCTTAGATGTTGAGAAAAAAGGCTTATTTAAACGGATTTTTGGAGGTTAATGTGTCTTTACTTGACTACTTCCGCTCAGAAAAGAAAAATAGCGCGTCATTAGCAAAAGAGCGATTGCAGATCATTGTCGCGCACGAGCGTTCGCAACGCGGAACACCGGATTACTTACCACAATTAAAACAAGATATTTTAGATGTGATCCGTAAGTACGTAAATGTAAACACTGATGCAGTGCAGGTACAGTTTGATCAAAACGAAGATGATTTAGCGGTACTTGAGCTCAACGTGACATTACCTGACGAAGAAAAAAAGTAGCACAACTAAAAGCGGCATTTTAAATGCCGCTTTTTGCTTTGCACACTCACTACACGTATGTGGTGCATTGTGTTGTGTTTTAAATTTAAAAGTTTACACGTAAACCAAGTAAAAACTCATGACTTGCTGCACTGTCAATTTTAAAGCCATCAGTAAATGCATCTTGCCCCGTTTGCACATCACCAAATTCAATGTATTGATACTCAGTGTATAACGAGATAGTTTTAGTTATTTGATAGTTAACCCCTGCACCAATATTCCATGTAAATTCAGTTGAATCGTCATCAGCATACGCATCGTAATAGCCATCAACATTTCCATCGAATGCGTCGAAGGCGCTAATGCCTGCACCACCTAATTTTGCAGAATAGCTGTTATCGGCAACCCCTAACCCCGCTTTAATATAAGGCGTAAACGCGGTACTGTTATCAAAATCGTAAAAGCCTTCAATTGTATAAGTGGTAGTTTTTAAATCCCCCTTTAATACATACTGCTCACCTTCGCGTGCACCCACGCCAACTTTTGTATCGCTATAGTCAGTATCATGATAGCTAATACGCGCCTCTACTCTAAATTGAGGATTGAACTGATAACCTAAACCAATACTGCCTACACTGCCCTCACCGGCATCAAATTCAGATGGAAAATCACTATCTACGGCAATATTGTTACCAATGGCTTGAGAGTCATTTGCTTGCGAACTATAGCCTACATGTGCAGTTCCATAAAATCCCTCTGCACTAGCTAAAGTAGGCGTGGTACACGCTAAAGCAATTGCGGCAACTATAGTTTTTTGTAATGTGTTCATTGTCATTCCTGATTTTTTTAACAACCAAATTATTGGACTGTAAGGCTAATGTTGAATTCGCAGTTAATATAACTTTTAGATACACAAGCGAATAGATACAATAACGGCACAATACAATTCCGACTTTCAGAACAATGATTAACTATTTACGACACATGGCTATTTTTGCCAAAGTGGTTGCTGGCGGTTCATTTCGTATTGCAGCTAAGGAGCTTGGCATAGCACCTTCACGTGTTAGCCATAGTGTTTCTGACTTAGAACAGTTTTTAGGCGTCACTTTATTACATAGAACAACCCGTAAATTGTCGCTTACCCCTGAAGGTGAAAAATTTTACGCCCACGTAGAAAACATAACAAAACACGCAGAGGCAGGTTTGAACGAAATTAACTCTGTGGGTGATCAGCCTATAGGGTCTTTAAAAATATCGCTGCCCGCCTTTTTAGCAAGCTCCGAAATTTCAGCCGCGATAGCAGAATTTGTGCAAACCTACCCAAAAGTGAACTTGTCTCTTAATTACACAGACCAAGTAATAAATATAATGGATGAAGGACTCGATTTAAGTATTCGAGTTGGCTGGCTAGAAGACAGCTCACTCATGGCGCGTAAAATTGGAGAGAGTAAACGCTTTTTAGTTGCCTCAAGTAAGTACGCGAGTAAGCATCAACCCCCTACGCACCCAAACGATTTAAAACAGTGGGATTGGGTTCATTTTAGTATGCGCGGCAGCACTGTAGATTTTACCTCTCCAAATGGCGAAGTGGTGTGTATTTGTGAAAAGTCGCGCGTAAATGTAAATAGTGCGCTTGCAATAAGTCACTTTGTATCTGAAAACTTGGGTCTTGGCATATTGCCCGAAAACCTAGTAAAAAAACAATTAGCAGGAGAAGAGTTCATTCACATTTTACCTAACTGGCAACTCAAGCCGCTTGGATACTATGCGGTATGGCCAAATAATGCACGCAGAGAAAACCTAACACTATTATTAGTGCGCTTTTTAGCTAAGCGCGGTTTAATAACCGCAGAGGATTAAGCAAGTACCCCTTAAGTGAATATGTTATTATGGGCCCATTACTTTGCTTTATGCCTGCTATTACTTTGCTATGTTAAATCACGCTTTTTGTTTTACTTTATTTGATTGCTCTGTAGATTCTATAGCGCTTCCAGATAAATTTACGTTTCCGTTTTACTACCAGCCTCATCCGTTATCTGTTTTAGCCGCAACACAATTGCAGCAGCAACTTGAAACGCATTTACCGTATAACGAAAATGACAGCAGCAATGCAGCAACGAATGATGGCAAAATGTTTGGTGTACTGGTTGTAAAAAACCAGCAACAACAACTTGGCTTTTTAGCGGCGTATTCAGGCCAGCTTGAAAATTTAAATACCGATATAAAATGCGTGCCTAATGTATCTACAATGGCACTTGAAGATGTGGGTTATTTAAAAGAAAGTAAAATAATTAACGAGATAAATGCGCAAATACATGCCCTAGAAAATGCAAGTACATTGAATAAATTAACAGCGTCATTAAATGCCGATAAAGCCGCGTTTGATAAGCAGTTACACGCTCAACAAAGCGTAATGCAAGCCAATAGAAAAACACGTAAAAAGGCGCGCAGTGCACTTGTAATTGAGCACAGCCAAGCAATAACGCCTGAGCAACAAGCAAGCTTGAATGAACTGGCCAAACAAAGCATAGAAGATAAAAAATACTATCAAAGCATAAAAGATCACTGGCACGATAAAATAACTCAGCAACAGCAGGCGCTTAATGCTCTACACGACGAAATAAAACAGTTAAAAAAACGCCGTAAAGTTTTATCTAAAAACTTACAAAAGCAAGTGTTTGCACAGTACCAGTTTTTAAATGCAGAGCATGAAGTTAAAGATCTCAATGCCATATTTGCAGCATTGCCAGAGCATACTCCGCCATCAGGTGCGGGAGATTGCGCTGCACCCAAGCTATTACAATACGCTTATCTTAATAATTTAAAGCCAGTGGCTATGGCTGAATTTTGGTGGGGGGCCGCACCTAAATCGGCAATACGCCAACATAAAAACTATTACCCTTCTTGCTACAGTAAGTGCCAACCTATTTTATCGCACATGTTAAAAGGCCTCAGCATAGAAGATAACCCGCTACTCGTTAACCCTGCTGAAGGTAAAACGTTGCCGATAGTCTATCAAGACGATGATATTGTTATTGTAAACAAGCCCAGCGAGTTTTTATCTGTACCAGGTGTCAATATTGAAGATTCTGTGTATTTACGTATTCAAACGCAATTTCCACACGCTACAGGCCCGTTAATTGTGCACAGACTAGATATGTCTACATCAGGTTTATTAGTGGTGGCGCTCAATAAACGAGCCCACAAAGCACTACAAAAGCAATTTATTGCCCGCACTATTGATAAACGTTACATTGCGCTGGTTGATGGTATTGTGCCTAAGGACAGTGGCAAGATAGAGCTGCCATTGCGACTTGATTTTGACGATAAGCCACGCCAGCTTGTTTGTTATAAAAACGGCAAACCCGCACTTACTACATGGCAGGTACTTGAACGAAAAGACAATATTACACGCCTACAGCTCTACCCTAAAACAGGACGCACTCACCAATTAAGGGTACACTGTGCTCATCACTTAGGGCTGAATATGCCTATTATTGGTGACACACATTACGGTAAAAAAGCCAACAGGTTACACTTACATGCCGAGTATTTGGCGCTAGATCACCCTATTACACATAAGCGTTTAACGTTCAGCGTAGCGCCCGATTTTTAATACCAATTCGCATAATTAAGTGATCTATTTTGAGGATGAAAAAACGTGTTGATAGCAAGGCAAAAAAATCGCTATTTAGTTGTTCTAAATAAGAATTTTTTAACGCAGATAGCGACACGTTTAGCCCCTAAAAATGATTAAATATTATTGCGAATTGGTATAACATAGCCTGTTAGCTTAAAAAGTGGGTTTAATTATCCCACTCTTTAAGTGCGTCTTTAACAAAACTATAGCGCCAAGAATTAAGTAAATCAGGTTTAATATGATTTAGCTTTTGCTCATCGGTGAGTTTCCAATTCCAGCTAATAAGCTGATTAATTTGCTTTTTAGAGGCCATTACATCCTCTGGTATACCCTGCTCTTTTGCCACTTTCGTGATTTTTTGCTTAATATCTTTAGCTACTTTTTTATAAGCCGGAAAATCAATTAAACGTTTAAGTACAGGTGGATGCTCATCAACCGGGAGTGCTTTGGCCTTTTCAATACACTTTAGTATTTCAACTCCAGAGCGGTTTACTTCCATTGACTCAACACCCGGAATTTGTCTTAGCGTATTTAAACTCGAGGGCCCACGTTTAGCAATTTCCGTCATGTTGTGCTCTTTAAGCACAAAGTTAAGCGCTAAATTTTTACGAATAGCTTTATTACGACGCCATACAGCTAATTCTTTTAATACCGCGAGCTCGTGTGGTTTTAGTTGCCATGCGTTTTTTATATCTTTGTAAAGCAGCTCATCTGGGGTTTGAAAGGCGCGTTTATTTGCAATTAACTCGCTCTCATTTATGACAATATCAAATAACTCAGCTTTATTTATACGCTCAATTATTAGTTCAAAACAAGGCAGTAAATGAAACGTATCAGCGGCTGCATAATCGAGCTGCTTTTTAGTTAATGGGCGCTGTAGCCAATTAGTTCGCGATTCACTTTTGTCTATTTCTATGCCTAAAAGCTCTTTTACCATTAGCGCAAAGCCCATACAGTTGCCTTCGCCTAAAAGCTGAAGAGCAAATTGTGTATCAAACAATGGAGCGGGTACAAAGCCTGCATATTTTTGAAATACTTCAATATCTTCTGAGGGTGAATGCAACACTTTCAGTACTGATGGATCTTGTAATATTTGCCAAAATTCAAATAACGAGAGTTCGGCCAGTGGATCTATAAGGGCAAGATGCTCGCCATCATATACTTGAATAAGTGCAACTTCAGGGTACAAAGTACGGCGGCGCATAAACTCTGTGTCTATGGCTAAAATAGGCTTGTTTTTTATTTGCTCAACAAAGGTATTGAGTTGATTTTGTGTTTCGATCAATTGGTATTGCACTTAATCTCCTACAATAAAAAAGCCGGCTAATGCCGGCTTTTTTATAGTTTACTAATCTTTTAGGGCTCTTCTGAGAATTTTACCTACATTTGTTTTAGGTAACTCATCCTTAAACTCAACGAGTTTAGGCACCTTATAATTAGTTAAATTATCACGACAGTGATTTATTATATCTTTTTCAGTTAAAGAAGGGTCTTTTTTAACAACAAAAACTTTAACTTGTTCGCCACTTACATCGTGCGGAATACCAATAGCCGCTACTTCTAGTACGCCGTCGTGCATGGCAACCACTTCTTCTATCTCATTTGGGAACACATTAAAGCCCGATACAATGATCATGTCTTTTTTGCGGTCAACAATATAGAAGAAACCTTCATCGTCGTATGTGGCAATATCGCCGGTAGCAAACCAGCCATCTTGCAAACATTCTGCGGTTGCATCTGGGCGGTTATAGTAACCTAGCATAACTTGTGGGCCTTTAACCCATAGCTCACCGGGTTCACCTTTTGCCGCTTCTTCACCGTTTTCAAGCATTAGCTTAATTTCGGTATTAGGAGCAGGTAAACCAATAGAGCCATTATAAGCTTCTAGATCGTACGGGCTTACAGTTACAAGCGGTGCACACTCAGTTAAACCGTAACCTTCCATTAATTTAGAATTAGTCACTTTTTGCCATTTTTCAGCTACAGGACGTTGTACCGCCATACCGCCACCTAATGACATTTTTAAATGACTAAAATCAAGCTCTGCAAACCCTGGTGTATTAAGTAACCCGTTAAACAGGGTATTTACACCGGTAATAGCAGTAAATTTATGCTGATTAAGCTCTTTAACAAATGCTGGCATATCACGTGGGTTTGTAATTAATACATTCAAACCACCGTATTTCATAAACGTTAAGCAGTTAGCCGTTAACGCAAAGATATGGTAAAGCGGTAATGCAGTAACAACAACTTCAGTACCACGGTCTAATACTTTATCTAAACAGCCCGATACTTGCTCAAGGTTACCAACCATGTTGCCATGACTTAACATCGCCCCTTTAGATACGCCAGTTGTACCACCTGTGTATTGTAAAAAGGCCAGATCAGATAAGCTCATTTCTGGGCGCGTATACTTTGCAGGGTCACCTGCTAGCACATCTGAAAACTTAATTGTATTTGGTAGGCTGTAGCTAGGTACCATTTTTTTTATGTATTTAACCACAAAATTAACGATATGCTTTTTAATACCACCCACCATGTCGCCCACTTGGGTAACAACAATGTGTTTTACATCAGTTTTTGCAAGTGCTTTTTCAAGCGTGTCTGCAAAGTTAGCCAATATAAAAATAGCTGACGCGTCAGAGTCTTTTAATTGATGCTCAAGCTCTCGTACTGTGTAAAGTGGGTTTACGTTAACCACCACACAACCTGCACGCAAAATACCTAAAATAGCGATAGGCGTTTGTAACAAGTTAGGCATCATTACGGCAACTTTGTCGCCTTTTTTAAGACCTAAATCATTTTGAATATACGAGGCAACACGTTGTGTCGCTGTATCTATTTCATCATACGATAATGTTTTACCCATATTCGTAAATGCAGGTAAATCTTTGTAATCGGTAAAACTTTTTTCGAACACTTCGAGTAACGAGTTGTAATGCTCAGGATCGATTGTTTCAGGCATACCTTCTGGGTAGCGCTTAAGCCAGATTTTTTCCACTCTTAGCCCCTGTTTATAATTATATTTTTATTAACCTTAATCTAAGTAAGGCACTTTAACAATTGAGCAAATACTCTAATGCAGGAATAATCCCACATTTGGCGCTAATTTACAATTAACATGCACCATTTTGCAGCATAAAGGCTTGAATATGCTCAAAACATAACCCACTGCTTTGCATATGGCAATGATGCCCGCCATCTACATTAATTACCTTCAAGTTGTTGTAATAGCTAATATACTTGGCCAAATTTTGTTTTACAAACGAATAACCTTGGTTACCTAAAATTAATTGGCTTGGTGCAATTAATTGTTTTATTGCACCAATACATTGCGCTTCATCAAACCTAAAACCTGAGTGATTTTTAAGCTTAGGGTCTGTTGTTAACTCATAACCTAGTTCACTTTGCTTAATATTACGACTCATCAATAAGGTGATCAGTTCGTTATTTAAATCTGTTGTATTTGCACGCGCTTCGATAATGGCTGATTGCGATTTATAAACGCGCTTTTTTTTATTGTAGGCGCGCTCTCTGTTCAGTATCGCCCCTTTTAATTGCTCACATACTTCATCACTGGGGGTTGTAACACAGCCAATCCCTTCAATAAAGGTAACTGAATACACATACTCACTAAAACAACTTGCAAATAAACCTGCCACCATTGCGCCCATTGAATGGCCGACTAAATGTACCTTTTTTGCCCCTAAGCTCTTTATAAGTTGGTACACATCGTCAATATAATCAACAAAATAATAATGAGCGTCCTGTGCACGCCAATCAGATAGCCCATGCCCAGCAAAGTCAACACAATACCAAGTATGCTGCGGATTAACCTTATCCAACATAGGTGTAAAACTATTACTGTTATCTAGCCACCCATGCAAGGCTATAACCAGCTCATCGCCAGTGCCTTTTTGTAAGCCACGCAATGTTATATTTCTTGTTTTTATTTCAAATGGCTGCAACAGACACCTCTTTTTAACGTGCGACATTATTTATAACATACTAGTTGTCAGACCTCTAATACCAAAAGTTTTTATATTTTTTATATTTATAAAGACCACTTGAATTGTAAGGTTAACTTTTGAATTTAAATTATGTATTTAATTTCAATAACTTAAAACATTTGAAGTTTCATTAATTCAATAAATAATTACAAACAGAGCTTAAATACTCTTCAGGTAGGTAATGTATACCACTATATTCATTACACTATAATTAACATAAGCTAAAAAAATGGTTGTATTGTTTTAGTGACAATTAGCCAAACCTGTTTATATACTTTGCTTTTTATTCTTACTTCATTTCATTATTATACGAAGGCGTATTGAACTTTGTGGATTGAAACTTGTTCAATCTACGGGCGGTTAAATCCTGGTACGAGGTTTGTAACCTTGTGGGCTGAGTAAAAACCTAGCAAAAAATTTAATCGCCTTAGAAAGAATTTTTGGGCAGCGCATGTTTGGTATTTATGCTGCAAATTCAACACGCCGTAACCATATATAATTGTGGTGCTATTTAAACAGCACATTCATAGGGATAAAAATGAAAAACCAACTTAGCTTATTAGCGCTTTTATGTGCATCTACCAGTGTTTATGCAAGCGATGCACCTAAAAATGTAATTTATATGATTGGTGACGGGATGGGTCCTGCCTATACAACCGCTTATCGTTATTTTAAAGATGATCCAACCACCAAGCAGATTGAAACAACCGTATTTGATACTATTTTAACAGGCATGGCGCGTACTTACCCTGACGATCACACTTATGTTACCGACAGTGCTGCAGGTGCAACCGCACTGAGTAGCGGCCACAAAAGTTATAATGGTGCTATTGCAGTCGATACAGACAAAAAGCCTGTTAAAACCATGCTAGAAATAGCAAAAGAACGCGGTATGACAACGGCATTAGTCGCTACCTCGCAAATTAACCATGCCACCCCAGCTAGTTTTGCTACACATAACGAATCACGTCGAAATTACGATGCCATTGCTAATGAATACATAGATAACAAAATTGCCGGTAAACTCCCTGTTGATTTAATGCTAGGCGGCGGTACGCAGTATTTTATTAGAGAAGACCGTAACCTCGTTGATGAATTTAAAGCAGCTGGTTATCAATATAGCGATGATATAAAAAACCTTGGTCAGATTACGCAAGTACCGGCACTTGGCTTATACGCCCCAATGGGCCTGCCGTTTGCGCTTGATGCTAATTCAAACCACTTAACGCAACTAACAGCTAAAGCATTTGATTTACTCGACGGCCAAAATAAAGACGGCTTTTTTGTCATGATTGAAGGCAGCCAAATTGATTGGTGTGGACATGCTAACGATGTAGCCTGTGCCATGGCCGAAATGGATGACTTTGCACAGTCGATTGAAAAAGCAAAAGCCTATATTGATAAAAACCCTGATACTTTATTAGTGGTTACTGCAGATCATTCAACTGGTGGGTTAACCCTCGGTGCGCACGGACAATATAAGTGGGATACAGAAGTTATTAAAGGCGTTAAAGCAACAGCCGTTGAGCTAACAAAGCAATTACTCGCTGCTGATGACCTAGAGCCTATTTGGCGCGCCAACACAGGTATTGAATATACACCGGCTAATAAAGTAAAACTTGAACAAGCGAAAAAAATGGGCGAAACAGCGCTTAATTTAGCCATTAAAAGTATTATTAGTGATGCCAGCTTTACTGGTTGGACAACAGGCGGACACACCGCTGTAGATGTACAAGTATTTGCCTACGGTAAAGGCAGTGAACACTTTAACGGTGCTCAAAATAATACAGATATTGCCGATAAACTAATTGGCTTTATTAAACAGTAGCCATAAGCTTACGCAAAAAGCCCGAACCTGTGTTCGGGCTTTTTATTTTTTACTGTTACTGGGGCTAAGCGTATATATCGACGCCTATTAAATCTTGTACTTCGGCGCGACGCTCTAACTTTGCAAATTCAGTATATGTTGAAATTGCTTTACTCACCGTTGGGCTTGGTTGGTCATAAATAGTTTGGCTGTACTTTGCGTTACTAGTGTTTTGACTAAAGTATTGATTAGCAAGCTCTACACCCGCTTTACTAGTTTTTACATAATCTGTGTTTGTTTTTTGACTGGCGCTATCATCCGCTAAACCTTGTGGTTTAGAGGGTAAAATTTTTGTAGAGGTAACCTTTGCAGGAATATCTCCAGTAAAAAAACCAGCGCCAATTGGCAAAGTCATAGATAACTTCCAACAATAAACATATTAAAAATTATGATTTAAAAACACCCAATTTGCAACTCTTGTGCTTATTCGCGACCCGGTAGTTTTTTCCATGTTACTGTATCGCGCACATATTTAGGTTGCGCATCACTTGCTTTAACAACCTCGCCCTTCAAAAAGCCCGTGTCTACATGGCTAAGCATATAGCGAGCATCTGGCAAAGTAATGGCTGTATTTATGGTTATATTGCTAACGTTTTTAAGTGCATCAGGGTAACTTTTAAATCCCGTGCCAACGGCAATCGCGTGTAAATCTTCACTGCTTATGTGCTCTTTGCTTAATAAATCAGGTTTTATAACACACTCTTCATTTACCAACTCCATGCGTGCGTTATTTACCTGGTATTGGGCAAAATAAATTTCTCCCATGCGCGCATCTATAGCTGAATACACTACTGGTGCCTGCGTTTGTTCGTACGCTTGCTGGGCCATAATTGCCAAGGTTGATACGCCCACTAATGGTAAATTGGCTGAATAAGCTAACCCTTGTGCAATAGCAACACTAATGCGTACACCGGTAAAGCTACCTGGCCCTTGGCCAAAGCCAATAACGTCTAAGTCTTTTAATTTACACTGTGCTTTATTAAGAAGCTCATCAACTAAAGGGAGTATTTTTTGACTATGTTGCTGTGGGCATTCTTCAAAATGATGAAATGTTTGCCCCTCAAAGTGTAAAACTATAGATAACGCTTCGGTTGAGGCGTCTAGGGCAAGAATATTACTTTTAATCATTTTAGTACTCTAGTTAATGTGTTTTAAAAATGTGTTTGCATCTTCTAAGCTTCGCGTGCGGCGCATCGGCGGTAAGCTTTTTAAAAATACTTGGCCATATTGGCGCGTTACTAATCGGTTGTCGCAAATAACCAGCACGCCTTTATCTTTGTTATCTCGTATTAAACGCCCCACGCCCTGCTTGAGCGCTATAACAGCTTGCGGTAACTGTATATGAGCAAACGGGTCTTTGCCTTGCATTTGGCAATCTTGCATTTTGGCTTGCAGTAATGGGTCATCCGGTGCTGCAAAAGGTAACTTGTCAATAATAACACAGCTTAGCGTGCTACCACGTACATCAACCCCTTCCCAGAACGAGGCAGTACCTAACAATACCGCATTACCATGGCGCGTAAATTTTTCCAGTATTATACGCTTAGACATTTGCCCTTGCATATAAACTGGGTAGTCCATTTGTGTGGTTAAACCCTCAGCCACCAAATGCATCATTCGGTAACTTGTAAACAGCACAAAGCAACGCCCTTTAGCCGATTTAATCAGCTCTAGGGTTAATTTTATAATTGCATGAGGCATATTCTCTGCATGCGATTCTGGCAAATATCGTGGTAAGCATAAAAGCGCCTGATTAGGATAATCAAAGGGGCTATCAACCATCATACTTTGCGCAGGAGTAATACCTAAGCTTGCATTAAAGTGATCGAGCTTATTATCAACCGATAACGTGGCTGAGGTAAATACAAACCCTGCGCCGGTGTCTTTCATCATTTGAGCAAATTTAGCAGAGACATTAAGGGGCGTAATATTAACCGTTAAATAGCGCCGCGTGGTTTCGTACCAATAGCTAAAGCCCGTTTGTGCAGTATCAAAAACACGCTCTAACTGACCTTTAAACGCTAAAGTGCGCTCAAACGGGTGCTCTATTTTATCACTTCGCTCTAGGCACAGTTTTAATACCTGATAAACAAAGTCTAAATCGCTAATTACCCGATGCAGCGCTGCGCAAATTAATTTATCACTGAGCTTTTCGCGCCAATCTCCTCGGCTACCATCTACACCAAACTGTAAACGTAAATCAGCCACACTGGTTTCTAGCTTATTAAGGCTTTTCCCAAGCTGCAGCATATCGGGAATTTCTGCACGGTAAATAGCGCGTAAATCGTTAATTAAATCCACCAGCTTTTTAGTGCTAATACTTTCACCAAAGTAGTCACTGGCAATTTCGCTAAGCTGGTGTGCTTCGTCAAAGATATAAGCGTCGGCGGTGGGCATAAGTTCGGCAAAACCGGAGTCTTTTACTGCCATATCAGCAAAAAATAAATGATGGTTTATAACCACGACATCCGCTTCGGCTGCATTCAAACGCGCTTTGCGTATATAACATGATTGAAAGTCTGGACACTCTTTGCCTAAACAATTATCGGCTGTCGAATTAACATAAGGCAGTACCTTGGCATCTTCTTCAATACCAATACAATCAGCTAAATCACCCGAGTGTGTTTCACTGGCAAATTTTGCAACCATAGCAAGTTGATGCATTACATCAGGATCGTCTGTTGGTACATGGGCTACATGTTGATTTAGCCTATAAGTGCACAGATAATTAGCGCGCCCTTTTAATAATGCGGTTTTTTTAGATGCATTAAGTGCTTTTACTAGCTGAGGTAAATCGCGGTGGTATAACTGCTCTTGCAAGGCCTTAGAGCCTGTTGAGATAATTGTTTTACCCTTAGATTTAAGGGCAGGCGCTAAATAGGCAAACGTTTTACCTGTACCAGTGCCCGCTTCAACCACTAACTGCGTGCTATTTTTTAATGCATCGTTAACGGCAACGGCCATATCAATTTGAGGTTGGCGAGGCGTGTATCCATCTAAAGATAACGCTAACGGCCCGGTTGCACTAAACAGCTGTTTGATAATACCAGTCACTTTACAAAAAATAATAGCGAGATTTTACGTAAGCCTGGCTATAAGGGCAAGCCAATTGAAATTAGAATTTTGTAAAGGGGCTCACACCCCTTTACACGTTATTGTGCATTTATTGATAACGTGACATTGCTGGCATTGCTATACCCTTTTAAATCGATATACCAATTACCTGTTTGTGGCGCAGAAAACGAACAGGTTTCGCTATTGCCATTTTTATATGGCCTGCACAAGTACTGAGAATCACTAGAAGGAGTGCCAAAGTTTACATATAAATCAGCATCGCCACTGCCACCAGACATTGTTATATCTAATGATGCGTACTGCGTATTTAAACTTTGGCTAAAGCGTTGCCAGCTCCCAGCAGAAACACTAATGTTTGTTATGCTCCGATTGATAGGCTCAATACTCCCCCCTTCATTGTAACTTCCGGTTAGGGATACATTTTCTATCGCATTCCATGCGTGTACCATCACATAGTAAACTCCTTCACTAGAGGGATTAATATCGCAACGTTCATTACTACTTGAGGTAGTGCTTTTACAATCATAATCGTTCAGTGTAGGTGCTTGGTTGTAGCGTATGTATAAGTCTGCATCGCCTGTGCCCCCAGTCGTAATAAAATTTAAATTGCTCGCACTTTGTGGCACAGCTAATGTGTAAATAAACTGCTCTTTTGCAACCCCTGTGATCCCACTGAGTGTTTGCCCATTGGTTAATTGGTTATTAGTAGGAGGCAAAGTATCGCCGGCATTTTTTGCCATTTCGGCAATATAACTTACTGCCAACTTGGCGAATTTACTGGCATGTTGAGCATCAAACTGGTTATCGATTTGGGTGTGAATAAGCGGGTTTATATCGCCCATTTTTGATTCAAAAGGCATAGAGGCTGCAAACCCTTGCTGATACCATGACGCATGATCAGAACACCCATAACCACACTGATCAAATCCATAATTTAATTGCGGTAAGTAGGTATCTAAAAGCGCTGCTAAAAACTGATTTTGTGCATTGTTAGTGTAATCAGTCATCATAACTATATCTTCAAGGCTGCCATTATTGCCTGTCATATCAAACTGCACCATGCCCACTACATTTTTACCCTGCGATTGGTAGCTGCTTGCAATATCACTTGAACCTCTAAGGCCGACCTCTTCCGCTGCAAACGCCATAATTTGAATCGTACGCTGTGGTTTGTAATTAGTTTGTACAATAGCGCGCAGCGCCTCTGATAGCACAGCAATGCCTGAGGCGTTATCATCAGCACCGGGTGAACGTCCATTACTTGGGTTTGACTGATTTATCGAATCAAGGTGGCCGCCAATAATAACAATTTCATCTGCTTTTTCATTGCCTTCAATTGTCACTATAACCGACGATTGCGCCCAATTATGCGGGTAAGTTGCAATGCTAATATCACTGCGACTTTGCGCTATTTGTTGCCAATATGTGTTTAACCAATTTGCAGCATCTATCCCTGTTTGTGAGGTGTAATAACGATTATTAAAACTGGTTAAAGAGTTAACAGTGCTATCGAGGTTAACGGTGCTAATTGATGACATTAAATTTTGTACTGTTTGTTCGTTATCAATAGAATAACTAAATGCTAATGTATTTTGTGTAGTATGCGCCGCGGCTAATTGTGTTACGTAACTGCTCGCCTCTTGCCATGAATCATGTGCCACAAACCCACCGCACCGATTATAATTGTGGTGCATAAATTCGCTTAGATTATTTACCTGATCAGCAGGTATATTTACCAAGTCTATATTTTCAAGCGCACTTGTTGAGCGCTGTGCAAAGGGCAATCTTTGTACTAATCCATGCTGGGTATACTCATAATGTGCCGCTGCAGTTGAATCTATGCTTACCCACACTTTGTTTGTTTCACTTTGTGCTACAACGCCCATTGTAGTAAATAAGCTCAGCGCACTTAGTAGTTTAAAAGGTTTCATTGGTATTCCTTATAATTGGCAATACTGGTATCCATAAAATTAAAAAGGGGCACTAGGCCCCTGGTATCAATGTTTAATTAGCAGCCACACTCAGTGTTACTGCGCTTGCATTACTGTACCCTCTTAAATCTAGGTACCAAGTACCTGATTGTGGGTTATCAAACGAACACGTTTCACTGTTGCCATTTTTATAAGGTCTACACAAATAAGTTGACGTACTCGACGCTGAACCATAATTTACATAAAGATCGGCATCGCCACTTCCACCAGAAATAATAACGGTTAAATTACTATAGCCCGCTCCTAAGTCTTGAGTAAATCGAGCCCAGCTATTAGTTGAAACACTAATATTAGACTCGGTTCTGTTAATCGGTGTTACGCCTCCTGTTGAATTGTTAAAACTCCCAGTAAGCGATACATCAGCTATAGCATTCCATGCTTCTACCATTACATAGTAGGTGCCTGCTTGAACGTTCGAAATACTGCAGTTTTCAGTGCTTGAAGAGGTGGTACTTTTACAGTCATACGTATTCAGTGTGGGTTTACTTCCAAACATTACATATAAATCTGCATCACCCGAGCCACCAGCGGTATTAAACTCAAGATCTGTTGCCCCCGCTGGTACATCGAGTGTAAAAAACATCTGCGCTTTTGCAGAGCCGCTGATCCCCGTACGTGCTACTTTATTTGTTAACGCTTCATCCGTAGGCACAGGCGTGCTCGAGCAATCGCTCCCTGCACTTAGGTTTGAAGTAACTCCCACTGCCGCCAAAGCAGCTTGTACATCGCTTGGGTTGTAATTTAAGTCACACGCAGCGTCCATAACGCCGTTACCAGCTAAATCCCAATTTGTACTCGCACTCCAATAAAGCTGATTTGCACGTGCCATGACTACAAATGCTTTTTTAGTATCCCAGCCGGATGTAGTAGCAAGGTTATAAAATGCTTTGTTAAATACACCCGAGCTATAGTGCACATCCATGCCAGAGGTATAACTACCTTGATTATCTATAGAGCGTCCATCCTGTGATGGATTATTCATATAGCGAAGCGCGCCATTGCCTTTAAAAATATCTTGTCCAACTAACCAATCGTTAGTGCCTTTCATGTAATACTCAGCCGCTTCACCAGCCATATCTGAAAAAGCTTCATTTAAGCCACCAGACTTACCGCTGTAAATTAAGCCAGAATTCTGTTCGGTAAAGCCATGGCTTACCTCATGCGCCGATACATCAAGGCTTACGAGTGGGTAAAAAGTGCTTTGCCCGTCGCCAAAGGTCATTGCACTGCCATCCCAAAATGCATTTTCATAATTACTTGAATAATGTACGCGCATTTTTAACTGAAAACTTAGCGGTGGCGATCCCACCCAGTCGTTATACATATTAAAAATAACGTTACCAAAATAATGAGCATCGTTAAGCGGCGAATAAGCCCCATTTATCTCTTTTACTGTATTCTCAGGGCAAGTAAATGAATGGGCAGCAGAGCCACTTGTGCCGCCATTGAGATTTATAGTTCTTACATTGGCATTATCCATAACACAGGTGTTACCAGATTGAGACACATCTAGGTTGCTAAAGTCAGTACCGTAAATGTATTTACCTGTTTTGAGATTCCCCCCTGGTCCCGTAGCATCAGCATGTTGTAAGTTATCGTAGCTGAGCAAAACCTCACCGGTATTAGCATCGATTATTTGATAAGGGCGTGATGGCGATTTGCCGTAGGTTACATACGATACTTCATACACCAAATGCGCCTTACTTTGTTGATCAACCCAAATCGCTAACCTTGATTTCTCATTGTGTTTTTTTAAACCTTTAGTTTTTGCAGCTATGCCTACATTTTGGCTTTGAAGCATGGCTTGTTTTACAGATAATTTAGCGCTTACATCGTTTATATCGCCTTCAATATCGTACACCGCAGCCCCATGGGCTTTTTTAAGCATGCCATTTTTAAATGAAAGGCTTAAAGTGTCACCAATTACTGGTAAACCTTGATATGTTTGCTGATAACGGCGAGTTACTTCACCGTTATTACTTATAAACTCTTTTAATACAACTAACTCGTTCCTTACACTTAACCCAATCAAGTCTTTAGGGCTAGTAGATAAAATGGATGCCGAATTTGATTGCATCATGTTATTTAAAGCCGTTTGTTGATTTAGGTATTTCTTGTTCGCAGCTACTGCATCTGTTGCTTGAACCAAGGTTAAAGCAGCAAAAGTTGCTAATGTGATTTTTGATAAATTCACGTTTACGCTCCGTCAAAATATTTAGTTTGTAGTGGATTTGTATTAATCGGAACTACTTGTACCCGATTAAGGATCAAGCTTATGTTACAAATTTGAGTTATGAAAATTAAACATTTAATTTACAAGTAAAGTATTAGGAAACGTAAGAACAACTGAAATTACAGCAGGTTAAAAAACACACAAAATCAGTAAAACCTTAAACAGATACAATTTGTATACATATATTTACACTAAATTACACTATCTACACCCGCAAAATAGCCGCGTTTACTTTATTCAATTAACGGCATTAATCAGTCATTACGTTGCCTAGGCAACCTTGTATTAATCTCTTCATTACAAGCAATAACACCAGTAAATTTGCATTAACTATATGTCTCCTAAAGACATAAAAAAAGTGCTAAAAGCCCCATAAATACTGTGACACAGCCTAGTCACAGGAGTAATATACGGCTCGTTTAATTCGCTCTTTTTTGTTCTCTAAAATAAATTTAAGGTTAGCCAATGAATGCTTGGTATCTCATTTGTTTTCTCTCTGCTATCGCAATTTTTATTGCTTATGCAAACCAGTATGTTCTTAAAATGCAAACAACGATTGCTATAACAACGGGCTCGGTTGTTATATCGTTGTTATTAATTATTTCAGTTAAGTTATTAGGCGATACAACTGCATTAGAAATGACGCAAGTTGTAGCCAGTATTAATTTTAATGAATTGCTTTTAAAAGGCATGCTTGGATTTTTGTTATTTGCAGGTGCTTTAGAAATTAACCTGTTGGCACTGCGTAAACAACGATGGGAAATAACCGCTTTAGTTTTGTTCTCTACCGTAGTCTCTACTTTTTTAATTGGCTATTTAAGTTTTTATATTTTTGCCGCACTCGGCTGGCCCGTCCCTTTTATTTATTGTTTACTTTTTGGCGCCTTAATAAGCCCAACCGATCCAATTGCTGTACTGGCAATTATTAAACAATTACGCGCCCCTGAAGGTATTTCGGTACAGGTAGAAGGCGAGTCTTTATTTAACGATGGTATTGGTTTGGTAATTTTTACTACGCTGTTTTCTGTTGCATTTTTTGGCACCGATGCCAACCCAGCCGACATTGCAGAGCTGTTTTTTGTTGATGCCATAGGTGGAATCGTGTTTGGCTTAGCAATGGCCCTTGTGGGTCACTTTTTAATTATTAACTGTAAAGATGTAAATATACGCCTATTAATAACCTTAACCATTCCAACTGCGGGCTTTGCCGCTGCCAATGTATGGGAAATATCTGGTGCGCTTGCCATGGTAACCAGTGGTATTATTTTAGGTAATATTACTCGCGCAAAAGCAACCGAGCGCACAGGGCCTGAAAACACGCGCTATATTAAAGACTTTTGGCACGCCACCGACAGCTTTTTAAACGCTTTGTTGTTTTTGATTATTGGTATGCTGATTGTCACTATGCCAGTAACAATGGGTGAAATTGGCTTAGGCCTTGTTATGATCCCTGCTATTTTATTAGCACGTTTTATTAGTGTTGGTGCGCCATTTGTAATATTTAAGCGCTTTAAAAACTACGACAAACACAGCGTTAAAATTTTAACATGGGGTGGTTTACGTGGCGGTTTAGCATTAGCTATGGCTGCAGCTATTCCTCGGGATCAAGTATTTATATCAGGCAGTGATCTGCATGATTTAATCGTTATTGTGACCTATGTTGTGGTTATATTTTCTATTATTGTGCAAGGTTTAACTATCTCTCCTCTCATTCAAAGTAGTATTAAATCTGCCGAGCAAAGTCACTAAGTTTTCTTTATTAAACCCGCAGTCTATTCACTGCGGGTTAGTTATTTATGGGGGATTATTTTTAGCACGGTTTTATTTATTTTAAGCGTAATAAAAATAGTTTTAATTTTAAATGTTTTTTATAGGGCTAATTATGTCCAGTAAGTATACCAGTGTTTTTTCGTTATTTTATGGCATTACACGTCGCCACGTTTTTCTCTTTCCTTTGTTCTTACTCACTTTTTTATGTTTTTCTGCTTTTGCCTCAACGCCTGCTGAGCAAGCTAAGATTAAACAAATATCACAACTTGCAGAGTACGTAGGGGTTGATTACGTTGGCGCGGTGCAAAAAGGCGAGGTAGTCAGTAAAGACGAATTTCAAGAAATGTCTGAGTTTGCAAATTTAATAAGCACGCTAGCCACACAGTTAAGCAGTGCTAATAATCAATACAGTCATATAAAAATACAAGTTGGCGCCTTACATAACGCCATTATAAATAAACAAAGCGTACAAAGTGTTCGTGCTGCCAGCTCAAAGCTTAGGGAGTCTTTGCTTGAATTTATGCCGCAGCTTTCTTTGCCTACATCTTTATTACCCCTAAAACAAACAAAAGCACTTTTTGCAGAAAATTGCTCTATGTGCCATGGCATAAATGGACAAGGTGATGGCCCACTTGCTAAAGGTTTAACACCACAGCCCACCAACTTTACGGATAAAGAGCGAGCCACAAATCGCACAATTATGGGATTATATGAAGCTGTATCCAATGGCATAGACGATACGCCAATGGTTGCTTTTAGCCAATTTAATGAGCAACAACGTTGGTCACTCGCCTTTTATGTAGGAAGTTTAGCTTTTCAAGATATAACTAAGCCGCAACACAATAACCAGACAATCAGCACTTCAGACATCATTAATCTTAACCCTGCGCAGCTTTCACAAAATCAATCCCCTGCCCAAGTTCAATTTATTAAGTGGCTGCGCGGTAATCCAGAACACTTATTTAAAAACAAAGCTCAGCCACTTAGCGTTGCACGCTCGCAACTTATTGCAGCGCAAAATGCACATGCTAATGGTGAATATGCAAAAGCCAGCGAACTGGCTATCAGTGCCTATTTAGATGGTTTTGAGCTGATAGAAAATAACTTAAATGCATACGATGAAAGCTTGCGTAAAAGCATTGAAGTACAATTGATGAACTTACGTAACACATTCAAAAATGAAAAAAACACCGAGCTTGTCAGTGCGCAAGTTAACGCTGTACTTGCACAATTAACAAAAGCAAACAACCTACTTAATGACACCACACTTAGTGATGGCGCCTTGCTATCAGCCAGTTTAGTTATTTTGCTGCGCGAAGGTCTAGAGGCACTATTAGTTGTTATAGCGCTAATGACCGTACTTATAAAAACCAAACGCCAAGATGCGCTTAAATACGTTCATATTGGCTGGGGAATGGCCCTCATAGCAGGTAGCTTAACATGGGCAGCAGCGCAAACATTAATACAAATAAGTGGTGCAAGCCGCGAAGTAATGGAAGGGATAGGCGCCCTATTTGCAGCTATTATTTTGCTATATGTTGGGGTATGGATGCACAGTAAAACCAGTGCTCAGCAGTGGCAGGCATATATTCAGCAAAATATTAATACGCGTTTAGAGTCTGGCACACTGTGGGGGCTCGCGGGCCTCTCGTTTATAGCGGTATATCGTGAAGTGTTCGAGACGGTATTATTTTATCAGTCGTTATTAACGCAAAGCTCGCAAGCACAGTATTCATCGGTGGCTATTGGGTTTGCATTGGGTGTGGTTTTATTAGCGCTTATTGCATGGGTGTTAGTTAAATATTCGATTAAATTACCTATTGCTAAGTTTTTTGCGTATACAACTTACCTATTATTTGCACTTGCCTTTGTATTAATGGGTAAAGCTGTCATTGCATTACAAGAGGCTGATATAGTCGCAATTAGTGTAATGCCGATAAACTTTGATATTGCACTACTGGGTTTAAAATCTACGTGGCAAGGCTTTATAGCGCAACTTACCGTAGCTGTTATATTTAGCTTTTACATTATTAAAGCTAAAAAACGCTAGCAAACACATCCTTAATAGTAAAAAGTTGTACGTGGCTTTTTACTATTAAGGGTTTAGCTCATGCCCACGTATCTAAATGTTTATTCCCTTCGTCATCTACGGTGATTGCTTTTTCATTAGCTGCACTTGCACTTTTTTTGCCCTGCGCCTGCGCTAATCTTTTTTTGTTGAGCGTCTGCTTTTTTTCATTTTCAAGCTTAATTTTTTGCGCTTGCGGCATATTTTGCACACCTGCAATATGAAATGTACTTTTAGGCTCAAGCTCTAACCGTGAAATTTTCCCTAAAAAAGGGATCATTATATCCATACTCCCCTCCTTAACCTGTTTATTAAAAATTAGATAAATTGACCAACAAAGCCCAATTTGCCTACAATTCAAACATTAAAACAACTAAAAATACTGATTAGCTCTCAATATTATCGGCAGTTATAAGATATGCTTTAATTTGGTAAAAAAAAACTTGCCTTAGCTAGGCGGTTTATGTTTTTATGAATGCGAAATTTATTGAAACAGATTAAAGCTTAACGCTCACTAAATAGCGGTAAGCAAAATAGGATACAAAAATGCGCTTAAACCTGACAACAGTACATCATCACCACCATTCACCGGAATAACCTGTCAGGTCTTTCGCTGAGAGGTTATTCCTAAAAGGAACCTCTGGCGATTCAAAACACATTGATTCATTTTCGCCCTGAGGTTCCCCTCGGGGTTTTTAGTTTTTAAATTAAAGGAAAATGAATAATGAGTAACACAAATCGTCTACGTATCGCCATCCAAAAAGGCGGTCGCCTGTCTAAAGATTGTCAAGATTTACTAAAGCAACTAGGTGTTAAATTAAACCTACGTGAGCAACGCTTAATTGCACACTCAACCAATATGCCAATTGACGTACTTCGTGTGCGCGATGACGATATTCCGGGCTTAGTAATGGACGGTGTTTGTGATTTAGGTATTGTTGGCGAAAACGTACTAGTAGAAGTACAAGCCGAACGCGAACGCCAAGGTGTACCAAGCGAAGTTAGCAAACTAGCAAAACTAGACTTTGGTTACTGCCGCCTTGCACTTGCATGGCCACAAGAGCTTGGCCCACGTGATAAAAGCTGGTTTGAAGGCAAACGTATTGCAACAACCTACCCAGAAATATTAACGCAATGGTTAAAGCGCGAAGGCATTAATGCAAGCACTGTAATGCTTACAGGCTCAGTAGAAGTAGCCCCACGTGCCGGTCTTTCAGATGCAATTTGTGATTTAGTTTCTACCGGTGCAACGCTTGAAGCGAACGGCTTGATTCAAGGTGATACAATTTTAGAATCAAACGCGTGTTTAATTCAAAATAAAGACCTGCAAGATGAAGACAAACTAGCACTAATCAATAAGCTTATGCCGCGCCTTCGTGGTGTTAAACAAGCTAAAGAAAGCAAATACATTATGCTACACGCGCCAAAAACTAAACTTGATGAAATTTGCGAAATTTTACCGGGCTCTGGCCAACCTACTCTACTTGCACTTGCTGGTAACGAAGAGTACGTAGCGCTACACATGGTAAGCAGCGAAACATTATTTTGGGAAACAATGGAGCAGCTTAAAACCCTAGGCGCTAACTCTATTTTAGTAATGCCAATTGAAAAAATGATGGAGTAAGTACCATGCTTCGTTGGAATGAGGAATCTTCACAAGTACAAGCAGCGGCGCTAATGCGCCCTGCGGTTTCTGCCAGCGCAAAGGTTGAAGCTATATGCCAAACAATTATGAGCGATGTGAAAGAGCAAGGTGATAAAGCCTTACTTGATATGGCTAAAAAGTTTGATAATAGAGCTAACCCTCGTTTACGTGTACCGCTTGATGAAATAAACGCATCAGAGCAAGCACTAAGCGCAGAGCTTAAATACGCAATTGACACCGCTTATGCAAACGTTAAACGTTTTCACGAAGCGCAATTGCCTAAAGATATTAAGTTATCAACCCAACCTGGCGTTGAATGTGAACTGAAATATCAGGCCATCGAAGCTGTGGGTATTTATGTACCAGGTGGCAGTGCTCCACTGCCATCATCGGTTATTATGCAAGGTGTACTTGCACAATTAAGTGGTGCAAAAACCGTCGTACTTGCAACACCTGTGCAAGGTGATGAAAGCATTAACCCTGCGATATTATATGCAGCTAAGTTATGTGGCATTACAACTTTAATTGAAAGTGGTGGCGCAGGTGCTATAGCCGCAATGGCCTACGGCACCGAATCAGTGCCTAAAGTGAACAAAATTTTTGGCCCAGGTAATAGCTTTGTAACGATGGCCAAACAGCTTGTTGCGCAAACAATTCCTGGAATGGCAATCGATATGCCAGCAGGCCCCTCTGAAGTATTAGTGATTGCAGATGAGCGTGCAAATCCAGAATTTATAGCCGCAGATTTACTCTCGCAAGCTGAGCACGGCGCAGACTCGCAAGTAATTTTATTGTGTAACAGCGAAAGTATCATTGAGCAAACGCAGCAGGCACTTACACGCCAGCTTGCTAAATTAAGCCGCAAAGATACAGCCGAGCAAGCTTTGGCTAATTCATCACTTATTTTAGTCGACTCTGTTGAGCAAGCATTTGACGTATCAGCGCAATATGGCCCTGAGCACTTAATTTTGCAATTAGCAGATTCAACACCTTACTTAGATAAAGTAAAAAATGCAGGCTCGGTATTTGTTGGCGACTACACGCCAGAATCAGCGGGCGATTACGCATCGGGTACTAACCACGTGTTACCTACCTACGGTTACAGTGCAACCTATTCAAGCTTAAACTTGCTTGATTTTTTCCGCACTTACACAGTACAAACTATAAGTAAAAGTGGCCTAACACAGCTGTCAAAAGCTATTTTGCCACTAGCAGATGCAGAAGGCCTTGATGCACACGCAAATGCGGTTTCAATTCGTTTAGAGGCAATTAAAAATGAGCAATGAGAGCGCACAAGCGACTAGCTTATTACCACAAAATATTGCAGCACTTGCTGCCTATAGCTCTGCTAAAAGTGAAAAGCTAACAGGGTCAACGTGGTTAAATGCCAATGAAAGCCCGTACGCTAAAAATATTGAACTGAGTATTGAAGATTTAAATCGCTACCCAGATCCACAACCGCAACTGGTTATTGACCGCTATGCTGCGTATGCAGAGCTTGAAAGCGAAAACGTATTAATGACGCGCGGCGCCGATGAAGGCATTGAGCTTTTAGTACGTACCTACTGCGAACCTGCAAAAGACAGTATCGCGTTATTTTTGCCAACCTACGGTATGTACAAAGTAACCGCTGATACGCACAACGTTGCAATCAATGGCTTAACCCAAGCGTTATTACTTGATGGCAGTGTTGATGAAATAGTTGAGGCAGTGGGCAGCTCAAAATTGGTGTTTATTTGTAATCCAAATAACCCAACCGGTAGCATAACCCCCCTTGAAAAAGTAAAAGCAATAGCAACAGCGCTTGCCGGTAAAGCTTTAGTTATTGTTGATGAAGCCTACATTGAGTTTTGCCCTGAGCAAAGTGCTACAGCGCTGATTAACGAATATAGTAATGTAGTGGTACTGCGCACTTTATCTAAAGCGTTTGCGCTTGCAGGGCTAAGAACCGGTTTTACACTTGCACAAGAAACTGTACTTGCACCTATTCGTAAAGTGATTGCGCCGTATCCGGTATCGGGTGTGGTAGCAAGTATTGCAGCACAAGCCATAGCGCCTGATGCAATTACATCAATGCGCCGACAAGTGACTATTTTAAATAGTTTAAAAGCTAAACTTGTACAGTGGTTAAACGCATCCCCAGCTGCATTAAAAATTCTCACTGGTGAAGGTAACTTTGTTACCTTAAAATTAGCCGACAAAAACTACTTTAAAGTAGCACTTGAACAAGGTTTAGTGATGCGCGCGTTTACCCTATACGGTGAAGACGATTGGCTACGTATCTCCATTGGTAATGAGCAAGAACTTGAGCAAGTAAAAATTTGGTTAGATGGCCTTGATAAGCCAGCAACCTCACCTCTTTTATCAGGACAAGAAGTATCATGAGTAACCCCTATTTATTTATTGACCGGGACGGCACCATAATTGAAGAGCCTATCACCGACAAACAGGTAGACAGCCTAGAAAAATTAGCGTTTTTACCTGGTGTTATCCCGGCTTTATTACAATTACAAGCCGCAGGGTACCGCTTAGTAATGGTATCTAACCAAGATGGCTTAGGCACAGACAGCTTCCCGACTGCTGACTTTGATATAGCACAAGATAAAATGATGGACATACTGCAAAGCCAAGGCATTAGCTTTGACGAGGTATTAATTTGTCCACACTTTGACGAGCAAAACTGTGATTGCCGTAAACCTAAAACAGGCTTATTAACTGAGCTTATGCGCTCAGGCAAGGTTGATTTAGCTCGCTCATACGTGATTGGCGATCGCCAAACAGATATTGGCCTTGCTCAAAACTTATGTTGTGAAGGCATTTTGTATGATGGCAGCTGGCCTGCCATTGTTACAAAGCTTACAACTGCCAATCGCGAAGGCCGTGTTACGCGTAACACCAAAGAAACCCAAATTGATGTAGCCATAAACCTAGATCAAACTAAAAACGGTAGCATTGAAACCGGCCTTGGCTTTTTTGATCATATGCTTGATCAAATTCGCACCCACGCCAACATTGGTTTAAATATTAAAGCGAAAGGCGATTTACACATAGACGAGCACCACCTTGTTGAAGACATTGGTATTGCCCTAGGTATTGCGCTTAAACAAGCGCTGGGTACTAAATCGCAAATAGCGCGCTATGGTTTTGCACTGCCAATGGATGAGTGTAAAGCTGAAGCACAAATCGATTTATCGGGCCGCGCTTCATTTGTATTAAACGCTAACTTTAGCCGTGAAAAAGCCGGCGATTTAGACGTACAAATGGTTGAGCACTTTTTCAAAAGCTTAAGCGATAATGCCGCTATTAGCCTTATTTTATCGGTGAGCGACGGTAACTGTCATCACCAAGTAGAAGGCTTATTTAAAGCGTTTTCACGTGCCCTTCGTATGGCAGTAGCACAAGACACGACCCAACAAACAGCCAGCTCTAAGGGATGTTTATGATTGCCATAATTAATACCGGGTGTGCCAATATAAATTCAGTTCGTTTTGCCTTTGAACGTTTAGGTCAAACGCCAACAGTCATTACCTCGCCAGAGCAATTAGCCGGCTTTGAGCGTGCTATATTACCAGGCGTTGGCCATGCATCTGTTGCCATGAAGCGTCTAGTAGATAACGGCTGGCAACAAGCTATAAACGAATACCAGCGCCCACTTATGGGAATTTGCTTAGGTATGCAGTTACTGTGCGAAAGCACCGAAGAAGGTAACGTACAATGCTTAGGTAAAATACCAGGCCAAGTAAAAGCCCTTGATGTTGGCAATTTAACATCGCCGCATATGGGTTGGAATAACTTAAGCATTAATAAAGAGCATGCACTTACCAAAGGCTTAACACAAGACGAGCAAGTGTACTTTGTACATAGCTTTGCGCACACCGTAAACGATGCAACACTTGTAAGCGGCGAATACGGCCAAACCTTTTCAGCCATTGTTGCAAAAGACAACTACGCTGGCATGCAATTTCACCCAGAGCGCAGTGCAAAAGTAGGCACACGTTTATTACAAAATTTTGTTGATTGGCAGTTATAAACGGCCCATTAACCAACAATAAAGAGATTATTTGTGATTATTCCAGCATTAGACGTATTACAAAATCAAATTGTTCGTTTATACCAAGGTAAGTACGACACCGCTCAGTTTTACCCTTTTGAGCTTGGCGCACGTTTAAAAGAATACGCCGACAGCGGCGCAGGTAAATTGCACCTTGTAGATTTAGAAGGCGCACGCGATCCAAGTAAAAAACAGTGGCAACATATTCAAGCTGCAACTAAAGCGCTTAACGTACCGTATCAAGTGGGCGGCGGTATTCGCTCAGAGCAAGATGTAAGCGATTGGCTAAAAGCCGGTGCTAACCAAGTTGTTATTGGTTCTATGGCGGTAGAAAAACGCGAGCAAGTAAAAGCCTGGATTCAACAATTTGGCGCCGAGCACTTTGTTATTGCTCTTGATGTAAATAAAACAGCCACTGGCTGGGCACCTGCTACGCACGGTTGGTTGAGCGAATCTGAGTTTGGTTTACTTGAGCTTGTTGATTTTTATGTAAGCTTGGGCGTTATTGACTTTTTATGTACGGACATCAGTAAAGATGGCACCATGACTGGCCCATCGTTTGAGCTTTACGAAGATTTAACTCGCCATAACAGCAGCATTAAAGTGCAAGCTTCGGGTGGCGTAAGTTCACTTGATGACATTAAAAAGCTTAAAGAGCTTGGTGTAGGTGGCGTTATTTTAGGTAAGTCACTACTTGATGGCGCATTTAGTGTTGAGGAGGCGTTGGCATGTTATCAAAACGCATAATCCCGTGTTTAGATGTAAAAGACGGCCAAGTAGTAAAAGGCGTTAAATTTAAAGGCCACGAAATAGTGGGCGATATTTTAACAATGGCAAAAGCATACAGCGATGCCGGCGCCGATGAACTGGTTTTTTATGAAATCAGCGCAAGTGTTGAAAAACGCCTACTTGATGTAAATTGGGTAGAGAGCATTGCCCGCCACATCGATATTCCATTTTGTGTGGCTGGCGGTATTAAATCGGTAGCCGATGCAGCACGTGTACTAGAGCGTGGCGCTGACAAAATAAGTATTAACAGCCCTGCTATTGCCCGCCCTGAGCTTATAAAAGAGCTACACGATGAATTTGGTAAGCAATGTGTTGTTGTAGGTATTGATAGCTTTTACGATGAAGTGACCGGCGAGTATTTAGTGTATCAATTAACCGGCGATCCTAATGCATCAAGCCGTACACGTTACAAAACCGAGGAATGGGTTAAACGAGTACAAGACTTAGGCGCAGGCGAAATTGTTTTAAACTGTATGAACCAAGATGGCGTACGAAACGGTTA
Organism: Pseudoalteromonas sp. CST2; assembly: GCF_028599385.1. NCBI lineage: Bacteria > Pseudomonadati > Pseudomonadota > Gammaproteobacteria > Alteromonadales > Pseudoalteromonadaceae > Pseudoalteromonas > Pseudoalteromonas sp. CST2. Next base: position 225,206 of record NZ_JAQREO010000003.1, read on the forward strand.
CGACAATGAGCAGCTAAGTAAAATGCGCGCATTATGTAATATTCCTTTAATCGCATCAGGCGGTGCAGGCAGTATGCAAGACTTTGTTGATGTATTTAAACAAAGCGAAGTCGATGGCGCATTAGCAGCAAGCGTTTTTCACAAAAATGTGATTAACATTGGCGAATTAAAACAATTTTTAACTGATAACCAAGTGGCAGCAAGACTATGCAAATAACACAACAAAACCAAACTCAAGTAGATTTTGCTAAAAGCGAAATGATCCCTGCGATTGTTCAAGATGCTCGCTCTGGTGTTATTTTAATGCAAGGCTTCATGAACAGCGAAGCACTAAAGGTAACGCTTGAAAGTAACAAAGTAACCTTTTACTCGCGTTCAAAGTCACGTTTATGGACCAAAGGTGAGTCATCAGAAAACTACTTAAACGTAGTATCGGTGCATACCGATTGTGACTTCGACTCAATTTTAGTACTGGCTAATCCAGAAGGCCCAACATGCCACTTAGGCACACAAAGCTGCTTTGGTGATGACGCAAAACCTAGCCTAAGCTTTTTAGCGCAATTAGAAGATGTGATTGTTGAGCGTAAAAACGACGACCCATCAAAAAGCTACACAGCTTCATTGTTTGCTAACGACTTAAGCCGTAGCTGTCAAAAAGTAGGTGAAGAAGGCGTAGAAGTAGCGCTTGCTGCAATGAAACACGATAACGATGAACTTACTAACGAATCGGCTGATTTAATTTATCACCTTACTGTATTGCTACAACGCCAAGGCTTAGCCCTTGAAGACGTTGTAAAATGCCTACAAGGTCGCCATAAATAATACAGCTGCTTTGTTTTAGCGCATTTACAGGCCCATATTTTATGGGCCTTTTTACGTTATGGTATTTATTTTTTTACATAGGTTGCGTATGGTGCAGCTTATCTAATTCTTTTAGCGTTGCTTATGAATAAATCAATTATCACAGCCTTATCCTTATTGGTATTAACAGGTTGTGTAAGCCAAAAAGCCCCTGCGCCCAAAATAGTAAAAACGCAAAACACGTGTAGCCCACTAAACACATTACTTAAGGCGCACGCTAATGGCTTTAATGCAGTAAAAGCAAATAAAGTGGGGAATGATTTTATAAACCAGTGGCATGCTAATACCCATTTTATAGGCAATACCTGCACCATTACTCAACATAATAAGCAGTTTAGTTATCAATGCACGAGTGAAAACAAACAAGCCCATGCCACAAATCTACATATACAAACAGTGGATAAAATACGTCAATGTGTAGCGTCACAAGGCTGGTACGAAAATACGAAAGAGTCAGCAACCTCAATGAGTAGTAACTTTGTTTTGGATGAAGCTCACCCAGTTATCACCTTATTTACCTCTCAAAGCAGAACGCGCTATATTACCCGTTTTGAAATTGCTCCACCGCTAGGAAATTAAATGCAAAAACCCACACACTCAAACACTAAGTTAAAAACAGACTGTTTAGGCATATGTGAGCGCCGCAGCGGTTATTGCACTGGCTGCGGGCGAACTAACGAAGAAATATTTGATTGGATCATCCTCAGCCAAGAAGAAAAAAACGCCATATTAGCGCAGCCGCGAGCTGACTTAAAAAAGCCATAAATTTGCCACTTGCGTGTAACAGCCCCCCTTTAGTATTACTAAAAACGGTAGGGGGTGAACATCATGGCAGCATTATTTGTAATAAACTTAGCGCGCTCCGCGCAGCGACTCGCAAATACTCAAGCGCAACTGGCACGTGTTAACTTGCCATTTGAACGGATTGATGCCGTAGATGGCGCACAATTAAGTACACAACAAAAGTTCCTACATTACAGCCCGCAATTGAATAAACAGCAGTATCACTATCCGCTTAGCAATGGTCAAATCGGCTGCTATTTAAGCCACCGTAAAGCATGGCAAAAAATAGTTGATGAAAAACTAGATTACGCGATTGTGCTCGAGGATGACTTTTATATTGATGACAGCATTCATGACGCGATAAAAAATATTGAGCAGCTACAGCAGCCCTGGCAGCTTATTAAACTCGCCGCTTATGAAAACCGCACTCGCCCTATTGCCTATCAGCAAAACCTAAATAACCACCAGCAATTAGTCATACATAAAAAGCTAATGACTGGCTGTTGTGCTACGGCAATAAGCTATGAAGGGGCTAAGCAATTACTTAAAGCCACAGCTCAATTTGGCCGCCCTGTAGATTGCGACTTACAGCATATTTGGGAAACCCACGTAAATGGTTTTTCGCTTATGCCATACCCTGTTTCGCAAAATACAGACATACAGAGCGATATTGCAAGCTGCGCTAGTAAAACCAAGGTTAAAAAAGCTTTTTTTAAACGTAAGTTTCAACAATTACACAGCGGCGTTTTAAATAAACTTTATACAAATGCATTTATAAAACAAACCAAGCAAATTAAACCTTATAAAAAAGGCGCTACAAAAGCACCTTCTTTACTCACGCAAGGTTCTTAATTTTATAACTATGCTTTATCGAGCGCTTGGCTTACATCGGCAATAATATCGGCAATGTTTTCAATGCCGACCGATAGGCGAATTAAATCACGGCTCACACCTGCGTTTGCAAGCTCTTCATCATTTAATTGGCGGTGCGTGGTTGACGCTGGGTGACAAGCCAGCGATTTAGCATCGCCAATATTAACTAAACGCAAGATCATATTAAGCGCATCAATAAAGCGCGTGCCTGCTTCAAGGCCGCCCGCGATACCAAAGCTTAAAATGCCTGAGGCTTTACCACTGGTGATTTTTTGGCTCATTGCATTATATGGGCTTGATGTTAAACCAGCGTAGTTAACCCAAAGAACTTTAGGGTGATTTTCTAAGTATTCAGCTAGTTGCTGCGCGTTTTCGCAGTGGCGATCCATTCGCAAGCCTAGGGTTTCTAGGCCAATTAAAATGTCAGATGCGTTTTTGGGCGCAAGTGCTGCACCGGTATTTCTAAGTGGCACTACTCTACAACGACCAATAAAGGCTGCTTCTGCAAAGGCATCGGTATAGACCACATTGTGATAAGACGGATCGGGCTCATTCATCATTGCAAAGCATGTGGCATTGGCTTTCCAATCAAATTTACCTGAATCAACAATCATACCGCCAATAGCTGTACCGTGTCCGTTTATATACTTTGTCAGTGAATGAACCACTATATCGGCACCTAGCTCAAATGGGCGGCATAAATACGGGGTAGCCACAGTATTATCAACAATTAGTGGCACCCCTTTACTATGAGCAATATTAGCTAAACGCTCAATATCGACAATATTACCTGCCGGGTTACCAATGGACTCACAAAATACTGCGCGGGTATTATCATCAATCGCGTCTTCAAAGGCGCTAAAATCATCAGCCTTAATCATGCGTGCTTCAATACCTTGGCGCGGTAACGTATGAGCAAATAAGTTATATGTACCGCCATATACTTGGCTGGTGCTCACAATATTAGTGCCTACTTCACACAAGCATTGAATAGCATAGGTAATAGCTGCCATGCCCGAGGCTACCGCTAGCGCGCCAATGCCCCCTTCCATTGCAGCAATACGCTGTTCAAGCACGGCATTGGTTGGGTTCATTATGCGGGTATAAATATTGCCTGGTACTTTTAAGTCGAATAAATCAGCGCCGTGTTGCGTGTTATCAAACGTGTAAGATGAGGTATTATAAATAGACACTGCTGCTGATTTAGTGGTTTCTTCAGACTCGTAACCATGGTGCAGTGCTAATGACTCTAATTTCATAATTATTTCCTTCAATATTGTGATGATTAAACCTAGCATCATTAGCTTATAAAATGCACATGAATTAAATTAATGAATTATGAGTGTCAGCGGAATTAAAGTTTGCGGGATGAGTTTTACTCAATCTAGTGGGTGTTTTATTTAACTACGTAGGTTTTGTTTTATCAAAATACCAAAGCAGTAGCAGTAAAGCCTATCATATTAATGCGTAGCGTTATTTGGCTAAAGGGTTTAAATACTAAATGCGGTGGGCGGCTCAATTTACGCTATTTAAAGCTCAATGAGTTTTAGGTTAACACTTATAATAAATGTACTTATAACGCTTTAAAATCAAGTAACTGTAGCGCAGGCAGCGGTTTACTAAAGTAGTAACCTTGAATCAAATCGCAATTTAGCTCGGCTAGTAATTTTTGTTGTGCTGATGTTTCTACGCCCTCAGCTACCACACTTAATCCTAAGCTATGCGACATTGCAATTGTGGCTTTAACTAAGCTGTAGTCTTCTTGGTTTTCGGTAATACCACAAATAAAGCTGCGATCTATTTTTAATACCTTAAACGGATATTGCCTTAAATAGCTAAGCGATGAGTAGCCTGTGCCAAAGTCATCCATAGATAGTTTAATACCGAGCTTATTAAGTGCATGCAACGACTCTGTTATATTGGTTTGTACGCTCATTAACACGCCTTCGGTTATTTCAAGCTCGACATTTTTAGCACTTACTCCGGTTTTTTCTAACGTGCTTGCTATAAAACTTAGCAGCTCTGAATCTCTAAATTGGCTTGGTGATAAATTAATTGCCATGCTGTAGTTTTGTTGAGAGCTTGCCTGCCACTGCGTTAAAAATGCTAATGCCTGCTCAATAACAAACTTTCCAATAGGAATAATTAAACCTGTTTGCTCTGCTAACGGAATAAACTCATCTGGCATAACCTTACCAAGCACACTATTGTTCCAGCGTAATAGCGCCTCAGCCCCAATTATTTTAAGTGTTTTAGCATCGCATTTAGGTTGGAAATACAATTCAAATTCGTTTTTTTCAAGAGCAACATGCATCTGCGCTTCTATTGCTAACCGCCTTTTTATGGCGGTATTCATTTCGCTGGTAAAGCAGGCGTAGGTGTTTCTGCCAAGCGCTTTTGCTTGGTACATTGCTGTGTCTGCATGGCGTAATAAATCAGAGGCTGTTACCCCATTATCAGGGTACAAAGCCACGCCAATACTTAACGTTAATAACAATTCGCGACCATCTATTTCAAAAGGAGTTCTAAAGCTTTTAAGTAAGCGTGTAACAATCGCATCTAGCTGTTTTTTACTGCGAAGCTCTGATTGTAGAATAATAAATTCATCTCCCCCTAACCTGCCTACGGTCGCGTTTTCATTAACTATTTGGCTCAGTTTATTTGCGGCGCTGATAAGTAATGAATCGCCAATTTCATGCCCGAGTGTGTCGTTTACTTTTTTAAAGTCATCTAAGTCGATAAAAATAACAGCGGCTAAAGTATTTTTTTCGCTCGCAGTGCTAATCAGCTGAGTAAGTCGTTTTAAAGAATAAAAACGATTAGGAAGTAGCGTTAAGCTATCGTAATAGGCTTGTTTACGTATAAGTTTGTCTGACTCATGCTGCTCTGTTATGTCGCGAATTATCACCATGACTTGGTCTGAATGATGTAAATAACTCACTCGCGCTTCGAAATACAACACGCCTTTGGGTACTAAAAGTTCGTATTCAAAGCATACATTACCTTTGTGAATTAACAGCTCTTGAATATTGTCTTTAAACATTTTGGCTACAGTATAGGGCAATACGCTAAACATCGATTTATTTAAAAATTGCTCAGGTTGTAAATGTAAGTTGCTCAAATCATTTGCGTGGTAATCAACTATGGTGCCATCCGGTTTGAGTAAAAAGTACAAATCAGGAATGGCTTCAAATACTTTTTCGAGCATCTGCTGTTTATCCATAGCTTGCGCTTGTGCTTGTTTTACATCGCTCAAATCTATGTCGATGCAGTACATCTGTTTTACCCCATGCTGATTTGTAAACATAACATGGCTTGAAAACACAGTGACATTGCTGCCATTTTGATGCTGTAATGTAAGCTCAGCCGCGGGTATTTCGATATCGTTTATGAGCCACTCACGATGAGCATCTATAACCGCATCTTGCATTGGGGGCGGAATAATTAAATCTTCTAGTTTTTTTCCGGTTGCGTACTCTTTTGTATAGCCATAAAGCAGCTCACTGCCTTTATTCCAATAAATAACGCGGCGCTGCTCATCGTATCCTTGCACAGAAATACTGTGTATCGCATCAAATAACTGATGCAGCGGATCGTTAAGCACAAATTGATGTGAGAGGATTTGAGTGGTTTTTAATGACTTCATTTATACGCAACCTAGAGTTGTTATTAACACAATAATAGGACGTACTTTTAAAATTAGCACTTTTAGGTTGGTTTCTAGGTGATATACCTTTGCATAAGATATAAAAAAAGGAGCCAAAGCTCCTTTTATTAAACGCTATTATGTTAATCAGCTTGCACATTAATTGGGTGCTCTACCCCCATCCATGCTTTAAATAAAGCGCGTTGAGATAAAGTAGCATTTTTATCAGCAACCACCTTTTTAGGTTTATCATAATCTTGCGATAAAACGAGGGTTGTTGATTGAAGTGCATCGCGACGAATAAAATCGATAGTGACTTTTTCACCCGCTTTAAATACTTCTAAGCTCGATTTTAAATCTTTTCCAACATGCTGCTTGTTAACCGCCACAATTTTATCGTCTGTTGTGAGGCCCGCCTGCCATGCTGCTCCACCTCTGCGAACATGGGTAAGCGTTAATAACTCACCGCTATTTTTTGCAGTGGCATCAATACTTGCTAGTGGCTTAGCGCTCTCAGGGCGAGTAAGCTTTAAGCCAACTTTACCTAATAAAGCATCAAAATCTATATTAGCTGGGGTGCTCACGTTATCGTGCCACCACGTTGTGTAGTCTTCACCTGTTAGCTCTTTCAATATTGCCAGTACATCTTGCTCAGTAAACCCTTGTGGTAACGTGTGCTTGTTGTATAAAGCGTTGTGTACTTGGCGGTAGTTAACTTTTGCCTGGGTTGTTTCTAATAAATGTATATCTAACAACATAGAAAGCAATGAGCCTTCTAAATATATATTGGTGCTGTAATTACGCGCGTGGTCGCCGCCTTGGTTTATCCATTTATCAAAGCTTGTTTCACTGGCACTTTGTACTTCTCGACCTGGTGTTTGTAAGTGGCGATTAATCGTTTTACTCATCACTTTAAAAAACTCATCGGTGGTTTCTATGCCTGAGCGCACTAATAGATGATCTTCAAAGTAGCTAGTAGAACCTTCCGAAATCCATAATAAATTTGAGTAGTTCATGTTGGTGTAATCATAAGGCGCCAGCCCTTTAGGGCGGTAAGCTTTTACATTCCAGGTATGAATAAATTCATGCGCGGCGGTACTTATAAAGCCTAAGTAGTCTTCGCGGCTACCAAAACGATTCCGTGGGCGCTGTATAATGGTTGAGTTTAAATGCTCAGTTGCCCCGCCAGCACCCGATGTAGCATGCACCATAAATACATAACGCTCATACGGGTAGCTATTCCAAATAACATTACCTGTGGTCACTAATTTTTTTAAATCAGTAAGCATTAGTTGCTCATCGTAGTTGCCTTCGCCCCATATAACTAACTCGTACTGGCGGCCATCTACTTCAAATTTATGAAGTTTGTTAATTCCTGTTTCTATTGGTGAGTCTACCAGTACATCGTAGTCTGCGGCTTTAAAACTGTGTTTATTACTCGCATTTTCCATACCTGATACAGAGCGCCACGCTTTAGGCACCTTTAAATCTACGGTAACTGGTTCTTGGCGAAACGATTCACTAAACATAAAAAAGCCAGATGCATCAATAAACGCATGGCTATCGTCTATGTGGCGTGCACGTTTACCTAACTCGTTTGCATATACTTGGTAATCAATATTCACGTGTGTTGGCTCAGCTAAATGCACTCGCCATGTGCTGTGATTAATTTTTTCCCATTTTAATGCATTGCCATTGTCGTCTGTGGCCGCAAAGTAACGTACCCCATTGGCTAAATTTAATATTTCGTAGCGACCAGTACGCCATGCAGGCAATTTAACATCGATATGCGATTGCGCCGACTTTGGAAACTCTACACTTACATTACCTAAATGATGTTGTGGCTGTGTAATACTTAAAGAATAATTTACATCGGCTAACGCAGGGGCTGCACAACAGGCCGCTAACATTGACAGGACTAAACGCTTTTTCATAATGACTCAAGGTTACTTATTATTTGAAATAAGCCTAACAAGGCATAAATTAAAAGTGAATTAAAAACGACAAACAACCTAATAGCTCAGTTTACATGCAGGGTCTAAGTAAAAATGCTAAGTTTTTAATTAGATAACTACACTTAATATGATTTTGTTGTAAACTGAAGGTAATGTAATTAATACGATGGCGGTATGCTTAGGTGTCTGAAAACTCTAACGCTGTAGATAAAAAGTTAAAGCAAGCAATTGAAGCAAGGATAGCCATTGAAAATGCGCGTAAGCTCCAAGTTGATACTTTATCAAATCTAACTGCAAAATTGTCTTTAAGCTGTAAAGGGCTTGATATTGAGCTTGATAATAAACTCGCCAAATTTAGAAGTTCGCTAAATAAAGGTGTCGGGTTTGAAATATTATCCCCTTTAATAGATGACATTTTATTGTTACTGCAAAACCAAGAGGCGTTACAAACAGCCCATCAGCGAGAGCTGTTTTCGAGCGTACAAACAGCCGGTAAGCTTTTACAAAAAACCAAAGGCTTACCAGATGATACCCGCCGCACTTTAAGACATTTACTCGACCACGAAATTAATAATGTACAGTCTACGCACGACTACATTCCGATATTAAATCAGCTTATTAACTTTTATCACCATGCTTTGCATAGCAAGCTTTCAACCACGGATGAAACAAGTACCAATGCTTCTCCTCGTATGGCTAAAAAGCTGTTAGAGCTTGCAAATGAGCTGGTATTAGAGGATGAATCGACAGAACAAATTAAACAAATAAAAAATGCAATTACCGAAAACGATAATTTAGAAACCCTGCTGCAAGCCGCTTTAAATATAATAAGCGTCGTGGTCAAAAATATCAGTAAAGAGCGCCAATCGGCACAAAGCTTTTTAGTCTCGCTTAACCAAACATTAGAAGAGTTGCACTCATCAATCGTATCTACCAGCCAGCACTCTAAATCAATGGGGGAAGAGTTCGATACACTAAATAAACGTATTGAAGGAAAAATAAAGCATTTAAACGAGCAAACCCAATCTGCTACGTCTATTTCCTCTTTAAAAGAATTAGTTGATAACGAGCTAAAATCACTCAGCCAAGACTTTATTGCTAAAGAGCAGCTAGAAAGAAAAGACCGCGAAACGCTGATTGCCAGCTTTGATGAAATTAACGAGCGAATCGGCAGCTTAGAAGGCAAACTAACCAAATATAAAAAACGCCTAAACGAGCAACGCTTTAAAAGCTTACTCGACAGCCTTACAAAACTTCCTAATAGAGCGGCTTTTGATGAACGTTACAATCACGAGCTTCACTTATTTAATGTCCAAGCCTCGGATGTTACCCTAGTGGTTATTGATGTGGATCACTTTAAGTCAATTAATGATAGATTTGGTCATACTGCAGGCGATATAACCTTACAAGTTATTGCAAAGGCGCTGCAAAAATCAGTGAGGCAGTCTGATTTTATAGCCCGCTACGGCGGAGAGGAATTTGTACTACTTATGCCTGGGCTTTCGTTGTTAAACGCAGCGCAGCCGCTTGAAAAACTGAGAAAAGTGATTAAAAATATTCCTTTTAAATTTAGAGAAAAAGAAATAGAAATCACTATTTCGTTAGGCGCTACACAATTTAAAAAAGGCGATACACCGCTCAAAGCATTCGACAGAGCAGATGACGCCCTTTATGAAGCAAAGAAAACGGGTCGGGATCGCCTTTGTATGAGTAAATAATGTCATAATTCTCAATTAGTTTGAGTGCTAAAGTAGATGACATGCAGTTTTTACATTTTAAGCAGCAAGGAGAATGCCGATGTTAATACAGTTAAACCCGACTGGGGTTTTAGATTTACTGTCACAATTGGAAGTTGATTTATTAGAGCAATCTTCAGCCAGTGAACGTTATCGACTTTTTAGAAACTGTGCCTTAGCCGTCCTTAACGTAGGCAGCCACACAGATGCAAGTAATGAAATTTACGACAAATACCAAGACTTTGATATTCGTTTAGTCAGTCGCGAGCGCGGCATTAAAATTGAGTTAGAAAACCCTCCCGAAACCGCCTTTGTTGATGGCGAAATAATTACCGGTATTCACGAGCATATTTTTTCGGTGATCCGCGATATTTTATTTATTTGCCAAAAATACGAAAAAGATCTTAAAGAACAAAAAGCCATTACCCACATGGTATTTGATATGCTTAGAAACGCCGGGGCGCTGCGCGTTAACAGCGAACCAAATATGATTGTGTGTTGGGGTGGGCATTCAATTAACGAAATAGAATATAAATATACAAAACAAGTCGGTTACGAGCTTGGCTTACGTGGTTTAAATATATGCACTGGCTGCGGCCCGGGGGCAATGAAAGGCCCGATGAAAGGTGCCACTATTGGCCATGCTAAACAACGTATTAGTGAAAACCGTTATCTTGGTTTAACCGAGCCTAGTATAATTGCCGCAGAGCCACCAAACCCTATTGTAAATGAGCTGGTAATTTTACCCGACATTGAAAAGCGCCTTGAAGCATTTATTAGAACGGCGCATGCAATTATTATATTTCCAGGTGGTGCAGGTACTGCAGAAGAATTACTTTATTTATTAGGTATTTTGCTGCACCCAGATAACGAAAAACAGTGTTTGCCTGTTATTTTAACCGGCCCTAAGGAAAGCGAAGCGTACTTTAGCGAGTTATGTAAGTTTGTAGAGCTGACATTAGGCAAAGAAGCCCTTGATAAGTTTGAAGTAATCATTGATGATCCAGCGCTAGTAGGGCAAAAATTAAAATCAGCTATGGCAAATGTACGTAATTATCGTAAAAGCCAAGGCGATGCCTACTACTTTAACTGGACACTTAAAATCGATAACGATTTTCAGCAACCTTTTGCACCTACGCACGAAAACATGGCAAGTTTAGATTTGCACCTAGAACAGCCCAAGCAGCAATTAGCGGCTAACCTACGTAGAGCGTTTTCGGGGATTGTTGCTGGCAATGTTAAAGATGAAGGCCTACGCGCTATAAAAGCACATGGACCTTATGTGTTAAGTGGTGAGCCTGATTTAATGAAAGATATGGATAAACTATTACAAGCATTTGTAGACCAAGGTCGTATGAAGTTACCCGGTAGTAAGTATATCCCTTGTTATGAAATAAAAGCATGAGTTTGACTATTTGAAACCCCATTTACTTTTAATTGATGCGCTTAATTTAATTAGGCGCATTTACGCAGTTGACGCTAACCAAACACACCATAGTGAAGAACAGATGCTAAAGGCCAGTTGCGCGCGCGTAGCACATGCTTGCAAAAAGCTTTTACAGTCAACAAATGCCACTCACGCTATAGCTGTCTTTGATGGCGACAAAAGCTGGCGCTACCACTTTTATAAGCAATATAAACACTCTAGGGCCCCCATGCCCGACACGCTTAAAAATGCGCTGCACAACTTTAAAGAAGCTATAGAGCAAACGGGTATCGTTGTATTTGAACCGCTTAACGATGAAGCCGACGATATCATAGCCACCTTAGCCGACAAAGCTGCAAAAAATAAGATAAACAGTACCATTGTTTCTACAGATAAGGGTTTTTTACCTTTTTTGAACGACTATATTTGTGTGTACGATTATTTTAAAAAGAGCTACCTAGATTGCGTCAGCATTGAGCAGCGCTTTGGTATTGAGCAAAGTAAACTTATTGATTTTTGGGCCTTAGCGGGTGATAAAACTAACGATGTACCCGGCGTTAAAGGCATAGGGACTAAATCGGCTCAGCTTATTGTAAATACCTACGAAAGCATAGATAGCGCCATAGAAGATGATGCCCTATCAAGCAGTATTCAAAGAAAGCTAGTTGAGCAAAAAGACATGTATGTTATTTCTAAACAATTAGTAACTTTGCGAACAGATATACAGCTAGGTTTTAGTTTAAAGCAGTTAAGGTTGCATTAGTCGCATGTTGATAGCACTGTTTAAGCGCACAACATATACTCACTTTATTGTTGCGAGTGTGAGTTAAAAATGATTAAAAAGTTTATAAGATACTTAATATTAGGGTTAGGCTTGTATGCACTCATTGCGACTTTAGTGATCACCTTTTATAAAGATGACCCGCAAGCAATGATTTGGCAAGACCGTGAGGCTTTTAACGAGCGATACATAAGAAAGCTGTCAATTGATGAGGCGGTTACTTTAAACAGTGTACTCGATTATTTAGGAAGCCCCGATTTAACCTATGCCAAACGTAACAAAGACCAAGTATGGCAGATTGTTTTTTACCGTACTCAGCACCAAACTTCAGATGGCATAACCACGATGGATGAATGCACCGGCTTATTATTTAAAAATGGTGAGTTATTTTTATGGGGCCCCAGCGCCTATACAACTTATCAGGAAAAGATCAGGTGATGGCCAATGGATGAGCCCATTTCAAAACAGTTAGTGCGGTTACTGCATAACACACATCAAATACTAACAATTTATAGTGACAAAACGCAGTGGCAACATCTTTATCCGCTTGTTGTACAAACAGCCCAGCACTATCGCGTTTTGTATCAGCAACACCCGCACGCTTTACAAGCGCGTTTAAGCTTGTACACCAGCCACTACGACTTTGCTACAAACCTCGTTATTAACCAATGTGTTATTAGCACCGCACTGTGCGCTAGCCAGCAATTTGATGACGAACTAACCGAGCTTTATATTGGTGTTGCATTGGTAGAACATTGCTGCGTTGTAGCGCAGCATAATAAAATTGCGCAGCAGCAAATGCTTACACTCAGCGATAAAAAAATATGGCGTTTTCGCCATCAGCTAGCAGCAAAAGTGTTGGTCAGTGCACAGCACCCTACCCAAAATAGCGTGCGTATGTTGGCTAAACTAAATAAGTATAAGCAAGCTTTACTAAGTACTAGCGACATAATGCTATATGACAATGCCATAACCTTGTGTGCATTAAGTAATATTATCGCGATGAACATCACCTATACATCGAAAAAGAACCCATTAAATTTTTACAAAGCTTTGGGTGAATTGTATGTCAAAACAGCTAACCCATTTGCGCAAAGCTTAATTAAGGATTTAATAGCGCATATAGGCCCACACCTGCCAGGCAGTAAAATTGTTTACAGCGACCAAGCAATGGTTTATCTAGCAAGTGATGAGGCTAATAAGCATATACTTATTAATGCCAATAATGAGAAAAAACTGGCGTGGTACAAGGTTAAAACCTCACTTAAAGATCAACCAATGCAATGGCTATGTACTGATAAACGGGTATTATTTTTAGCCTGGAACAATGAGCACCTGGTACGTAAAGCCTCGCCGCAGATAAGTTCAAAGGCCGAATTAATAGCATTAGTAAGTCATATAAAAGTAGCGCATGAATATAGCTTTAAAGGCTTAGATAAGTTACTGGCCCCTTTTAGTGAAATAACACAGAAGCTCTGCCAAGCAGTCAGGCCCTATAACAATCAGCACCAAGCCGCCAAAGACTTACGCCATAGCTTGTCGATGGTCGGCTACGATAATGCACCGGCGATTATTCAGCGGGTTATATTTGAGCAATTAGTGGATACATCACATCATCCGCACAAACACATCGTACTGAATAAACTTAATAGCTTTATTAGTATTTTAGCTTTAATGGTAAGCAATAACCCAAAACAGCAGTTTGAACATATAGCCTTGCCTATCTATGGTTACGTGCATTATTTATTAACCCACTGCAGTGCACAGCTCTGTGCAAAAGTAACCATAAGTAGTGTGCCTAACCAAACTTATAGTGCCCCATTAGCAGCCTTTTTTGGGGTGGAAACGATTAATAATGAACATTTAAATACAGAATTAACACAACTACTGAGTGATAATCCATGGACCAAGCCCCTACTCGATGCTGAACAACAACCTAAAAAAGAGCTAAACGAGCAGCACAAATTATGGATTAGTTTAAAGGTCGTGGCGCAAACTATTTTTAAACCCGCTCTGCCTTTAACGCCTTGGCAAAAACAAACTTTAAATGCGCAGCTAAAAGCACAAGGCTTTAAATCTGAGGATGATTTTTTTGCGCAACTGCAAGGCTTATCGCTATATAACAGCATTTAAGTCACTTATGCTGACTATAAGCACAGGTTATACCCTGTATTTATAGTATAAACTGGCAAAATGGGCGATAAGTTGGTATAAATGCGCCCTCAAAATATATCCACATACGTCACATAAATGACCTAACAAGCAGTTACTATTATTAGTAATAATTTATGTGCGTTTTTTATTCTTTTAAAGGAAAAGTCAATGGCCAAACAAACCATCACAGTGATCAAAGGCGACGGCATCGGTCCGAGCATTATCGACTCAGCACTTGAAATATTAAAAGCCGCAGGTTGCGATTTTGATTATGAATTTGTTGATGCAGGCCTTGCTGCACTAGAAAAAACTGGCGAGCTACTTCCTCAAGAAACAATTGATACAATCGCTAAAAACAAAATCACTCTTAAAGGCCCACTAACGACGCCGGTAGGTGAAGGTTTTACGTCTATTAACGTAACATTACGTAAGCAATTTGGTTTATACGCAAACGTACGCCCTGTTAAATCATTTGTTGGTACTAAAGCACGTTACGATGATATCGATATCATTACTATTCGTGAAAATACCCAAGGTATGTACTCAGGTTTAGGCCAAGTAGTAAGCGAAGACGGTAACGAAGCAGAAGCTAAATCTGTAATTACTCGCGAAGGCGCTGAGAAAATCATCACTTTTGCCTACGAGTTAGCAGTACGTGAAGGCCGTAAAAAAGTAACCGCAGTACACAAAGCAAATATCTTAAAATCTACCTCTGGCTTATTTTTAAAAGTTGCACGTGAAGTTGCTGAGCGTTACCCGCAAATTGAATCAACTGAAATGATTGTTGACGCAACATGTATGAAGCTAGTTATGACACCAGAAGAGTTTGACGTTGTAGTAACAACTAACTTATTTGGCGACATTTTATCTGATCTTTGTGCTGGTTTAGTTGGCGGTTTAGGTATGGCACCAGGTGCAAACATTGGTGAAGATGCTGCTATTTTTGAAGCCGTTCACGGTAGTGCACCAGATATTGCTGGCAAAAACCTAGCAAACCCTACTTCAGTAATTTTAGCGTCTATCCAAATGCTTGAGCACTTAGATATGGGCGACACGGCTGAGCGTATTCGCAGCGCAGTAGCTGATGTAATTAAATCAGGCGATCGCACAACACGTGACTTAGGCGGCAGCCACGGTACAACTGATTTCACTCAATCAGTAATCGACCGTTTATAATTTAACAAGGTTAATCTTGTTTTAAGCCTAAAAGCCAGCATATTGCTGGCTTTTTTGTATTTTAACCTTTGCTAATTACATCACTTGGCATAACTACGCTATTTATTTTAAATAGAATTTTTAATGCAGCGAGCATCACCTTTTATACCACTGGTGTTAAGTTATTAGACATTTAAGTCGATTGGTATTGCTTCACAAAATCATTAAACTTTATTGCTGGTACGCCGGTAAAATCCACTTATCACTAATAGCACAATTAAATAACCTATTGCCCCACCACTTGATGACGATTCACTTTGCGCTTCTTGTACCGAGACTGTTAGCTCACTACTTATAACTTCATTGGTTTGACTGTCTGTGAGCACAAGTTTTACTGAATAACTACCTGCACCTTGGTAATTATGACTTGGGTTTTGCGTTGTACCTAGTGGGCTGCTATCGCCATAATCCCAGCTATATGTATAATTACCAGATCCACCTAATGGTGAGCTATTAAATTGTACCGCTAAGTTATTTGCCGTATGGCGTGTACTTAATTGCAGCGGTGCATTAACACTCAAAGCATGCTGTTGGCTAACACTTATTCCTTGCGTATCAGTTACTATTAACGCGAGGGTATAATCTCCAGAGTAGCTAAATTGGTAATCTAGGTTTTCAGTTTGCGATACGGGTTCACCATCTATAAGCCAACTCATGTTGTAAGGTGCTTTACCGCCAGTTACGATTGCTTGAGCAGATAAAGTCGCACCGTTTAACTGATACGTTAAATTTTCAATTTCTAGCGGTTTTGTGATGGTAATTTGTTTAGTTTGTGTTTGCGTAGTCATCTCACCCATTACCGAAAAGGTAACGCTGTATGTGCCGTAATCGGCATAGGTATGTGTAGGACTTAGCTCAGTACTCGATTGCCCATCACCAAAGTCCCATAAAAATGTATCTGTGGGGGTTAACTTTAAACCGGCTACATTAAAGCTAACGGTTGCCTCGTTTACTGTTGTGGTTATTTGTTGTAGCGCATCATAGCTAAGCAAAAGCTCTGCTGCTTCACTTTCAGGGTGTTGGCTGACTATTTCAAAGTTAAACCCTTGGGGAGTAAGCACCACACCTGATTCAGCCTGCTGCGTAAAGCTGTAATCAAAATGATCATTGAACTCACTAATGGCAGCTAAGTCTTGATCGCCTAAACCTGCACTTTGCTGATATAAACTAAATGCAGCATCGCGTACTTGTATAGGTGTATCTGCAAGTGTGGTGCTACTTGTACCGCGATAAATTGGCTTTTGATCCGCATCAACCACTAAATTTAAACCACCCCCTGGGTGATCAGTTGTGTTGTTGTTATCAAATGCACTATTGCTATACCATAATAAAACTCCCGGTGAATATTGCTCTGCTTGTAAGCCGGCATCCACACCTCTGTGCGCACGTAGCTGTATATAGTAGTGGGCTGGTTTAGCATAAATATAACTACTCACGCGGCTAAAACCATTTAACGCTAAGTTAATACTTGGCTGCTCTGCGTTATTTTGCCAAATCACAGTATTGTTGTTTGTTATTTTTAAATCATCGGCTACAAAACCATAATACTGTGTGTTTGTATCGGTAATATACTCAATACTTAATGTAATGGTTTGTCCTGCATATTGTGTTAAATCAAACTCATGCATTAAAAAACCATTAGGTTGCTGCGCATCTGCATGTAAAAACGAATCACCAGTTATATACGGGCCTATATCGCCATAATAAGGATTTGTCTCGATTGTATAATTACCAGCTAAAGGAGTTTGATTTACCTTTACTTGTACAAGGTCATAATCGCGCTCAATACTGTAGTAAGCTAAAAAGCTAAGAGTCAGTGGTGTAGCCGCCTCAGGTAAGGTCACGGTTTGTGAGAGCGTGTGTGTTAGGTTGTTACCTGTACCAGAGTAAAATTGAAAATCACCTTCAACCGGGGTTTTAAATTTTTCTAGCTGCTGCGCAAGTGTCACTTTAATTTGGCTTTGCTGCTGAGAAAGTGAGCTAGTATAAACTAGCGACTGCTGAGGCTGACTGCTCACTTCCTCCATGGTTAAATTAAGCTGGTTCACCCAATTGCCTTGGTATCTGTTTTGTAAATACTCAAGCGCCTGTGCACTAAACATAACGGGCTGTGAACCTCTAGGCCCACCAGCCCAGCTACCAGTAGACATTATTGACCAAGACGATACAGGCTCACCCACGGTATTTGACTGTAAATCGTACTCATCTGCTAAACCTAAGTCGTGACCAAATTCATGCGCAACGACACCTATGCTGGCATCTATTGGGTTTACCGTATAGCCCGATAACTTAACGCTACTACCCGCAATACTAACCGGTTCACTGTTTTCATCAAATACGTAGTAGCGGTGAGACCAAATTGCATCAACGCCTAAATAGCCTCCACCGGATTCTTCACCAATACTGGAATGAAAAACCATAACATGGTCGATAATGCCGTTTGGCTCGTTGATAATGCCATCGCCGTCAATATCATCTAAATCTGTTAAATCATATTGCGTTAAATCAATATCAAATTGTGCAGTGGCTTTTTCGACTGCTTCTTTTATCAGTGCGGGGGCATTTATATCGCGTGTGTTACCTACGCGCTCACCATAGGTTTTAGCATTACTATTTGCCCTAACCCACCCATATACTTGCCCGCTAAAAGTTAAGCTAGCGCCTGATGCGTCGTAATAATAATCGTATACGCTGCTAAGCGTTTCATTATCAGGGCCAACAAACCCACCCTCATTAAAAAGCAATTGTTGGTAATGCTCCTTTGTATAATTTTCGTAATACATATCGGTATCACCATCAACTAGCTGATTGTCATCGTGCTTTAAATCAGGAAAATCAATTAAAATAGCCAGTACTTTAACCTCATTTAGCGCGTTGCTAGGGCTAGCCGCACTTGCATATTGCAGCTGCTTATTGGCTTGCTTCGCGGTTAAGCGGGCTTTCATAGTAGAAACAGGTTTTAACTGCGAAGGGTTAAGCCGTTCAGTATTCGCTAAGTAGCTTTCAACCGTTGGCTTGTTAGTGGTTTGT
This sequence comes from Pseudoalteromonas sp. CST2, assembly GCF_028599385.1. Taxonomy (NCBI): domain Bacteria; kingdom Pseudomonadati; phylum Pseudomonadota; class Gammaproteobacteria; order Alteromonadales; family Pseudoalteromonadaceae; genus Pseudoalteromonas; species Pseudoalteromonas sp. CST2. Next base: position 243,666 of record NZ_JAQREO010000003.1, read on the forward strand.
TGGGTATCAGCGCGTTTATTTAACCAATACTCTATTCTTTGTTTGTTAATAATACCTGGGTCATGCGCACTGGTATTTGCTGCGTTAAGGTTTAGGCTGCAAAGAAATAAGCCAAGCCATATTATTTTTTTCACTGTATCTTCCCCAGATAAATTATTGCTCTATCATACCTAATATATGCATTAAGCACAGCGCTCAAATCACCTATTTACCCATTATGGATACTCGGTAAAATTAGCATAATTTCTTCATATTTTTTATATAACTACAAATAGCGTGCAACTTTTTAGTATGAAAACAAATTAATTTGAAATTTTAATCCAAAACAGCCCTTTCAAGGTTGACATAAGCACGTAAAACCCTTAAAAATAACCCCATATAGAATTTTTAATCTAAAGCAGCATTTTGCTTTTTATAAAGTGACAATTATGAAAAAACAACTTCACCTTTTAATCGTACTCGTAGTGGTCTTAGTGATAAGCCCAGCGGGGATGTATTAAAAAGTGAAATTGCTTTTTAAAAACCCTCGCACTACGCGGGGGTTTTTTTATGCATAAACAGCGCACAGAGGAATGAGGATGAGCAAACAAGAATATAATGGTTCTGAACTAGTTGTTCAGGCATTAAAAGAGTTGAAAGTTAAGTATATATTTGGCTACCCAGGTGGGTCGGTTTTAGATTTATACGATGCACTTTTTCAACAAGAAGACATTGAACATATTTTAGTGCGTCACGAACAAGCCGCAACGCATATGGCAGACGGTTATGCCCGTGCTACTGGCGAAGTTGGTGTTGTACTTGCTACCTCAGGCCCCGGCGCAACTAACTGTATTACAGGTATTGCCACCGCTTATATGGACTCAATCCCGATGGTTGTATTATCGGGGCAAGTACCTACTAGCTTAATTGGTGACGATGCATTCCAAGAAACTGACATTGTTGGCTGTTCTCGCCCGGTTGTAAAACATAGTTTTAACTGCAGAAGCGCTGAAGAAATTCCGGCTATTTTGGCAAAAGCGTTTTACATTGCAAGCACTGGCCGCCCAGGACCCGTTGTTGTTGAGCTACCAAAAGATATGCTTAACCCTGCTATTAAGTTTGAGTACAACTTCCCTAAAACAACAGAGCTTAGAACCTACAGCCCAAATACAAAGGGCCACTCTAAACAAATTCGCAAAGCGGTTACCGCAATTTTAGAAGCAAAAAAACTGGTTATATACTCAGGCGGCGGTATTATTTTATCTAACACCTCTGAGCAATTAACCCGCTTAGTTGAATCGCTCAATGCACCTATCACTAATACATTAATGGGCTTAGGCGGTATTTCGGGTATTCACCCAAATTACGTGGGTATGCTGGGTATGCACGGCACGCTTGAAGCCAATAAAGCCATGGCAAATGCCGATGTAATTTTAGCGCTGGGAGCGCGTTTTGATGATCGTGTAACCAATAATGTTAAAAAGTTTTGCCCTAATGCAACCATCGTTCACGTTGATGTAGACCCGACCTCTATTTCTAAAACGATTAAAGCACACATTCCGGTTGTGGGCTGTTTAGCCACTGTGATGGAGCAATTGCAAGCCGGCATAGATAAAAGTAGCATTCAAATTGATCGCAGTGCCCAAGAGGATTGGTGGCGACAAATTATTAGCTGGCGCGAGCAAAAGTGCCTAAGCTACAACACCGATGGCGACAAAATAAAACCTCAAGCTGTTATAGAAGCAGTGTATAAAGCCACTAATGGTGACGCATATGTAAGCTCTGATGTAGGTCAGCACCAAATGTTTGCAGCGCAATATTATCCATTTAAAAACCCTCGCCAATGGATCAATTCAGGGGGCTTAGGCACCATGGGCTTTGGCTTACCAGCAGCTATGGGTGTTAAGCTTGCCTTTCCTGATAAAGAATCAGTGTGTGTAACCGGCGATGGCTCAATCCAAATGAATATTCAAGAGCTATCAACATGCTTACAGTACAACTTGGCTGTAAAAGTGGTTTCGCTAAATAACCGCTCATTAGGCATGGTACGCCAATGGCAAGATATGATTTACGGCGGTCGCCATTCATCTTCATATATGGACTCATTACCTGATTTTGTAAAACTTGTTGAAAGCTATGGCCATGTAGGCATAAAGGTAGATACTTTAGATGAGCTACAACCTGCTATAGATAAAGCCATGAGCATTAACGACCGTTTAGTATTTTTAGATATTAACGTTGATGAAAAAGAACATGTATATCCAATGCAAATTAAACTAGGTGGCATTGATGAGATGTGGTTACGTAAAGGAGTAAAAGCATAATGCGTCGTATATTATCTATTTTATTAGAAAACGAACCGGGAGCCTTATCTCGCATTGTTGGGCTTTTTTCACAGCGCGCCTACAACATAGATAGCTTAACAGTGGGCACTACTGATGATGAGTCACTGTCACGTATCACCATTACCACTATGGGTGATGATAGAATCGTTGAGCAAATTACTAAACAAGTTAATAAATTAGTTGATGTACTTAAAATTATTGATTTAACGGAAATGAGTCACATCGAACGTGAATTATTACTTGTTAAAGTATTCGCCCAAGACGAAACCACACGTGCAGCTGTTACACGCGTTGTAGACGTGTTCCAAGGTGCTATTTTAGATATGGGACGCCAAAGCTACAGCTTACAACTGGTAAGCAGCACAGACAAAATAGAATCGTTTTTAGACACCCTACGCCATGAAACCGACATTATTGAAGTGGTGCGCTCTGGTGCTGTAGGGATCGGCCGTGGTGACAAAGCACTAAAAGCGTAATTAATTAAAGCTTAAGCGTTTTTATTAAATCCCTGCTAAGCAATTAGCAGGGATTTTTTATGCTAAGCCTTGCCTTACAACGCTCTGCATTAATACCTAATTAGGCATGCGGAAATAAGCTTAACTTAGGTAAGCTCGCTACTTTAATACAGGCAAAAAAAAAGAGCTAAATAGCTCTTTTTTAAAAAATTCTGTAAAACGCCAATTAAGGGTTTACTTGGTCTTTAAGACCTTTACCTGCTTTAAAGCTTGGGATAGTTGCCGCTGCGATTTGGATCTCAGCACCCGTTTGTGGGTTACGGCCAGTACGTGCTGCACGTTCTTTAACTGAGAAAGTACCAAAACCTACTAATGCAACTGAATTACCTTCTTTTAAAGAAGAAGTTACAGCGCCAGTAAACGCGTCAAGTGCACGTGTAGCAGCAGCTTTAGAGATTTCTGCATCAGTAGCGATTTTTTCAACTAATTGAGCTTTATTCATTGTTAGATTCCTATTCGTTATTATTTTGCCTTCGCAAAACCTATCTTTATGCATTTTTAAGGAGTTAGCAACAGCAAATTGCATTTTTTGCTTAAATACTTCGAAAATGCGTAAAATTTTAATAATTCTCGGTAAAATACAGCGTGTTGGGTTAACTAAAACTTAATTTAAGTACACAAAAGGCACACTTTAAATAACACACTGCTCTATATTTTTTCGATAACTAAGGTCACTTCCCCAACCTCGACACCAAACTTAACAATAGACGTTCGGTTTATCAAGCGCGATTGTGTAACCAGGTACATCCAATCATCAAAATTTACCTCAAGCGTACTGCCGTCATAGGGTAAGGCCACATTGTAGTTCCAATGAAACACACTGCCTGCGCTTTTACCGGTTGCAATGCCAAGCACATCATCAGCACGTCCCACTAAGCTATTATCGTCATTAAGGGTGACATACCAAATACGCTTTTGTGTTTCACCATCGTCATACACAAAGTCTTCCTCTATAACGCCCTTGTTACCTTCCCAGCGCGCATTCATAGAGACAACAAGTTTACGTGTGAGTTCGCCTTTATAATCTTGCACAACACCGTATGCTTTCAAATCGCCACTAAAAAACGCTTTAAAATCAAATTCTGGGTTGCTGCTATTGTAGTGCTCTACTTTTGGCGCGGAGCAGCTCACTAAAAATAATGCGGCCATTAAAATACATAGCTGTTTAAATTTATTTATATTGCGCATGTTAAATCCCTAATAATTGTTTTCTAAGTGCTGGCTCTGAGGTGTTTGGGCTTAGCCAAATAGCTAAAAACTGATTGGCAAATTGCGAGTCACTAATTTCACCTAACTTTTTATCATTATGATAAAAAGTAGCCTGACCGCTTGGTGATGTTTGTAAGCTTAACGACTCGCCTTTATTAATGTCTGGCCAAAGCGCGAGTAATTTATCAGCATACTTAGCTGATAAATCACTTTTACCTAAATGCTGCCATTGCTCTTTAGTGGCTTTAACAATGTCTTTTGCTGCAAAGTCTCGCAAATAGGTGAGCGTAAATTTAACGGGGTGCGCCCCCTGTTTGTAACTCCCTGAGCGGGTATATAACGTTGCATCGTAAACATCCCAAAATAAATATTCCATGCGCGCCTCGCCCACTTTTTTAAAGTCAGTTTGCTCTTCGCTAAAGCTCAATGGGGTAAAAAAAGTAGCCATAATCATTGTGGCCGTTATTGCAAATATTTTTGCGGTGATATTCATACAAGCTCCTGTTATTGCTTGCTAAAATTTATAATCACTTTAATTTTTTGATTAATAATAAGAATTAATGTAAAGGCAGCAGCCCACAGTGCGCCGTACAGAAGCCAAAACATCCACACAGGTGAATAAATACTAAGCACGCCAAATTGAGCACCTGAATAATAACTAATTGGCGCAAAGGCTAAGCACACTAAATAGGCTTGCCAAAGTTTTAGATTAGTAATAAACGCCATTGATGTGTTTAAGCAAAGCAATAATGCTGCCCATAGCAAGGCTAACCAAAGCGGAAAAGGGGATACTTTAAATTCCAAAAGGTTTAGCTGCACAGCAAGGTATTCACATAACAGCGCAATTGGTAAAGCTTTTACTAAAAGCAACGCGTCGAGCTTATGCTGCTTTGATAAAACAAACATAAGCACAACAATACCAGAGGTGTATAAAACAGATTGAGCTTCTAAAAACAGTGATAAAAACCACACTGTTTGAAAAAGCACAAAATTAATAATTAAGGGCAATTTCGTCATTTTGACTAGTAAAACGTGGTTTACGCGCCGTTAAATGAACGGTGCTGGTTGCTCGCGTTCTAAAAGCGCCTTCGCAGTAAGCAAAGTAAAATAACCATAATCTGTAAAAACGCTCATCAAACTTGTCACTGTCAAGGGTGTGCCAGTTATCAATAAAGCGTGTGCGCCAATCGGCTAGTGTTCTAGCATAATGCGCGCCTATGTCGCTTACAGTATGAATAACCATATCGGAATTGTTCTTAATTTGCTCGCTCATCTCATTAATTGAAGGCAAACAACCACCGGGAAAAATATACTGCTGAATAAAGTCAGAGTTTTTTAAATAATGTTGATAACGTTGATCGCCAATAGTGATCGCTTGGATAAGCATTGCACCGTCTTCTTTAAGCAAACTATTACATTGCTTAAAAAAGCTTGGTAGGTATTCATGTCCTACTGCTTCTATCATCTCTATTGATACAAGCTTGTCGTATTGACCTTCTAATAAACGGTAATCAAGCTTGAGCAAAGTTATATTATTTTCAAGTCCTAACTGTTTAACCTTGTTTTCAACATAGGCATATTGCTCATCAGAAATCGTTGTTGTGGTCACATGGCAGTTGTAATGTGTGGCCGCGTAAATCGCAAACGCCCCCCAGCCTGTGCCAATTTCAATAACTGAATCGCCTTCGTTTATCTCTACCTGCTCACAAATTTGTTTAAGCTTGTTTTGTTGAGCGTCTTCAAGAGAGGCGTCTTTTGATGGATAAACAGCGCAGGAGTAAAGCATTTCCTCGCTTAAAAATGACTCGTATAAATCGTTGCCCAAATCGTAATGTGCAACGATATTCTTTTTCGACCCAGATTCTGAGTTGCTGTTTTTAAGATGGTTAAAACGGTGAGCTAGGCCACTAAAAAACGAGAATTTTTTTTCAAAAGCATCTAGTTGTTTTTGGTTTATGGCAAAAATTTCGATGAGTTTGGTCAAGTTATCACACGACCATTGCCCAAGAATATAAGACTCACCAGCACCTACACTGCCAGATAGCGCAAATGCTTTATACATGGCAGTGTCGTTAACGGTAATAGTGGTTTTTAAGTCTGAATGTTGTTGACCGAATACTGTTGAGCGACTGTTCTCAACTAACACTATTTGGCCTGTTTCAATACTGGCAAAGGCTTTGGTGACTAGCTTTTTATATAAGTTTGTAAACCAACCAGTTTGCTCTTGGCAGTTTATACTTGAGACTTTTTCCATCTTAAACCCTTTATAATTGTATCGCTACCCGCAACTAAGCTTGTTTAACTATACTAAGGTTTTCCTGAATGACCTAAAAAAGGAACCCTTTTAATAAACAACTTAAGTGCTTGCACATAAATACCTTTGAAAATAGACAAAGTCATCGCAGGAAATTTTTTTAATAATTTATTAACTTCTTGCTTCGTTAACTGACTTCGCTTTAATCGTAAAGACGCGTCGAATAACAACTCATCCCCACGTTTATTTTCTATATGAATTAATGTGTTATCGGCTGTATGTTGTACTTGCCAATGGTAGTCCATATCTAAATTCATAAAGGGTGATACGGAGAAAGCCTTCTTAAAGTTCACTTTTTTTTGTAAGGGCACCAAATAATAATGGCGTTCATTCCACGGCGTATTGCTTACCTCAGCCACCATATATTTAAAGTTATCGGTGCTATTACCGTAAAAGTAAAAATTTACAGGGCTGAAATAAATGCCCATACACCTAAGTTGGCCAAGCATATAAATATGCGAAAACGTCTCTTTAACGCCTAGTTTTTCTATTTGGCACTGTGCACGTTCAATAATACTTAATGGCTCTGAGTTTGGCAGTGTGTTTAAATAATCGGCTTGATTAAAACGCAGTGCTTTAAACCCAAAAGTACCTAACATAGGGTGAATGTTATTAAGCAATAACGGATTTTTTAAATCTACCCACATCATATAAAGCGGGTATTTAAACTGATGGTTTTTTACCGCAAAGCGCCGATGCCTTACATCGCCTAAGTATACAGCGCTATTCAAATTCAACACCGAATTGCTTAGCCACATCTACCCCACTGCGAACACCATCTTCATGAAAACCGTTATACCAATAAGCACCACAAAAATAGCTATTATTTTGGCCATCAACAGTGTGCTTGAGTTTTTGTGCGGCAATGGATGCTTCGTTAAAAACAGGGTGATGATAAGTAAACTCACGTAATATATTTGCTTTGTTAATCCCTTCTAAGTGATTAAGGGTTACACAAAATTGTGTATCTGAGTCAATACCTTGCAGTATATTCATTTGGTATGTAACAACCGCTGCTTTGTCGGTGTTTTCGTTTAGTAAGTAATTCCAACTAGCCCAGGCGGCTTTTCTATCTGGCAGTAAACTGGTATCTGTATGCAGTACTACCGAGTTTTCGGTATAAGGGATTGCACCTAATACAGCCTGTTCTTGCTCAGTCGCATCACCAAGTAATGCAAGGGCTTGATCTGAGTGACACGCAAATACCACTTTATCAAATTCAGCTTGTTCGCCATTTTCAAGAGTAATAATTACTTTATTATCTACACGCGTAACCGTCTCAATGTCGGTATTTAGTTTTATCCGCTCTGCAAAACCTTTAATAAGCGGCTTAATGTATTGCTTAGACCCACCAGGGATTACATACCACTGCGGCCTGTTTGTAACATCAAGTAAGCCATGGTTGTAAAAAAAGTTTACAAAAAACTCAACCCCTACATTTTGCATCTCTTTGATGCTGGTTGACCAAATTGCCGCCCCCATAGGTAAAATGTAATGGTATTTAAAAAAGTCATTAAAGCCGTGCGTATCTAATAACTGACCCAGTGTTTGATCTTTAGGGTAGTTTTGCTCGCTGTGCATTGCTTTACATAATTTATTAAACTTAACTATATCGCTTAACAAGCGCCAAAACTTAGGCCTAAATATATTTCTTTTTTGAGCGAATAAGCTGGCAAAGGTGTGTCCGTTGTACTCAAAACCACTTGCTTGATTATGAACACTAAAGCTCATTTGTGTTTCTTGTCTGTCTACGCCAATGCGCGCGAGTAGTTTTTCAAAGTACGGGTAAGTGCGGTCATTAAATACGATAAAGCCCGTGTCTATTGCGCGTTTAACCCCAGCATCCGATATCTCTACTGTCGCGGTATGACCACCAATGTAATCATTTTTTTCAAATACAGTAATATCGTAATGCTTATGCAGTAAATGAGCACAGGTTAAACCCGATACGCCAGAACCTATTATTGCTATTTTTTTCAACGGGCTAATCCTTTTGCTAAACGTAACCAAAGTGGTAACGGTAAAATACGTAATGCTTTTAAAATAAGCGTAAACCGATAAGGAAAATGAACTTCTTTACGGCGTTTATTGATCCCCTTAATCATATAATCGGCGGCCTCTGATGCAGTGACGGCCATAGGCATTGGGAAATCGTTTTTATCAGTAAGGGGGGTTTTAACAAAACCAGGGTGCACTAACGTAACATCAACATCGTTTAAGTCGATTGCTAAGCTTTTCGCTAAATAGCTTACCCCGGCTTTAGATGCGCCATAAGCCTCAGAGCGTGGCAGAGGTAAATACGTAACGCTTGAGCTAACAAGCACAAGTTGTCCGCCCGCACTAATTTTTGGTAATAGTGCCTCTAGGCAGTAGCCCATTGCCAGCAGGTTTACTGAAATAACTCGCTCAAACAAAGCGCTGTCAAAGTTACGGGCATCATCTACATACTCACAGTTACCAGCGTTAAGAATAACCTTATCAAAAGCACTAAAGCCAAGGGTTGCTTGCTTTATGTCTTTGAGGTCTGTGGCATCAAACTGACACGTTTTAATATTGGTGTGTTTTTCAAGCTCAGCTAACTTTTCAAGGTTTCTACCGCAAGCAATTACCGTGTTGCCTTGCTGTGCGTACTTTATTGCAAGCTGCTCGCCAATACCTGAGGTTGCACCTGTAATTAAAATATTCATCGCTACCCTGCTCGTTTATCTATGTAATTTATAACGCCACCTAAAATAGGAATATGCTTGTATAGCATTTCTCCGACATTAAAATAGTCGCGGTGGTTAATAATTTTACCTTCTTTAAAAACCAGCTTACTGTGCCCTTCTACCGATATAGTTTTGCCAGAAGCCAGTTTTGGGTGGGCGTAATGCATAGTCCAATACAAAAATGCTTTGTCATCACACTCGTAGGTGTCACTAATATCAAACTGACAATGCTTAACATTACTATATAGATTAGAAAAATATCGGGTAAGCTCGCTTAGCCCGTGTATTTCGTGCATTGGGTCTTTAAATTTAATTTGCTCGCTGTAAATATCATTAAGCAAATGCAGGTTTGATTTATCGAGTTGTTGATATATTTCTACAAATTTTGCTACCGGTAATGCTGTTTCCATATCACCCCTTAAATGCAGCTATTGCACGCTCGCGAGCTGCTTTATGATCTACGATTGCCGGCCAGTAACATTGCTTATCAGCCCCTATTGACGCTAAATATGCATGAGGAAAATGAATATGTTTATCTGGCACTTTTTCAAGCTCTGGTAAATATTTACGTATAAATTTACCATTAGGATCAAAGCGCTCACTTTGAGTGATAGGGTTAAATACGCGAAAATAAGGCTGCGCGTCACAGCCAGTGCTGGCAGCCCACTGCCAACCGCCATTATTGGAGGCTAAATCGCCATCAATAAGGTGCTGCATAAAAAACTGCTCGCCTTCACGCCAATCAATTAATAAATGTTTAGTCAAAAAGCTGGCAACTACCATCCTTAAACGGTTATGCATCCAGCCGGTTTGAACTAACTGTCTCATCGCTGCATCAACGAGTGGGTAACCTGTTTTTCCTTCGCACCAGGCCTTAAACTCAGCCTCGTTTTTACGCCATTTAACGCCATTGTACTTTTCGTTAAAGTTATCACCACGAGAGAGCTTAGGAAATTGCGCAATTAAATGACGATAAAATTCGCGCCAAATAAGCTCGTTTACCCAAGTAAAAGTTTTACTTTTAGATGTTGTTAAAATATCTGGGTAGCGGTTTTGAATATTAACCAGTAACTGCTTAGGGCTTATAATACCCAGAGCTAGATAAGGGCTTAAACCCGATGTGCCTTTAATGCTGGGTATATCACGCTGTTCGTCGTAGCTACTTAATTTGTCGCAAATAAAATTATCAACAATGGTTGCTAAGCTTTCATCATCAACTGGCCATTTTTCTGAGCTGCCATCACTTTTAATGGCCTGTGCGTTGCTATTTATCAGCTGTTTTTTTAAAGGCCACGGTAATAAGCTAAAGTGAGTATCTTGGTGTTGTTTAAGCCACTGTTTTTTAAATGGCGTAAACACTTTGTACATTTCGTTACTTTGGTTTTTAACACTGCCTACAGGCGCTATTACATCTCCCTCATAGAGGGTAAACGTAATATTTTTATCATCACACTTTGCAAGTATTTGCGCATCACGATTTACTTCATTTAACTCATACTCTTTATTAGCAATTACATGTTCTACTTGATGTTTATCACAAAATGATAAAAGCGCACTTTCACAATCGTCAAAGTAAGGGGCGTCAAAAATATGCAGCTCTATTGCGTACTGTGCTAGCTGCTCGCGTATATAATTGAGGCGTCTTTTTAGTAAATCTATTTGAATGGGAGCGGCGTTGTGTTGTTGCCATTGCTTTTCGCAGATAAAAAAAATGGCCTGTTTAGCGCCATTATTTAGCGCTTCAATAAGCGCTTCGTTAGAAAAAAGGCGCAAATCGCGCCTAAACCAAAAAAGTGTATTCATTATATGCCGTAACGTAATTTTAGTTCATTAGGGTAAGGATTAAAAAACACCTGCTTTTCTAGGTATTCATTAGGGTGTACTTTCAGATGGTGTTTTAACAAAGTAAGCGGTACGTACAAAGGCACTAAACCTTGACGGTATTCGTCGATGGCATCGCGTAGCTCTTGCTTTTCAACCTTAGATAAGTCTTTTTTAAAGTAGCCCTGCAAGTGCATTAACGTGTTGCAGTTATTCCTGCGTGATGCAGGCTTTTTAAGGCCGTTCATTAACCCAAGAATGTACTCATCTGCTAAAGTGTTAATATCATCACCATTATAAGTACCAAGTAAATTACCTAAGTCGCGGTAAGCTTGATAATTATGAGCCATTAATAAGTACTTATATTGTGAATGAAACTGGGTAAGCTTATGCACTGTTAGCGGCTCAGAAGCTAATAACTGCCACTGTTTGTAAGCGTACACGCGCATTACAAAGTTTTCGCGTAAATGCATGTCGTTTAAGCGGCCGTTTTCTTCACATGGCAGTAATGGATTGTGCTTCATTATTTGCTCAGCAAAAAAACCAACGCCTTCGGAGGTATTGCCGGTGCCCGCTTCGTTATAAATTTTAATTCTTTCCATACCGCAGCTTGGGCTTTTCGCACAAAAAACAAAACCACTTAGGTTTTTAGCTTGCTCTGTGGCTACTTTTTTACCGTATTCAGTTAGCTTAGGCCCAACATCGCCAGTGCCATCTGGGCGACATACTTTTATTGTATCGCCTACGCGTACTTGGCGTATGGTTGGCCTAGGAATAGGTAACCCTACGGCTACCTCTGGGCAAAAACGCGTGTACTCTACATGTTTTCCAAGTTCATCCATACAAAAGTTAGACTTTTTATGGCCTGTATCAAAACGTACTTTTTCGCCTGCTAAGCAGGCGCTAATACCTATTTTTATTGTGTCTGTTTGCATAAATTCTCTTAATAAATCAAGTTACCTATAGGATTAAGTAACTTACTGAGCCCTTTATTAAAATGTAGCGCACTACTGACTACTGTAAAGCATAAACAGCCATCTTTTGTAAGTGGGGTGTGCTGATGAGAGCCATCTTGCCAAATAAAGTCTCCTGGCACGTAACTGCCCTCTTCATCACTAAACTCACCATCAAGTAGCAAGGTTACTTCAAAACCAGTATGAGTATGCTCGGGGATTTCGCCCCCTGCGCCAATATGTAAAAGGCTTGAGCGCAATGGGCCATCATCAATAGCAACGCGAGAGCGAGCAAGCTTACCCACTTGCGTAAAACGCCCATGCGAAATGCGTGTTAAGGCGCGTGGTAATTCGTAGTTATGCTCGTTAACTTGTACGGTTACCGGCTCAACTTCGTAAACTTCATCAATGCTAGCATCGGCGGTTATCAAATCTAGCAGGTCGGCGTCAAAATCTGGTGCTTGTAAGTCGTTACTTAAATTTAATGCATCAGGGGCGTGAGGCGTCTCGCTAAATACATCCTTTGCATTAGCGGCTTCAAGTTTTGCCACTTTTGCTTGGCAAACTGGGCACATATCAACGTGTATAGATACCGCAACGCTTAACGATGCAGGTAACTGCGCTGAACAATATTGTGCTAGTAAAGATTCACTAGGGTGATGTTTAATCATGCTGATCTCCCATTTCATTACGTAATTTTTGCAAGGCTAAACGCAATCGTGATTTTACCGTGCCTACAGGAATATTTAATTGTTGAGCAAGTTGCTCTTGCGACATATCTTGGAAATAAACACCTCTGACTACCTCTCGCTGTGCGGTTGGTAGTTTGTCTAGGTAACGTTTAATTTGTTGATCTTCCAAGTGGTCGCTAAATTCAAGTGTTGTATCTTGAGATTCGTTAATAAGTGGCCAAATATCTTCGCTTATATTTTCTTCTTTATTACTTTTCATTTTACGAAGCATATCAAATGAGGCATTACGCATTACGGTATATACCCAAGTCGTCGCAGCCCCTTTATCGCTGTGATACAAATGCGCTTTACGCCACACTGAGGTTAGTGTTTCTTGTACAAGCTCCATTGCTTGTGCCTCAGAGCCAAATTGCTTAATTCCAAAGCGTTTGATTTTTGGCGAAAAGTATTCAAATAAGTAAGCAAACGCTCTTTTGTCTCGCGAAGTAGCTACATCAAGCAGAGCTTGCATAAGCTCTGCACTTGGCGTTTCTGGCATGGCAGTATATTTACCTGTATTAGGTTCACAACGTGGTGAGGGTTGTTGACTTACCATAATAATTAATCCCGTGTATGCTTTTGTAAATATCTATACGCCAAGCAATTAAACGCAGATCACATTATTTTAGGCAAATTCATTGTTGATCACAGTATGGAGGAAGTTTAGTAAGTTAGCAAAGTTACTTTCGAACGCAAGTTGCTGTTTTTTATCAATAGATATAGGTAATAGTTCAAGCCAGCGCGCAGCTACCCAGGCTAAATTATCAAACTTGGTTTGCCTATATAAACTAGAAAGCTCTTTATTGTTTAAAAATATGTCCTGCAAAGAATCAGACAAGCGTTGATTATCAGCCGAAATTTCACTGTGTGAGTCATTGTACCAATACGGCGTATTGCAATCGCTTAATAAACCATGGCGCAATTCACTTTCATCTTGGTATACGTCATTTATTTGCACGCTTTTAGCAGCGTACACATCAATGAGTAGCATATTGCTAGGGTCTTGATCAAAGTCGATAATATCGACCAAACAGCCCTGAGCGCTAATATTAAATGGCGTGTCGTGCTGGTAGGTGCACAGTACAAAACCGACATTATTTTGTAGTGCGGTTTTTACCATGTTTAAATACCTAGGCTCAAATATACGCAAACGCGTATAGCCTTCTGGTAACACAAATATTGGTAATGGGAAAATCGCACGTTTCATAAAGTCTACTTCTTTAAATTACACTGCCTTTATTTACGTGCGCTTTTACTAAGTCGATCAGCTTACTCAAATCGAATTATTTACCTATAAATTAAAAGTTGATCCAACTTCCCATACTTTTTATTACTTGTACCATATAGTAAACACTAATCATGCTTACAACAGGCGCCAACATAAGTGCAAATAATCCTAATTCGTTACTCATCGTCTTATCCTTTTACACTTATTTAGCTATAACTTGCGTAGTTACCGGCATCGTAGACTGCGTGGTAACGTCAGCTTGTTCTTGCGCTTGATTTACAAATTGCTCAAGTACTGCCTGGGCATCAAAACTAAGGCTCTGCGAAATTGATTGCTCAAGCTCTGCCGTTGCTTGATTAATATAGCTTGTTACGTTTTGCGTTATAATATCAGTTACATCTAGGTCCACTTCACTCGCATGTACTTGCGAAGAACCTAATACTAATAAACTTGCCATAGCGATTTTAATTGAATGTTTCATAATGGTATTCCTTGTTGTGTATATTGTTTAGACGCAATAACATAATCAAGGGTTGTGCCAACAGAAAAATAAAAATTAAATCATTGATATATAAAGACTATATTAAAAACCATACAGCAACGCAGCATTCAGGCTTGGTTAATTTAACTAACCTTTTTAATTTTTTGACTAACTATTAGTAAATATTTTTAGTTCACTATTTGCAGTTTAAAACAACGACTACCATTACTTTTTATTTTGTGTATCAAATTTAACTTTTTTACCTAACCGATAAGCATCAACCATACTTAGTAACCAAATGACCACCATTAAAGGAAGATATTTATATTCCCCTAGCTGTGCACATTCACCTGATGGATTACGGGCGGCTTGTAAAATGCCTGAAGCCGTCATCGGAATTTTACCTGCTAAAATTTCATTTGCGCTACATTGCGCTATAGCCAAAATATCACCTAATGTCATAAACAAAAGTAGCGTGAATACACCTGCAAAAATACAGCCTATTAAATGCTTTTTAAGCGAAAAGTGCCCTGCCCCAGGATACACAATGGCAGTAAGTAAAACGGCTTTGAGCTCTTTTTTCATGATAAACGTGCCTTAATTAATTGAGACTATACGACCACACTATACCCGATTAATTCCCTTTAAAATCAATAAAAGTACGGTAACTAATTTATAGTAACAATGCTGACATTGAAACATTGAGCGTACACCTGTACACTCAAGTTTAATTAATAAGTGGTAGGACTAGTATGACTATAGAGGCACCCTATTCTCGCAAAGAAGAAAAACTCAATGTATTAAGCCATGCACTGGGAATATTTTTTGCTGTGTTTGTAATGTGGGATTTATTTAAACAAGCCACCAGCGTAAAAGCTTATATTAGTACCGCTGTATATGGGGCTAGTTTATTTGTATTGTTTTTATCATCCACACTTTATCACGCCAGTGTACAGCCAAAATTACGCGCTTTTTATAAAAAGTGCGATCACTGCGCTATTTACGTATTAATAGCAGGTACGTACACTCCATTTTTGTTGCTATCTCTTAATGGATGGTGGTCTTGGGGGACACTGAGTTTTATTTGGGCAGTCGCGCTTGGTGGCGTTGCTTATAAAGTGCTGGTTAAAAATGGTAATAAAAAAGTCTCGCTGGCTACCTACTTACTTATGGGCTGGTTTGCCCTTGCGATTGTATACCCACTTTATTTAAATATTGATGTAAAAGCACTGTACTGGTTACTGGCCGGTGGCATTTTTTATAGCTTAGGTACATTATTTTATAGCGCTAAAAGCACTCAATTTAGCCACGCAATTTGGCACCTCTTTGTAATAGCTGGGTGTGTGTGCCACTACATTTCAATTACTAATTACGTGTATTAATACATGTAATTAGTAATTTACTGCCACGCACATAAACCGCAATAATTTGGCTACCCTTCTATATAAAAACGCGATAAAAGCGCGTTGTAGCTTAAGCGATATCACCGCCTTAATTTAAGACGCTGTTATTTACGGCTTTGACTATAAGCCTATCACTTTACCTTGCTCGCCTAGTTAACTAGCTCGATAAACAGCGTGTAACATTTTCGGTACTCTTATCCATTTTTTACCCATTTTATTCACTTACTCTTTTCCTAGTTTAAAATAAATGCATTAAAATAAGTGACATAGCATCATATTTTGAATGTAACGCTATGGCATATCTATTGCTCCTTCAATATACATGGTCAGTAAAACCTTGGCCAAGCAAATACGTTAAAGGAGATACAAAGTGGGCGCATTACAAGCTGACTCTACAATTGAGACAAGTGCTAGATTAGTAAGTTGCTACTTATACTCAATATTTTACAACCACACTCACTTTTACGTCTATTCCCGCCAAGCAAAGACATAGATAACACGCATTGATGCGTTATCTACCATTAGGCTCTTTGCGATTACATGCAGTTAATCCAACTTAAACTTTACGTTAAAGGAGACGTTGATATGCCAACTAACCAATTTACGATGCAAGACCCTAGAAGCCAATATCAAATGGGACGGACCGAAAAAGACAGTGAACAACCAGACCCAGGCCTAGATGAAATTTTAAAACCTAAAGCAGATCACGGCGAAGATACCTATGTAGGTAGCGACAGATTAAAGGGTCGCAAGGCGTTGATCACCGGGGGCGACTCGGGCATTGGCAGAGCGGTTGCCATTGCATTTGCCAGAGAAGGTGCCGATGTGGTTATTAATTACTTAGCCAGCGAAGAAGCCGATGCGAAAGAAACACTCGATATATTAAAAGCCAGCGGTAGCAAAGCTTGGGGAATTGCAGGCGATATCTCTGATGAGAGTTTTTGTAACGACCTTGTGGCGCAAAGCGTTGAAAACTTAGGCTCAATCGACATATTAGTGAATAATGCAGGTAAACAACAGTTTGTTGCCGAGTTAGACGATTTATCTACCGAGCAATTTTGCCAAACATATGCAACAAATGTATTTGCTATGTTTTGGATAACAAAGGCGGCGGTAAAACATATGCCACCGGGCGCTAGTATTATTAATACAACCTCTATCCAATGCTATCAACCCTCTGCTGGGCTTCTTGATTACGCATCGACTAAAGGCGCAATTACAAGCTTTACTAAAAGCTTAGCAAAAATGGTGATTGATAAAGGCATTAGGGTTAATGGGGTTGCTCCAGGGCCAATTTGGACCCCGCTTCAACAAAGTGGCGGCCAACCGGCTAAAAAATTGCCTGAATTTGGTGATAACGTACCATTAGGCAGACCAGGTCAGCCTGCTGAACTAGCACCCACCTATGTCTACTTAGCATCGCAAGAGTCAAGTTACATTACCGCTGAAATAATGGGCGTGACAGGTGGGCAGCATCTACCTTAATCATGCTGGTTCTCTTATATTAGTTAATCTTAGCTTATTGATTTGATAAAATAATAGCGGCGTATTTACGCCGCTATTATTACCTAGCCTTTTTTCAATTATACCTAAATAAGCCCCACTAAGTATTGGTGAGGCTCTGGTTAACAATACCTTAAACAGCACCTTAGCTTGGTACTAAAACCTGTGCTCATACAGCACTATTTAGCTCAGTGTGAGCAAGAGCGTGCCTATTTAGACACGCATAAATTAACTGCTTAAATAACCCAAGCAGATTAAGTGTTATCTTTTTTAGCACGTATACCGCGAATGAACTCTTCTAAATAAGGCGTAAATTCTAGCGCAAGTGCTATAAATAGTACCGTTGCCAAGTAAGTTATTGGTAAAGGAGAGGCTTTTAATTGTAGCGTAAAGTCAGGAGGAAAGCCGCCTGGAGTAAATAAAGCGGTAAATTGCTCCCAATGGCGCGCAATAATTAATACCAAAGCTAACAGGGGTATCATTTCTAAAAAACTGTGTATATGTTGCTCTACCGGCCCTACCCTTCTCTTACTTACTGCATAAGTTACATCCCACATTGCTGTAAGCTCATGCAGAAAAAACAACACAATACAAATGGCAATAATCAAACTATTAACTTCAAAAATTAAAACGAGGATTAACGGAATGCCCACTTCGGCAAACATTAATAAATGAATAAATGACTCTTTAGCACCGCTGGTTGTAGAAATATTACTACGTCGATGACAAAACCAATCAGCAATACCAGCAGCAAGCCAAACAGGGATCACAAAATACATCAAAATCAATAAAGTTGGGTCAGTCATAGTTTGTTAGTCCTTAATATTTGGTTTTAATAACCCTCATGCTTAAAACTAAATATTTACACTTCATCACCTGGATTATTCATCACTAGCGATGTGAAAAAACATACTTTTCAAATAATTTATCAGTCACTTTTAAGATGGCTTGAGGATTACTTACGTTTTTACGCTTTTACCTTTTTGCAAATGAGATACCATTTTAAACGCGCCCTTGAGCGAGCATTTGGTATGCTCAATATCTATTTACAACTAATAAGTAGTTCAAGTGCTATGCCAAATCTCGACGCTTAATTGATTTAATGCCATTTTAGCTATAGGTAGGTGTAGAGGTGTTTTTTACTTTGCCGTATATATTTTTATTGTGAAAAAATAGAAAATATATCGCTTATCATTGTAAGTTTTTCATTCACAAAGCTAGATAAGGAGGTTGTGGTAAAAGTAAAACTAGAAGCTGAATAACCCTATTTGTTGTAGATTTACGATAGCTTAAAACAAAAAAGTAAGCCGCATACTTGTAATAAAGCAGCCTTTAAAAGCTCTTTTACGATAATACGTTCATTACTGCCATCTACACTCGCGCATATTTACTTTGTCGTTTTTAAAGCTAACCCCTTCTAATAATAGCTTTTGGCGCTGCTCTTGGTATTTATCACTGCCTGCAGGAAATGATATTTTACCTTGGCTATTTACTACTCTGTGCCACGGTATAACAGAATCATCTGGCATTTGCTTTAAAAGGCGCCCTACTAAGCGTGAATTTTGCGGATAACCGGCAAGCGTTGCTACTTGCCCGTAACTTGCTACAAAACCTACAGGTATATTTGCAATAATGGTGTAAATGAGGGTTTCTTTATCAATATCAGCGGTCATTAACGTACGCCTCACTGAGTACTTTAAATTGCTCCCAAATAGATCGCGCAACAGGGCCATGGTGTATTGCATCTCGCCTAAATGCACGTACTTCTATACCAAACTCATCTTCTCTGTCGTTTATCTGTATTTGCTGCAACAGCCCAGCTTCTATTTCAGGGGCGCAATAGTCTATGTTCATCATTGCCCAGCCGGCACCAGCAAGCAAAAACGACTTTAAATTGGTTACATCGTCAATCTTCATTAAGGCAGAGCCTTTTGAGTAAGAAAGCTTGTCGCTGTCTATGCTTAAGTCACTTTCAAACATGGCCAAACACGGGTAATTTTGTAGCTCATTAAAGGTCATGTACTTAGGAAACGCTTTAGTAGATGCAATAATTCCAATGTTTAATTTACCAATTGGTAGGCTTTCTAAGTGCCCTGTTGCATGAAATAAGTCAAACCAGGGGCCGATGCCTAACTCCACTTGCCCACTATTTACTTGCTCTAAAGAGACAAAGCGTTTGCCACTGGTTAAATTAAACTCTGTACGCTTAAATAGTCTAAAAGTATTACTTATGATCTCGTTATAACTGTCTTTTTGACAAATTTGCTCATAACAAATTCGATATTGTGGCTCGTTACCCAGTGCAAGCTCTTTAGCAAGCTGTGCTAGCTCATCATTTGCATGCAATAATTGTTGTGCTTCACGATGAAAAACACGCCCTTTTTCAGTTAACTGTAATCGGTACTTACTTCTATCAAGTAGTTCAAAGCCAATTTTTGCCTCTAGGTTTTTAATTGCTAATGTAAGCGCAGGTTGAGTTTTATGTAATTTAAGCGCCGCGCCACTTAAACTTGCACTTTGTACAATGGCATCTAAAATTTGTAATTGATTCAGCTTCATACTGCGCTCAACATGATCATAAATAAAACTTATTATGTTTCTAAAATTTAATGAATTTTATTTTATATGGTTGCGGCGTATCCTGCACTTAATTATTTTGCCCATCATTGCCACGGAGAAGACATGAAACTCTTTCGTCTATGTATACTTACTACGACTTTACTTACCTTAATGGCCTGTTCAGAGCCAGAAAAGCAAGTAAAAGAAGAGCCCATTAGGCCTGTAAAGTTATTCAATATAGGACATGATTCGCAAACAAATGTGCGCAGTTTTCCTGCTGAAGTGGTTGCTAACCAAGGCTCGTACTTAGCATTTAGAGTCAATGGTGAACTGGTAGAGTTTCCGGTATTAGCAGGTGAAGAAGTTGAAAAAGGACAACTTTTAGCAAAGCTTGACCCAGAAGACTTTCAGTTACAGTACGATGATAGAAAAGCCCGTTATGAGCTTGCTAAATCACAACTTAGCCGCATTGAACAATTACTTGAAAAAAGAATCGCGAGTCAATCAGAGTACGATGAAGCATTGGCCAATATGCAAGTGGCAGAGTCTGCCTTTAAAATTGCCGAAACCAACCTAGAATACAGCGAGCTGCGCGCCCCATTTGCAGGGACTGTAGCCAAAGTATTTGTTAAAAACTTTGAAAACATTCAAGCCAAGCAAAACATTTTACGCCTAGAGACCCGCGATTTAATGGATGTAGAAATCCAAGTTCCTGAAAAAATAATAGCGCGCATTAAAAAAGGCAGCGACTACCACCCTACCGTTGTGTTTGACGGTTATGATAATAAAGAGTACACCCTTGATTTAAAAGAGTGGGATACGCAGGCCGATCCTACTACGCTCACCTACAAAGTTGTTTTTTCGCTGCCAGTACCTAAAGACTTTAACCTACTTGCAGGGATGACGGGCCGTGTATTTATCGATTTATCAAAAGTAACCAGCTCGCAAGTGGCTTACACTATTTTACCGGTAGAGTCGGTTTTTTCTGAAGCTAAAGAAAGCGTGTCGGATAACGCCTATGTGTGGATATATAACCCAGAAACCGGCGTTGTTAATAAACAAGCCGTTAAAGTGGGCCAAGTACACCGCGACGGCATTGAAGTGCTAAGCGGTATTAAAGAAGGCCAAATTGTCGTCTCCGCTGGCGTACACTCATTAGATGAGGGCATGAAAGTACGTCCATGGAATAAAGAGCGAGGCTTATAATTATGAGCTTTGCGCAACTCTCCATAGAGAAAAAAGTAATTAGCTGGATGTTTGCACTACTGCTGTTAATTGGCGGGAGTGTGTCGTACTTTGATTTAGGCCAACTAGAAGACCCAGAGTTTACGCTTAAAACCGCCATGGTTATTACTATGTATCCGGGCGCATCGCCACAACAAGTAGAGGAAGAAGTCACCTTTCCTATCGAAAATGCGATTCAGCAACTCCCCTACGTAGATTATGTGACCTCTATTTCATCAAATGGTAAGTCGCAAATATCGGTAGAAATGAAAAGCACCTACCGAAAAGAGCAGCTGCGCCAAATTTGGGATGAAATGCGCCGCAAAATTAACGATTTAGCGCCTTCACTCCCAAGTGGCGTTTACCCAAGCACCATTTTAGATGACTTTGGTGATGTATACGGCGTTATGTATGCGGTAACCGGCGATGGCTACTCTTATGATGAACTTAAAGATTACACCGATTACTTAAAGCGTGAACTCGTACTGGTTAAAGGTGTGAGTAAAGTGACCATTGCTGGTGAGCAACAGCCTCAAGTAATGGTTGAAGTGTCTACCCGTAAATTAGCGCAGCTTGGTATTGCCCCAAGCCATATTTTTGGTTTACTGCAATCGCAAAATACAGTCTCTAACGCAGGTAAAATTAGAGTGGGCGATGAGTCTATACGCTTTCACCCAACCGGCGAATTTAAAGATGTTAAAGAGCTCGAAACCCTACTTATATCAAAACCCGGTGCTAGCGAGCTTATTTACTTAGGTGATGTAGCCAAAGTATTTAGAGAATACGCAGAAGTACCCAGCAATGTTATTCGCTACAACTCAGAACAAGCGCTTTTAATTGGTGTTTCGTTTATGAATAGCGTGAACGTAGTAGATGTAGGTAAACGTATTGACGAGCACTTAGCAGAGCTTGAGTACCAGCGCCCACATGGCATTCATGTAGAATCGGTGTATAACCAACCTAAAGAAGTAGAAAAATCGGTAGATGGCTTTATTGTCAGCCTAGTAGAGGCGATTGCCATTGTAATCGTGGTACTGCTTATATTTATGGGCTTAAAAAGTGGTATTTTAATTGGCGGTATTTTATTACTCACCGTTTTAGGCACCTTTATATTTATGAAGTTGTTCGCCATAGACCTGCAACGTATTTCTCTGGGTGCGCTTATTATTGCCCTTGGTATGCTGGTAGATAACGCCATAGTAGTAACCGAAGGCATATTAATAAATTTAAAGCGTGGCCAAACTAAGTTAAAAGCTGCAGTTAATATTGTAGAACAAACTAAATGGCCGCTACTAGGCGCTACAGTTATTGGTATTACTGCGTTTGCCCCTATTGGCCTAAGCTCTGATGCGACCGGTGAATTTGCGGGTAGCTTATTTTGGGTCTTGTTTATATCGCTTTTACTAAGCTGGATCACCGCCATTACGCTTACGCCATTTTTTGCAAATTTAATGTTTAAACAAGATGAATTTAAAAAAGCTAAAAATGCTGAGGGCGAAGAGGAAAATGACGACCCATACCAAGGCTTTATTTTTACCGGCTATAAAGCACTTTTAGATGTGTCTATGCATTATCGTAAAACCACGCTTGTGCTTATGGTCGTGCTCCTTTGCTCGGCTGTGGTTGGTTTTGGTGCGGTTAAACAATCGTTTTTCCCAGCCTCTAACACCCCTATGTTTTATGTAGATTACTGGCAGCAACAAGGCTCCGACATAAGAGCAACGCTAGAGGGAATTAAAAAGCTTGAAAACTACCTTCAAAAAGAAGAGCTAGTTGAAGAAATAACCAGTACTACAGGCCAAGGTGCTCCACGCTTTATGCTTACTTATGCACCGCAAAAGTCGTACTCGTCATACGGGCAGCTCATTATTAGAGTAAAAAACCGCGAGGCGGTGGCTGTAGTAATGCAAAAAGTGCGTGAATACTCGCAAAATACACCGCTTTCAGCTGAGCTTAAAATTAAGCCCATGGAAATTGGCCCCTCAACCGATGCTAAAATTGAAGCACGCTTTACAGGCCCCGATCCGGTAATACTTAGACGATTAGCCGCCCAGGCTGAAGAAGTGATCGCACAAGACGACGGCGCTTATAATATTCGTGATGATTGGCGCGCACGTACTAAAATGATTCGCCCACAATTTAACGAACAAAAAGCGCGCCGCTTAGGTATTAGTAAGTCAGACCTTGATGATGTACTGCTTACTAGCCTTTCAGGCAAGCAAGTGGGTGTATACCGCGATGGTACACAACTACTGCCAATTATTGCTCGCTCACCGGCAAATGAGCGCCTAAATGTAGAAAGCGTTCACGATTTACAAATATACAGCCCAGTACTGGGTGTATTTGTGCCAGTAACACAAGTGGTTGACGAATTTGTGGTTGAATGGGAAGACAGCCTAATTATGCGCCGCGACCGAAAGCGCACAATAACGGTAATGGCCGATCACAACGTATTAGGCGATGAAACTGCCGCTAAGTTATTTGCACGCGTGCGCGGACCCGTAGAAGCAATAGAGCTACCGCGTGGCTATAAATTAGAATGGGGCGGCGAGTATGAGTCGTCATCGGATGCACAAGCCGCTATATTTGGTTCATTACCACTGGGTTATTTAGCGATGTTTGCGGTAACCGTACTGCTGTTCAATTCACTTAAACAGCCTTTAGTTATTTGGGCTACAGTGCCACTTGCCATTATTGGTGTGAGTGCGGGCATGTTAATAATGAATGCGCCATTTAGCTTTATGGCACTACTTGGATTACTAAGTTTGAGCGGGATGCTGATTAAAAACGGCATAGTGTTGGTCGATCAAATAAATCTTGAGCTTCGCGATGGTAAATCGCCTTATCAAGCTGTGTTTGAATCTGGCGTTAGCCGTGTACGCCCTGTAGCCATGGCGGCTATTACCACCATTTTAGGTATGATCCCGCTGTTGTTTGACGTGTTCTTCCAGTCAATGGCAGTAACTATTATGTTTGGTTTAGGTTTTGCAACCATACTCACGCTTATTGTAGTGCCTGTGCTTTATACTGTTGTATTTAGAATAGACTACGAGCCTAGAAAGTAATTTAAAAGCCTTACAGGACGTTTAAAACGCAACTTACCTCACAGTAGCTGCGTTTTTTATTATTTAAACCGAAGTTAAAGATGGACATAATAAACTAGGTTGTATTTGTATTCTCTTTGGCTGTTTTCGCTTTATAACCGACGAAAATGGCAATGTAGATTTAAACAACTACCGTTTCACGGGCGGTATTACACTGGTAATAACAGGCATGTTTGACGGTACTTACGATTTAATTAAACGACTGCGCTCTAAAAACAGCGTATCTGCATTAGCCATTTATTTAGGGCTTTATTTACTTTATATTGGCGTTGTGTTTTATAAGTAACCCCTCAAATGACAGCAAAACAACTTTTTAGAATAATAATTACCGCTAGTTTACTATTCCCACCCCTATTTTTTATTGCTTGGGATGAAAATCTCGATCCCCCCTTTATTGCCAATACCGCTTATGATTTTTTAACACATAAGTTATTCCCTGTTTTATCAGTGGTGCTTAGCTTTGCGGCAGGTATGTACGGATATAAAAAGTACAACGCATGCATAACGTTTAAATCAAATTTTAAAGACTATGTAGGGCCTGTTTATCTTTCGAGGTTAAATTTGCAGCAGTGTGTTTGGCATTTAGGCAAGGCAGAGCCTATGTAGTGTGGTTATTCCCCATAAATAGGCGATAACGTGGAATAAATGCCAAACATGCGCTGCCCGGAGGGTTCTGCCTAGGGGCAATTTACTCTTTGTTGCTCAGTTTTTACTTAGTCCACTAGGTTACAAACCTCGCGCCACGATTAAACCGCCCCTAGTTTGAACAAATTTAATCCTGAAAGGTCAACAGGCCCTAGCACGATGGGAAGCTTAGGGGCTGGCTGGGTATTTTGTTTATACCGGTTTTAGTTTATTTATGGCTGTGGGCTAGTTTTTGTATTTCAGTAAAGTTATGGACGTATTATTATAGCGACAATAGCTGGCAGCAAGAGTACCAGCTACTGGCTGTAGAGGCGTGTCCGAGTGATTACGAATACAGCTGCGCAAAACTGGTTGTGCTTGATTTACAAACTTACAGAAAGCGCTCTTTTAGGTGGTATTTAGATAAACCAGCATTAAAGCGGCTAAAAAATGAGAAAATAAACATCGTAGGCGTTAAAAGCCCACTCGGTAACGTTGTACATCAAATACAATGGTAAGTGCGCACGCTATTTTTTTAAACTTAACGTGCCAGATGAACGCGCTTTACCGTTTGCTGGCTTTTTGTTGTTTGCGCTTTTGCTATCACCTTGCGTATTTTTACTAGCTCCACCTTTACCTACATAGGTGGTTGAGCGCTTTTGAAAGGGCGTGTTACTTCTTTGAGTGCGAGTGCCTCGTTCATTATTAAAGGCGCGTGGGTTTTCCCCCTGAAAATCACGCTTTTTAGGCTCGCCTTTGTTATTGGCATTTTGCTTATTGGTATCAACCGAGTGCTCTTGCGTTTTACCCGAATCAGCAATGGAGTCATTAATTTGCGCCATTTCTACGTCGGTTAAATGTCGCCACTGGCCTACTTTTAAGCCCTTTAACGTTACATTCATAATGCGGGTACGTTTAAGGGTCACAACTTCATAACCTAGGTATTCACACATACGACGAATTTGGCGGTTTAACCCCTGCGTAAGCACTATTTTGAATTCTTGCGGAGCTGTTTGTGTCACTTTACATTTTTTTGTAACGGTATCTAAAATAGGAATACCGTTGGCCATTTTGCTCACAAATTGGCGATTGAGTGGTTTATCAACTGTCACCACGTATTCTTTTTCGTGGTTATTACCCGCTCGCAAAATTTTATTAACGATATCGCCTTCGTTAGTTAAAAAAATCAATCCTTCTGAAGGTCTATCTAAACGGCCGATAGGAAATATACGGGTGGGATAATTAACGGCTTTAACAATATTACTTTGAATTTTACTCTCGGTGGTACAAGTAATACCCACTGGCTTATTATACGCAATGTACACGCGTTTTGGTTTTTCGCGCAGCGGTTTTCCATCTACTAAAACAGTATCGGTATCAGCCACTTTTACGCCCATTTCAGGCGTATTACCATTAACCGTTACACGACCTTGCTCAATATATTTATCGGCTTCACGGCGTGAACAAAAACCTGTTTCACTAATAAATTTATTTAAACGTTTTAATTCGGTCATGGCACTTAATGGTCCTAATTTTAAAGGCGACTAGTGTAAACCACACGCCATTATTTTTCGCCCCTAATTTAAACCTTTACGCATTAATTTTTGCAATTTTTGCTTGAGTTAACCTGCGCCAAACATATTCCAGTGGCCCTTGCTCATAATAGCGACAATATAAAGCTGTAAACAATAGCTGCACGCTAACTAGGCCAGTCGCGACTATCCAATAGTCTATTCGGTTAAAACTTAATACCCACTGCGGATACAACACTTTATAAAGCAATAGCTGCATCAGTGTTTGGCATATATATAAGGTAAAAGCTAAGCGCCCAGCTTGCTGAATAAGCCGACCCACATGAGCACGGTTATTACAAAATTTCACGATGAGATGAATATAAAATACAGTCATGAACAATGCGGCAAAGGTATTTATAAACTCTTGTATAGCGAACCCTGCTCCTCCTGTAAACTTTGACGCATAAAGCCTCATGCCTGAAAAAATAAAGGCACCAGCTATACAAACAATAAGGTGCGGCTTAGTTAAACCTTTACTAAAAACCTCATTTTTATATAAATATATGCCAATCAGCATTAGCCCTACGCACAGCCACATGATCATGATAGGAACAGCTACCAGCATTAATACATTCATACCTAGATTACTCAAAAAGTAATCGCTGTAATGCGGGCTATATAAATCGATATACTGTGCTGAATCACGATAAACGACCTCATCTGGCGCACTAAAGAGCACCAACCCCGTGGCTACACAACCAATTAAAAGAAACTCCCCTGCCCTTTTTACAAGCAGTCGGTTATTACTTTGCAAATATTTTAGAACAAACCAGCCAGATACACCGTACAAAAATAAAATGTCGCCAGCCCAAAGTAAAAAACCATGTACCAAACCAAAAATGATGAGCCAATGCAATCGCGCTTTTAAAGGTGCTATTGATTTAACTTTTTGCCATTGAATATAAAGCCCTGCCCCAAACAGTAAGCTAAACAGCGTTCTAAATCGGCCATCAACAAAAAAAGTACTCACAGCATGGATAAGGGTGTCGCTAAAAGGCGGGGTAGATAAAGGAATATAGCTATAATCCATTAAGCCAAACGCATAGCCATTCATATACACTAGGCAAAGCACGGCAATGCCGCGAATAAAGTCCATATTATAATTTCGCATAATGAGCGGTTACTGTCCTTTAACTATTATTTTTATAATTATCTGCCCAATCTACGGCTTGATTATATAACCCTGGCAGCACATCACTTTTAACATTAAGTAATATAACGGCTTTTTCTAATGTCCACCAGCTACCTGTTTCGTACGCTTGTACTACATTTAAAATATAATATAGGGTGTTTTTTTCGTTTAATAATGCCGCTTTAATATCATCAGGAAAAGGTAACTTTTCGACTAATAAACTCATAGGTTGATCGAGTATCGCATCTAGTAACGAAAACAAGCCGGTTAAAAACGCCTCACCCGCCAACGATTTAGACACTTGCTTTGCTATTAGCTCACAAAAGCGTGCTCTAACTACACACACTTGCATTAGTTCTGCTGGCTTTTTTCCCGCGGTGTGCGCGGTAACAATTAAACTAACAAACTTTTTTAAATGCTCATGCCCTAAATACACTAACGCCTGTTTAATAGATGATATTTTACTCTGAATAGGAAAAACACCGCTGTTAATTAGCCGCATAAGCTTATAAGCCAAGGCCGCATCGGCTTCAAATAACGTACTAATTTGCTTTATATCTGGGCTTGGTTTCATTACTTGCGCGTAAATAGCCACAACTAACGCATAGTTATAATCAATGTCTTGCTGTTCGTGCATTGTGGGCTTGGCAAAAAAGTAGCCTTGAAAGTAATCAAACCCCATTTTATGTGCTTGGTGATAATCTGCTTGGGTTTCTATTTTTTCTGCTAATATTTTTATTTTTTTATGCTGTTTTAGTTTTTCTACAATCTCAGCAATATCTGATAAAGGCGTTTGCGCAATATCAAACTTTACTAGCTTAATAAACTTTAAAAATCGCTCCCATTGCTCGTTATAAACAAAGTCATCTAATGCGAGTTTATAGTTTTTATGAAAAAGCTCTCTGCAAAGCTGATAGTTATCGTCGGTGGGTTCAATGGTTTCTAATAGCTCAATGACCACATCTTTGCAGGGTAAAAAGTCACATAAATTGTGCTTTAAAGAGTCTGGGCCTATATTTATCAGTGCCGTTTTACCTGAGGTGATGTGGCGTGTGCCTAAATTAAGCTGGTTTTCCATTATTAGGCGAGCAGTTGCTTGACCTTCTTCTATATCGGGAAAAAAGTTTTCAGCACTATTACGAAATAAAAGCTCGTAAGCAACTACATTTTGCTTACGATTGAATATTGCTTGCCTTGCAACAAATACAGACACATTACCTACTTCTTATTTTTATACTCAAACTAAGTAATTAATAGCGTAAATAGGTATAAATGTCACTTCTGCTGCGTTTAATTTTAATGATTTAGCAATACATGCTTGAAATATAATCAGCAGCGACCGTTTCCCACGAAAAACGTGCTCCTTTAGCATTAGCAGTAATGTTACTCCATTGCTTAGGATTTTGCTGTTTTAGCGTAAGGGTTTCAGTCAAGCATGTCATTAACCCATCAACTTGTATATTCAACGAGCCGCCAGAAAATGCAAAGCCATTGTTGTTGTGGCTTACGGTGTCTTTTAAACCGCCAACACTGTGTACTAAACAAGGTTGCCCTGCGCGCATAGCAAGCATTTGACTAATTCCGCATGGCTCAAACGAGCTTGGCATTAAAAATAAATCCCCTAGCTCATATAGGCTATCGCCAATACCTTGCCCATAACCTTTTAAAAACAATAAGTTTGCATTGCGTGCCATGGCCTTGGTGAAAATGCTTTCAAGGGCTTTGTCACCAGAGCCTAAAATAATAAGACGACCATTAAAACGGTTAATTATTTCACACACTTTATCAAGCGCTAATGCATTACCGTATTGTTGGCAAAGTAATAACACCTTTTGCTCGGTCAGCCTGCCAACACTTGTTACGAGGGGCCCATCTATTGGCGTGTTTTTAAACTGCAGCATGCGCTGATGCGCCACATAGTAGCTCGTTTCAAGCTGCTCATGTTTTGCCATCCAGTTAAATAAAGTATGTTCAATACGCTCATACAAGAGCGATAAAGTAACCTGCTCAGGGTTTTTCTCAGGGTATTCACAGCCATTTAATATTCCCACCACCTTGCCTTGAGCCGATTGATTTTGTAAATCAAGCTCTAAGCCTTCTCCACCAAAAAAACCTTGCTGATAATTACTCGGCTTTAGTACCTCAGTACTGTAAGTAGGTGAGACTAAATGAACTTTATCTGCCAAATTTATAGCACTGCGCATAGGGTTAAAACAGTGTGGGTAACGAGGGTCGCACAAATGTTGCCCGTTATAACCTAACGACGGAAACCAAGCCTCCAAACTCGAGTCGTCGTGTTTAAAAGGCCTGATCCCTTGCAGTGCTAAATTATGAACTGTATAGGCAATATGTAAATTAGCGAGGGTATCGTAGCGTTTATCAAATTTTAATAATACGGCGACACACGCGCTATGCCAATCGTGTAAATGCAGTGCTTGAGGGCGCGTTATTAAACCCTGTAGCAGCGCTTCACATAGAGCGGCACTAAATAATGCATATTTTGTTGCATCAGTAGCAAAAGGTCGCCCGGGTTGGTCATTGCAATACACCGAACCCGATTGGTTAAACAGTGGGTGCGAAATAACAAATTGATTAATGTGTGTGTTGTCATCACTTATTTTAAATAAAGATAATACCTGTGGCTGCGCTCTAAATATAACAGTGACATCACCTATATATTCACGTTGCAGTTGCTCAAACCCATAATCAGGAATAACAACATCTACGCTCACGCCTTGTGCTGCTAGTGCTTTTGGGGCATCTCTGACTACATCTGCTACCCCGCCCACTTTAGCGTTTGGTAGAGCATCGTTTTCTGCGGCAACCATTAATACATGCATTTATTTACTACTTCCTTAACCTTTGTTATTCGCATCCGATTTTAAGCGAACTTTTTATTTTCGTGTGCTTGACGTTCAAGCTTTTTAGCAAGTTCCGTGAGCATATCACGGGTGACTAATACGATGCCTTTTTTAGACACCCTAAAGCCATTTTCTTCATCGGCTTTTCTATCGTAGCCAATTTCAAGCCCTGCGGGTATTTCACAGCTTCGATCAATTATCGCTCGCTTAATTTTACAATGACGATTAATGAGAGCCCCGGGTAAAATAACCGATTGCTCTATTTCGCAAAATGAACGCACGTGTACGTTAGAAAAAAGCAGTGATTTTCTAACCACGGAGCCCGATACAATACACCCTCCTGATACCGTTGAGTCTACCGCCATACCTCGTCTATCTTCATCATCAAAAATAAACTTAGCCGGTGGCAACTGCTCTTGGTAGGTCCAAATAGGCCAGGTTGGATCGTATAAATCTAGCTGTGGCTCGGGCATTACCAATTCCATATTGGCTTCCCAAAACGAGTCTAACGTTCCTACATCGCGCCAATAAGGTTGCCCTTCTTGCATGGGATCTCTAAACGGGAACGCATACACACTGTGCTCTTCTATAATTGCCGGAATAATATCGTGCCCAAAGTCGCGGCCAGAACCTTCATTTTCAGCATCTTTTTTTAGCTGCTCAAATAAAAACTCAGTATTAAACACATAGTTGCCCATAGAGGCTAAGCAGGTACCTGGCTTACCAGGGACAGAGCTGGGGATCGAAGGTTTTTCATCAAAGCGACATACCCGATTTTTTTCATCAACGGTCATTACCCCAAAGGTATCTGCAGCCTCTTCAACAGGTACTTCAAGGCAACATACTGTCATGTCGGCTCCTTTTTGCACATGCTCGGCTAATAAAGCGCCGTAATCCATTCGATAAACGTGATCGCCTGACAAAATCATCACATATTTTGGCAGTTCGTGGCGAATAATATCCATGTTTTGAAAAACCGCATCGGCAGTCCCACAATACCACTCATCACCATTACGCTGAGATGCGGGTAAAATTTCAACCGACTCCCCCAGCTCCTTTTTAAAATGGCCCCAGGCGCGATTAACATGGCGAATCAAAGAGTGCGATTTATATTGTGTGGCTATGCCTACACGCCTCACACCCGAATTGATACAATTTGATAATGGAAAATCGATAATACGGTGCTTACCGCCAAAATAAACAGCGGGCTTTGCGCGCCAATCTGTCAATTCGTGTAAGCGTGAGCCGCGTCCACCAGCCAGTATTAACGCGTACGTATCTCGGGTTAAGCTACTTATGTAACGATTTGCATAACTAGGCATAATACTCTCTCCGTTTAGTCTGTGCTCTTAGTGGCATGGCTCGTAGTTGCGTGTAAGTCTGTTTCACTAATAGTTAGGGGGGTTAGGTGCCAAATATCTTCACTGTATTGGCTTATGGTTCTATCGCTTGAAAATATGCCGCTTGCGGCCGTATTTAAAATACTCATTTGCGTCCAATGCGTTTGGTCTTGATACGCAGCCTCTACCTGCTTTTGCGCTGCCACATAGCTTTCAAAGTCATGTGCAACCAGCCACGGATCGTGAGGGCTTTTAATAGCATTAATAATGTCGTCAAATAAATTAGGCTCAAACAGGTTAAATTGCCCGCTTTCGAGTAACTGCATTACGTGGCTTAGGTCGCTGTTTTGCTCTATTAAATGAGAAGGGTTATATCGAGATTTAATATCATCAATTTGATGAGCCTGCGCACCAAACAAAAAGAAATTATCAGCGCCAACAGCGTCTCTAATTTCAATATTCGCCCCATCTAACGTACCAATAGTAAGCGCACCATTCATCATAAACTTCATGTTACCGGTGCCTGATGCTTCTTTACCTGCGGTCGATACTTGCTCTGATAAATCAGTTGCAGGGCAAATAGTTTCCATGGCGGTCACATTATAATTTGGCAAAAACGCAACTCGTAAATAAGGCGCTGCAAGTGGGTCTTTATTAATAACCTCAGCTACGTTATTAATTAGCTTAATTATTTTTTTAGCCATGTAATAACCAGGCGCGGCTTTACCCCCTAGCAGCACACAACGTGGTACTAAGTTTGTGGTATCGCCTCGGCGTATACGGTCATATAAATGAATAACATGAAGTACATTTAATAACTGGCGTTTGTATTCGTGAATACGTTTAACTTGTACGTCAAACATCATCTCTACATCAAAATCAACACCACAGCGCTCTTTCACTAAATCGACGAGACGTTGTTTGTTTTCGCGTTTAACATTTTGCCATTGCTGATGAAACGCGGTGTCGTCGAAGTAGCGGCGTAATTGGCTTATATCTGCAAAATCGCTAACCCATTTTGAGCCAATTTTTTCTGTAATTAAATGACTCAAGGCCGGGTTGCAGTGAGCTAACCAACGCCTTGGGGTAACCCCGTTGGTTTTATTATTAAACTTGTTAGGCCAAAGCTCATAAAAGGTTTTAAATAGCCCTTCTTTTAAAAGTTGGGTATGTAGTGCGGCCACACCATTTACCGAATAGCTGCCCACAATCGCTAAATAAGCCATGCGTATTTGCGGCACGTCGCCTTCTTCAATTAACGAAAGCGCACGCTGCTTACTTGCATCGCCTGGCCAATGCTGAGCCACTTGCGCTAAAAAGCGAGCGTTTATTTCATAAATAATTTCTAAAATTCGCGGCAATAGTTTTGCAAAAAGCGGCACTGACCATTTTTCTAACGCCTCTGGCAATAGCGTGTGGTTAGTGTAAGCCATTGTGCTGGTTGTAATTTCCCATGCGTTACCCCAATCAAGCTCGTAATCATCAACTAAAATGCGCATTAACTCTGCCACGGCAATACTTGGGTGCGTATCGTTTAATTGAAATACATGATGGGCTGCAAAGTCACTAAAGTCTTCGCCGTACTGTTCAACCCATTGCGATACAATATCTTGAATACTCGCTGATGATAAAAAGTACTGTTGGCGTAATCTAAGCTCTTTACCATTTTCACTGCTGTCATTTGGGTAAAGCACCATTGTGATTTGTTCTGCTAGGTTTTTTTGCGCTACCGCTTCTGAATAACTCCCCGCGTTAAACTCGGTTAAGTTAAATTCGTCGGTCGCTTCTGATTTCCATAGCCTTAGCGTATTAACAATGTCGTTTTTATAACCAGGAATAGGCACATCATATGGCACAGCTAATACGTCGTGACAACCAATCCATTGACGGTGTTCGCGCCCATGTTTGTCGGTATAACTTTGTACGTGCCCAAAAAACTTCACTCGTTGTGATTGCTCAGGCGCGGCAAGCTCCCACGGGTGCCCCTCACGAAGCCAGTTATCGGGTTGCTCAACTTGGTGGCCATTTTTTAATGATTGGTTAAACATACCGTATTCGTAGCGAATACCGTAACCAACCACGGGAAGTGCAAGGCTTGCACAACTATCTAAAAAGCAGGCAGCTAAACGCCCAAGGCCACCATTACCTAGCCCTGCATCGTGCTCTGCCTGGGCTACGGTTTCAATTGTAGTGCAATACTCTTGCAGTGCACTGGAGACTTGTTCGTCTAAGTCGAGATTTAAAATTGCATTACCAAGTGCTCTACCCATTAAAAATTCTAGCGATAGGTAAGCTGTTTTACGGCGTTTTTCTTGCTTGATTTGTTGTTTGGTTTCTCTGCAACGAGCAACAAGCCGATCTCTTATTGTCAGCGCAAGCGCATGATATAAATACAGTTGCGACTCACCCACTTTGTCACGCCCTAAACTGTAATAAAAGTGCCGAGTTAAATCATCTTTTAAAGTGCTTTCATCAATTACAGGGCCTTCTTGCCACCCTTTTACCACACACACATTTTCGTCTTGCTTAGACATGACCATCGTCCTCTAAATTTGCACTAAAAACCCAGCTGCTTTGTGCTGAAATTTCGACTATTGCATCCTCTTTACTACTCACCGATGCGTTATGTACACTTGATAAAACCATGTCCCATTGCGCCGCGATTGGCGATGGGGGTAACTTACAAAAAACTGTTTTTTTACTCGCATTTAAAATGATTAATAAGGCGTATTTATTTTGCTTATCTAACAAGCTATACATTAAAAACTGGCGCTGTGGCTCGTGCCAATGCTCGTTGGTCATTTTTACGCCTTGCTCGGTAAACCATTTAACCGTAAAGCGCTCGTCTATATCTTCTGAAAACACGCTGTGTTTAAACGCACTGTGACCACGTCTTATTTTTAGTGCATCGTCAATAAATCGGGTTAGTGAATGATTTAGCTGTGAGTCTTTCCATGCCAACCAACTGGTGCGGTTATTTTGACAATACGCATTATTATTGCCCCCTTGCGAGTGACCCATTTCACTGCCTGAGGCAATCATAGGCACCCCTTTTGAGAGTATTAGCGTAAGTAAAAAGTTCTTTTGTTGCTGCAGTCTTAGGGCAATAATTTTGGCATCATTAGTAAACCCTTCAACACCACAATTGGTGGAATGATTAGCGCTATGGCCATCGCGATTTTGCTCGCCATTCGCTTCATTATGTTTGTGCTCATAACTCACTAAATCGGCAAGCGTAAAACCATCATGGCTGGTAATAAAATTAATGCTGTTTAGCGGCCCGCGCTGGCTGTGCTCAAAAATATCAAATGAGCCATGAATACGTTTTGCCACATTTGCAATAACGCCTTCTTCGCTTTGCCAAAATCGGCGTATTACATCTCTGTATTGGTCATTCCACTCTCGCCAAGGTGCAGCAAAAGAACCCAGTTGATAACCTCCTGGCCCTATATCCCAGGGCTCACTAATAAGCTTTACACGGCTTAATACAGGGTCTTGTTCAATGGCTTGAAAAAACGCATGGGCGCTATTAAAACCATGGGCATTTCGGCCTAAAATGGTGGCTAAATCAAACCTAAATCCGTCTACTCCCATTACTTGCACCCAATAACGTAAGCTATCAAGTACCAGCTTTAAGGTTTTAGGATGATCAATATTAATGGTGTTACCACAGCCGGTATCGTTTATATACACCTGAGGCTTATCAGCCACCGTCCGGTAATAAGCTAGGTTATCTAACCCCCTGAGCGATAAAATCGGCCCATCGGCGCCCGCTTCTGCGGTGTGGTTATAAACCACATCTAAAATAACCTCTATATCCGCTTTATGAAGCTCACTAACCATGCGCTTAAATTCGTTAATGTCATCATCAACTAAATAATCTTTATGGGGGGTAAAAAAGTTGAGTGTGTTGTAGCCCCAATAATTTTGCAGCCCTTTTGCTGTTAAAAACTGCTCACTTATAAAAGCATGTACAGGGAGCAGCTCTAGTGCGGTAACCCCTAAATTATGCAAATGCTCAATAAAGCTAGGGTGGCTTAAGCCTAAAAATTTGCCTTGTAAATTTTTAGGAATATTAGGGTGTCGGCACGTGGCGCCTTTTACATGGCACTCATAAATAACGGTATTAGACCAGCTATGGTTTGGCTTTTTATGTTTATAAGGCTGGCTATTAATAACCCGTGATTTAGGTATATCAATGGCATTATTAACGGTGCTTTTCGTGCCAATAGGCATTTGCCCATAGTGGCGCTCACTCCATGTAAATTCGCCAAACAAGTCTTTTGCATAAGGGTCAATCAGCAATTTGTGCTCGTTAAACAGCAGACCTTTTTCAGGACTGTACTCCCCTTCTACGCGATACCCATATAATGCGCCTTCGGCTAAGGGCGCGACATGGGCTGTCCATATACCGCCTTCGTTGATATGCATGGTTACTTTTAATATTTCAGAGTGCCCGCTTTTATCAAATAAGCACACATAAGCTTGTGTTGCTTTAGGTGCGTACAAGCTAAAGTTAACGCCGCCACTGCTAATAGTTGCGCCAAGTGGCTGTGGTTGCCCATGTGAAACCTCAAATCGATTACTCATCTTCAACCTTTTGTAAATAAATAGTCGTTAACCCGCCCATTGCAATTTTAATGCTGTGCGAAAAGCCATGAGCGCTTGCCTTAACGCTTCTAACTGTAGCGTTTTTGTTTGCTGTTACTTTAATACCTGAGCCAAAAAAAGCATCATCATCGGTGTTTAAAATAACCTTATACTTACCCGCTGCGGGTACCCCAATTTCATACTCTTGATAAGAAACAGGCGTAAAGTTTGCCACTACTACAATAAAGTCGTGGGCATTTTTAGCATAACGTACAAAACTAAATATACTTTGCTCGTTATTGTTGTTATCTATCCATTCAAAACCCGCAGGGCTTGAGTCGAGTTCATACAGTGCAGGCGACTTTTTATAAACAGTATTAAGCGCTTGTACAGTGTTTTGTATACCGCGGTGGCTTTTATGCTCTAGCAAATGCCAATCAATAGAATGGTTGTGATCCCACTCTTTTCGCTGTGCTATTTCGCCTCCCATAAACAACAGCTTTTTACCGGGGTGCGCCCACATAAATGCGTAATACGCACGTAAATTCGCAAATTTTTGCCAATCATCACCAGGCATTTTTTCAATTAATGAGCCTTTACCATGTACAACTTCGTCATGACTTAGCGGTAAAATGTAATTTTCGCTAAATGCGTACACCATAGAAAACGTCATTTCGTGATGATGATGCTGCCTATAAAGCGGGTCATGTTGCATGTAATGAAGGCTGTCGTTCATCCACCCCATATTCCATTTGTAGCCAAAACCTAAGCCATTGTGATCAACACTTTGAGTGACCCCCGGCCACGCGGTCGACTCTTCAGCCACCATCATAATGCCCGGATTGTTTTTATAACTACGCAAATTCACCTGCTTTAAGCACTCAATAGCGCCTAGGTTTTCTCGTCCACCATAACAATTGGCAACCCATTCACCTTCTTTGCGGCTGTAATCTAGATAAAGCATTGAAGCAACCGCATCTACGCGCAGTCCATCAAGGCCAAATTGCTCTAGCCAATACATCGCATTAGAGATTAAAAAGCTTTTAACCTCCGGGCGGTCGTAATTATAAATATAGGTATTCCAATCAGGATGAAAGCCCTGTCGAATATCGGCATGTTCAAATAAATGCGTGCCGTCAAAGTGGTGTAAACCATGCGGATCACTAGGAAAATGCCCAGGCACCCAATCAAGTAGCACGCCTAAGTTTGCTTTGTGGCACTGCTGAACAAAGTATTTAAAACTGCTGTAATCACCAAAGCGACTAGTTGGTGCAAACAACCCCACTGGCTGGTAACCCCAAGAGCCATCAAACGGATATTCACTTATTGGCATTAATTGAATATGCGTAAAGCCCATTTCAAGCGTGTAATTAACCAGTTTGTCGGCAAGTTCGCTATAGCTTAAATAGCGGTTTTCTTCAGCCCTTTGCCATGACCCTAAGT
Organism: Pseudoalteromonas sp. CST2; assembly: GCF_028599385.1. Classification (NCBI taxonomy): domain Bacteria; kingdom Pseudomonadati; phylum Pseudomonadota; class Gammaproteobacteria; order Alteromonadales; family Pseudoalteromonadaceae; genus Pseudoalteromonas; species Pseudoalteromonas sp. CST2. Next base: position 281,307 of record NZ_JAQREO010000003.1, read on the forward strand.
GCACTTCGTAAATACTTACCGGCGCGTCTATATGGTTACGCTTTTGACGATTTTTAAGCTCGCTATCACTGAGCGAAATAGGCGTTGCTTGCTGTTGTAACACACTGGCCGTACCCGGAGCTTGCTGCATTTTAAAGGCAAACGGATCTGCTTTTTCAAGCACATCGCCTTGCTGTGTCACAATAGAAAATTTATAACAGGTATCGGGCTGAAGCCCTGCGATAAAAAGCTCCCATACACCACACGCAGGATGAAAGCGCATATAATGACGATTAGCTTGCCAAAGGTTAAATTCGCCAATAACAGATACACTGGCTGCATTAGGCGCCCACACACAAAAACGCACTCCATCAACCCCTTGTTGATTAATAAAGTGAGCGCCTAAATGTTTATATGCATGCTCTAAACTGCCTTCGTTAAATAAATACATTGCATCCGTATCTAGGCTGCTTGCAAAGCTATATTCATCGTAAAAACATAATGCTGAGTTTGCATATTCAACGTTGCACTTATAAGGTTGCGTTGGCATTTCGTTGCTTGTTGCAATAAATAAATCGCTGCTGTTATAACGCTTAGCAATAACTTTTTTATCATTAATAATAATATTTACATTTTTAGCTGCGGGTAAATACACGCGTATTTCGTAGCCATTTTTATAAGCATGTGCCCCTAAAAAGCTAAAAGGGTCTTTAAATCTGCCGCCTTGAAGTGCAGTTACCTGTGCGTCGTAATGGGTCTGTAATGAATCCTTTGGTGCGGTACTACTCATATCCTTTCCTTATTGAATTAACTGCAGCCAAGGTACTGGCATTATTTTTAAAAATAGCGTTGCTTGAATGAGTTAAAACACGGCGCCAATTTGGGTATTCGGTATTAGTACCGGGTATATTCACCGGATACGTTTGTTTATCTAAATCATCAAGCTGAAGTGCAAATAAACGGGTCTCACTGCGTGCAAGTGCTTTGGCAAGTTCACCGTAAACACACATAGCATCGCTAGTTTCGCTAAGTTGCTCTGCGCTATGTAACTGTATAAAACGCAGTAATCGTTGTTTTTCTTGTTGTCTTTCGTGCAATTGCTGTTGGTACTGCTGATCATCAATAAGCTGATACTGACGTTTAATATCTAAATCATCTGTTTGCCACCAGCCGCAAAATGGCGGTACGTCATGATTCGCTATCATAATTAAACAATGCTTAGGTAATTCTTGTAACGGTAAAAACTCACCATCATGTTGTTTTTCAAAATAAAATAAGCTATTTGAATAAATACCACTTACAGCAAGTGCGTGTTTTACCTCGGGCGGGACTATGCCTAAGTCTTCACCTATTACTATGCACTGATTAAGGTGAGACTCTATTTTTAAAATAGCCAATAAGTGCTCGAAAGGGTAATAAACATAACAGCCATCTTGTGTATGGTTATTTTCAAAGCACCACCATAAGCGCCTTAGTGCCATAACATGATCAATGCGCAAACCGCCAACGCCTTGCATGTTTGCGCTAATAAGTGAGCGATAAAAGGCAAAGTGATCATTTTTTAATTGTTGCGGGTTAAGCGCAGGCAGCCCCCAATTTTGCCCTGCTTGCGCCCAAGGGTCTGGCGGTGCGCCAACATTGGCATTATCACTAAAAAGTGATTGCTGAGATTGATACTCAACGCCATCTCCTGCACAACCAACAGCAAGGTCATTAATTAAACCTATTGCCATGCCTTTATTTAAACAGTGCTGCTGACAATGGCTTAATTGTAATTTAGCCTGCCATTGTAAGTAGTAATCAAAGGTAGGATTGGCTGAATTTAGCGTAGTTAGGGTCTGGGCGTTTTGTTTGCAAAACTGGGCAAACTCATCGCGTCGTGAAGCGCTAGCATGTGCTTCAAAATGACTAAATAGCGCTTTAAATAATGCATATTTAACTGCGCTTACTTTTTCATAATTTATAAACTGTTCATTGCTGTTAAAAAGCGCTTTTACCTCATCACTGTGTAACAAAGCATCTAATTGTGGATTGTTTTTAGCATCAGCTGATAGTTCAACACAAATGTACAAAGGATTTAATAACGCACGGCTATTAGGGCTATAGGGACTGGCTCGCTCACTCTGCTGTGCAAACAGCAAATGTAATGGGTTGAGTAATATGTAGTCCATGTGTTGCTGTGCACATAAGTCACATAGCTCTAGTAAATCATTAAAATCCCCTACACCTAGGCCTGCTTTGTTTTTAACTGTGTACAACTGCAGCGAAAGCCCAGTGCGCTTAGTATCATCTACTTGAAAAACTTTTTCTGGGGTGGCCCACAATTGAATCTCTTTGCTTTGCTCCCCTACACTAACCAGCGCCTGATGATAACCTACCGGAATAGCTCCTAACGGCACTGCTACTTCAATATAACGCACGCCATGTACATAGTAATCGCCCGTAATAGCCAAACTATGTAAGTTAGCACGCTCATAGGTTACGTTTAACTTTGGCAACGTTATCGCCACAGGTAAATCACGTTGACGCTCATCTATGCGAATATAAAAAAGGTTATCAGTTAAATTCACTAAGCTGGTATCGGGTGCTAACTCTAACCAAGGCGCAACATCTAATTGATAATTAAGCTGTGCTATTTGGTGTTCATCTTCGGTATTTACACCACAACATTGTAAGGCACGTTTGCGCGTGTCTTCGTTAAATATAACCTGCTCGCCCGTGTATTTAGTAAACTCATAACCAATACCGTGCAGATAAAACAACTGCGAAAGTGCGTCCATTTACTCGCCTTAATTTATGCGTTGAGTGTTCACTATGCTATTTTCTGTGCCAAATGTATTAGGTAGGTAGTCATCTGCTTGGTGGTCGTTATCCCAAATATCACCATTAATTAAGTAACGAAAATGAAACTGCTGATCAACTGGCAAGCGTTGCTTACATTTAAACACCCCTTCTTTTTTATTAAGCTTCATAGGCACCGGCTGCCAATCGGTAAATTCGCCAAGTAAACTTACTTGCTCTGCATCAGGGTGGGTAAACTCAAAGGTAACTTCAGCTTCATTTTTTGTTTTGAAAAAACGTTTATTCAACATAGTAGGCTCCAACTAAACCAAAATGGGTACTTAATCTTTGCCACAGGGCCGATACAACACTTTAAAGGGCGATGTGGGGTGCATTTAAACATCATTAAACGCAGGTAATTTAAACAAATTTTTATTTACGCATTATTACAGTGCAAAAAAGTTTTGAGCTGCACATATAAGGTGCGATTACGATAAAAATTTTCGCTTATTAATGACAAACTAATGTACAGCAAGTATTAAACCAACTTAATCATTTTTCATTATTAATATATTGAGTAAAAAATCGTATAAAAGGTTCACACTAACCTATAAAATTCTTTCGTTATCAGTGTGCTTAAGTAATAATACACAGCATCTTACGTCTCTGAAATACCAAAAATTTCATGTTGAAAAAAAGCATTTTATTTACTACGGTAATTGTATTTATTGCACTTGCCTCCTTTGTAAGCCTTTCTATATATACCCTTTATAGTAAAAAGCAATTATCAGTAGACCCTAAATTAAAAGAAATTTCAGGCATTGAGTTTGATAAAAAAAAGCGTTTGTGGGCGATTAATGATGGCGGTGACGACCCAAAACTTTATCGCCTGGGCGAAGATGGCGCTATTGAAAAAGAAATCCTTGTTACGAATGCTAAAAATATAGACTGGGAAGACATGACGCAAAATAAATTTGGTCATTTTTTCTTAGGTGATTTTGGCAATAATAAAAACGACAGAAAGTGGTTAACTATCTATAAAATAGAAAACCCAATAGATATAAAAACAGAGACCACCGAAGCCGAAATTATTAAATTCACCTATCCTGAAATGGACGGCACTCCCATTACGCCTAACAAACGCAACTTTGATTTAGAAGCTTTTGTAGAGTACAAACGCCATTTATATTTATTTACCAAAAATAGAACTGAGCCTTTCGATGGCATAACCAATGTTTATAAAGTGGGCGATCATGCAGCCAATTTTGATGCACAGTTAATTGATTCATTTAAAACTTGCACAACTTTAGAAAAACTCTGTTGGATCACATCCGCTGCTCTTAGCCCTGACAGGACTAAACTTGTGTTACTTGATTCTACAAGTATTTGGCTGTTCGAAAACTTTAAAGGCGACAAGTTTTTTTCTGGTGATGTGTCTCGAATCGATTTAGGTATTGTTACGCAAAAAGAAGCGATCACCTTTTATGATGATAATACGCTTATTTTTACCGATGAAGAATTTAAAGGGCTGGTAGGAGGAAATGCTTACGTTATTAAATTAAACGAAGCACAAAAAACCGTTATCAGACAAGCGCCAAAGGCTGCTGTAAATAAATAGCTATACAATATTTACACAAAATTTTGCTATACACGTGGGCTTTAATAAAACGCTGCTCACGCTATTAATTTAATGCGTTGTTATTAAATGAGTGCAGCGCTTTTTCTACATCGACCCCCATAATAATAACGCCAATATGATCGCCCTTGGCATTTTTTATCGGTAAACTTAATTGCACCTGAAAATGATGTGTTGAGGCATCATATTCAACACTGTCAAAGCGATACGCTAAAGACTGCTGGTATACGAGGCTAAATTTATTCTCATCCCCTTGCCAATAATCACTGGTGATTTTGCTTATAGCCACATTTTTACCTTGCTCATCTGTCACTATAGTTTCGGTAATTATGCCTTTGAACTGCCTTTGCCATTGTTTTAAATATAAAGAAGCATCAGTAAATAGCATATTTTTAGCTAAATCATGTTGATGTGTTTTGACTTCTTTAATCCAATGCTCATCAGCGAGTTTAAGCGCTTTGTTAGTCAGCTTTATATGGTTACTTTGCGCTGCGGCAACGGTAATTATGGGCTGTGAAATTAACGCCTTTATTGGCTCTAACAATGTATTTAGTATTTGTACTTGTTCGCCCTGTGATAAATAAAACGGTGCAGGGGCACATTGAGGAATCGTTTCATCGAATTTTTCTAAAAAAGAAGGGTGCGAATTAATAAGCTTATTAGCAGCAAAAACCCCTAAAGGCACATAACGATAAAATGAGCGCGGATAGGCAGATGCGTCAATACCTAAGTGATCGGCAGCATTATTAAAATCATCTAAATCAAGTAATACTTTGTCTACTCTATGATGGTGAAGTACATTTACTATTTCTTCTAGCGAGTTTACTTCAACTAACGAGGTAATATTCTGCGTTTTAAACCAATTAGCCTGATAACTGCCATGGACCACGCCATAACGTAATTTTTTCGGGTCTTTATTAACACTATCGGGGTGAGTAAACCAGTACCAATTTTCTAGGTAAATAGGTGAAGACAACTTACCATACTGGCTCATCTCAGAGGTTAAATGCGTTGTAAAATACCCATCCAACCTACCTTGTTTTACCTCGCGACGAGCCCTCAGCCAAGGTAACGATTGCAACTCAAATGGCATGTCCATATTGTGTAAAATGCATTGCACTTGGTTAACCGCATTATCTGGTGTTGTAAGCGATACATTGGTACCAAATTTTAAGGGTTCAGTTAAAGTTAAAAGTGCAAAAAATAACGTTGTGGGCATAATCCATTGCTAAATAATTGTGTTAATTACAATTAGTATAGTAAGGCTTTGCGAAAATATCTAACTTCGATAAAATTAAATATTAAGTTAAATCAATAGGTAACCTTCCGCTTCAGTAACACTATACTTTAACGCTTAAATTTTGTTTCTAAAATCACTGAGGATGTTGTGCGCTCTACCCCGTCTAAATTACCTATATCATCAAGTAAATGGCTTAGCATTTCTAAGTTTTGCGCTTGCACTACAGCAATTAAATCAAACTCCCCACTAATGGCATAAAGCTGAGAAATAGCATCAATCTGTTTAAGTTCTAAATTGGTTTTAGTGGTGAGTTTTTGCATCACCTTTATAGATACATGAGCCGAGACCATACTGGTCAAATAGTCTTCACCGTAATCTACGCTATAGCCTTTTATAACTCCTGTTTCTTCAAGTTTTAACATACGGCTTTGCACGGTAGAGCGCGATAAATTAAGCATGCGTGCTAAGTCAGAGATACTGGCTCTTGCATTGGTTTTTAAAATTGAAAGTAGCTTTTCGTCTTGTGGAGTTATCATATTGCTTATTAATTTCGTTATTTTGACTTTTATTGTAATCATTTTTCACAAAATAGCACTGCAAATTTAACCTACAACCTTCGATAATAGTGCTTAATAACAAAAATTACCTAGCTGAGAAAACGCTAACGTTTTTATTTTGCTAATCTTTATTCAATATTCACAATTTTTAGGTGTACATAATGCAAGTAACAAGAGACTTATTTAACGATGTAATGGTGCCAAACTACAATCCGTCGGCAGTTATTCCAGTGCGCGGCGAAGGCTCACGTGTGTGGGATCAAAATAATAACGAGTTTATTGATTTTGCAGGCGGTATTGCCGTTAATTGTTTAGGCCACTGCCACCCAGCGCTTGTATCTGCTTTAAAAGAGCAAGGCGAGAAAATTTGGCACTTATCAAATGTAATGACTAATGAGCCAGCCCTGCGTTTAGCACAAAAAATGGTTGAAGCGACATTTGCAGATAAAGTGTATTTTGCAAACTCAGGCGCAGAAGCCAACGAAGCGGCTCTTAAGCTTGCTCGTCGTTTTGCACTTGACGAACACGGCGAAGAAAAATCGCAAATTATTGCCTTTAACAAAGGGTTTCACGGCCGTACATTTTTTACTGTAACGGTGGGCGGACAAGCTGCTTACTCTGATGGCTTTGGCCCTAAACCTGGCGACATTATGCATTGTGATTACAACGACATTGCAGCATTTGAAGCACTCATCAGTGATAAAACATGTGCCGTAATGATGGAGCCACTACAAGGTGAAGGCGGCATTATTTCACCTACCGACGAATTTGCTAAAAAAGTACGCGAGTTATGTACTAAGCACAATGCACTGCTAATTTTTGATGAAGTACAAACAGGCGTTGGCCGCACTGGCGATTTATACGCTTACGAAGGCTTAGGTGTAGTGCCCGATATTTTAACTACAGCTAAAGCGTTAGGCGGTGGTTTTCCTATTGGCGCTATGATCACTCGTACTCATATCGCAGAGCACTTAAAAGTAGGTACGCACGGCTCTACGTACGGTGGTAACCCACTAGCTTGTGCAGTAGCAGAAGCTGCATTTGACACCGTAAACACACCGGATGTACTCAACGGCGTTAAAGAGCGTGAACAACTATTTCGCGATGGTTTAAATGCAATAAACGAAAAATACAACGTATTTAGTGAAGTACGTGGTAAAGGTTTACTTATTGGTGCGGTATTAAACGATAAATTTGAAGGCCGTGCACGTGACTTTTTAGTTGCCAGTGCTAACAATGGTTTAATGAACCTTGTTGCGGGCATGAATGTCATTCGTTTTACCCCTTCTTTAGTTATTCCATTTGAAGATATTAAAGAAGGCCTAGCACGCTTTGAAAAAGCAGTAAGCGACGTAGTAAACGGCTAATTTAATTAAGCGCGCCTTAGGGCGCGCTGTTGGAGCAAGTAATAAATGCAAGTATTACGTCCTATTACCACTGAAGACTTTGCTGCACTTAAGCAAATTGCGATTGAATCGGGCCATGGGTTTACCTCACTTCCGGTGGACGACCAGCTATTAAAAGACAAAATAGACCGCGCCGAGAAAAGCTTTGCTAAAAATATCAATCAGCCGTTAGATGAAAGCTACCTATTTGTTTTAGAAGACAGTGAAACAGGTGAGGTTATTGGCACAACCGCCATAGAAGCCGCTGTTGGCTTATCGGTGCCGCTTTATCATTACCATTTAGGTAAAACAGTACACCACTCGCCTACACTTAATGTTTATAACACCGTTGATATTTTAAGCATGTGTAACGATTACACCGGATGCTCTGAAATATGTACTTTGTTTTTGCGCGAAAACAGCCGTAAAGGCTTAACCGGGCGCTTTTTATCACGCTCACGCTTTTTATTTATGGCGCAGCACAGCGAACGCTTTGCCGATACCGTGATTGCTGAAATGCGCGGTGTAAGCGACGAAGATGGTCATTCACCGTTTTGGCAGTGGCTGCAAGAGCACTTTTTTAGTATTGAGTTTCCCAAGGCCGATCATTTAGTGGGGCTTGGCGATAAAGTGTTTATTAGTGAGTTAATGCCTAAATACCCTATCTACGTCAACTTACTCAGTAAAAAAGCCCAAGCAGTGATTGGCAACGTGCATGAAAAAACTAAACCGGCACTTAAACTGCTCGAAAAAGAAGGTTTTGAGCACCGTGGCTATGTTGATTTGTTTGATGCAGGCCCAACGGTAGAAGCCAAGCTTGGTAATATTCGCAGTATTCGTGAATCTCAAGTTTGCCCTATTACTATTGGCGAGCTGGAACATATTAGCCAGCACAGCTCAGATACTTTAGCCGTTTGCAATCAAGGTGTAAGTGGGTTTAGAGCAACCTTTACCCAGCACGCCCACTATAACCACGCTAAACACACATTAGTAATAAGCCAAGAAGTGGCTGATGCCCTTAATTTATCCCAAGGAGATGCAGCGCGTTTTTTCCGCCTGTAAAACAACTATGAACACACACCTTATAAATAACCAATGGCATTCAGGCCAAGGCCCCGCTTTTAGCTCTGTTAATCCGAGTAACGGCAAAGTTGTATGGCAAGGTAATGGCGCAACAGCTGAGCAAGTAGATGCTGCAATCAATGCAGCTAGAGCCGCACAAGTACAATGGGCAGATACGCCTATTGAGTCGCGTATAACCATACTTGAAAACTTTGTAGCACAATTAAAAGAGCACGGCGAAGAATTTGCAGCCATTATAGCGCGCGAAACCGGCAAGCCTCTTTGGGAAACACGCACAGAAGTAGGCGCTATGACAGGTAAAGTGGCCATTTCGATTAAAGCGTACAACGAGCGTACCGGCACCACTGAAAACCCAATGCCGGGTGCAAAAGCCTTTATACGCCATAAACCACACGGCGTTGTGGCTATATTTGGCCCGTATAACTTTCCTGGGCATTTACCTAATGGCCATATAGTCCCTGCTATTTTAGCGGGTAACACCGTGGTATTTAAACCGTCTGAGCTAACTCCTCACGTTGCTGAATTTACTTTATCACTTTGGTTAAAAGCAGGCTTACCAGCAGGTGTTATTAACCTAGTGCAAGGTGAAGTAGAAACAGGTAAAGCTCTTGCTTCGCATCAAAACATAGACGGCTTATTTTTTACCGGCAGCTCAAACACTGGCCATTTATTACATAAACAGTTTGCAGGCCACCCAGGTAAAATATTAGCGCTTGAAATGGGCGGTAATAACCCTTTAATCGTTAAAAATGTAGCCGATGTAAGCGCTGCAGTGCACGATATTATTCAATCGGGCTTTATTACTTCTGGCCAGCGCTGTACTTGTGCACGCCGCGTGTTTATTGAGAAATCGCTCAATGGCGATGCTATTTTAGAAAAACTGATTAGCGCCACTAAAAACATTGTTGTTGATGACAGCTTTGCTGGCGATCAACCATTTATGGGTGCCATGATCAGCGAAAAAGCCGCCTTAGGCATGGTTGCAGCGCAAAATGAATTAGTTGCAAGTGGTGGCGAAATACTTGTTGAGCTTAAGCAGCTAAAAGCAGGCACTGGGTTTGTAAGCCCAGGTATTATTGATGTAACTAACATTACAAACATGGCCGATGAAGAACACTTTGGCCCGCTTATAAAAGTGTATCGCTACAACGACTTTGACAGCGCAATAGCAGAGGCTAATAACACCAGCTTTGGTCTATCAGCAGGCTTACTTGGCGATAACGAAGATGATTACAGCCACTTTTTAAAGCGCATTCGTGCCGGCATCGTCAATTGGAACCGCCCTATTACAGGTGCCTCTAGTGCAGCACCGTTTGGTGGCATAGGCGCAAGTGGAAACCACAGAGCAAGTGCGTATTATGCCGCTGATTATTGTGCCTACCCTGTAGCATCAGTTGAGGCCGATAAGGTAAACCTGCCACAAACTTTAGCGCCAGGCTTAGTAATTGAATAAGTGAATAACCCAATTTAAGGATTTAACATGCACACTAACGTAAATACATTATTTGAAAACCTATGGGATAACTATTTAGCCGTTACCCCCTCGGCAGATAAAATTCATGATTTATTAGGCTCAACGCAAAAAGATGACATTATTAACGACCATATTGCGCTGCGGACCTTTAATATTGAAAAAGTAGGCCTAGAAAAACTAGCCGCGCACTTTTTAGCACTTGGTTATACAGAGTGTGGTGAATACCACTTTGAAGCTAAAAAGCTCTATGCTAAACACTACGAGCATAGCGACCCTAAGCAACCTAAAGTATTTATTTCAGAGCTATTAGTTGAAAAGTGTTCACCAGAGTTACAAGCCATTGTGACAGATATGGTAGAGCAAATAGATGAAAACGCAGTAACTGCCGATAACTTTTTATACTCAGGTACCCATTGGCAAGTAAGTAGCGATACCTACAAGCAGTTACTCGCTGAAAGTGAGTACGCAGCGTGGATGTCGGCATGGGGCTATCGTGCAAACCACTTTACTGTAAATATTAATATGCTTGCTAAGTTTGATAATATTCAGGATGTTAACCAAGCACTTAAAGACGCAGGCTTCGCCCTAAATACATCAGGCGGCGAAGTAAAAGGCTCACCAGAGGTATTATTAGAGCAATCATCAACCCTTGCAGATGAGTATGCTGTCACCTTTAGCGACGGCGAACTGCGCATCCCTAGCTGTTTTTATGAGTTTGCCATTAGATACCCTAAAGCCGATGGCGAGCTTTACACGGGGTTTGTTGCAGCCTCTGCTGATAAAATCTTTGAAAGCACTAACGCGCGTTAAATATTCAGCTTGGATTAATAATATTTCGACCTAAAAAAAGCCCATTTGGGCTTTTTTTTGTGACAAAAATATTTAGAACATTTACACTAGTCTTTAATGACTACTTTAATTAAACACCTTTCTTTATTGCTTGTATTAGTTTTTACACCACTAAGCCTTGCAAATGAACCGCTTACATTGCTTTCTCGAGCCAATGGGGCTACTGATGACTTTTTAAACTCAGATAGAGCCTTTACTCGCTTACTTAGTCGCTCATTTGCTACAAAATTACAATGGACAAACCAAGCTCGATTAATTAAACGCCTCGCTACTAACGAAGCTGTCTGTAGCTACAATATTATAAAAACAGCTGAGCGTGAAAAACATATCTTATTTTCAGATGTGCCAACCTCTGTATATGAACAAAGAAAGTTATTTGCATTAAAGCAAACTTTTAAAGACCTCCCTTTGCGAGTATCTGTTGATAGCTTACTCAAGAAAGATTTCACCTTAGGCGTTGACTCTGGTACTAGTTATCAAACATTAGAACCTATTTTTAGTAAATATAAAGATCAAATTGCAGCCATTAGCAGCGAAGACACCAGCTCACAACTACCTAACCTAATCACACATAACAGAATTGATATGATTGTAGATTACGAGATAAATGTTCGAGAAGCGTTAACGAGTGAGCAATTTAAACAGCTAGAAAGTCGTGAAATTACAGAATATCCCGCATTTATTAATGGTTTTTTTGCATGCAGTAAATCAACGGTTGGCGATAAAGCAATTCAAGCTATCAACCGCTTAATGAAAACACCTTCTTTATATAGTTACTTTCAAAAAAACTTAAAGCAGACTTATAGCGCTGAAACCACCAGCGAAATGTTATTAGCTTATAAAAAAGAGTTTGATACAACACCTTAAGATTAGTAACTTTAATCGTCAAGATAAATACCACAAATCTACATAAACTTCTGATTTTTATAACAAATAAATTATTTTAAATTTATTTAAAATTTTTATTGCGCTGGATAAAAACCTACATTATTATCTCGCCGCTTCTTGATGATAGCCAATCCGAGTACATTACAAACCCCGTTTGTAGCAAGGCGATAGAGCAACTATCCAAGAGTGAATTTGACTGTGCGTTTGCACTATTGATCTCACTCAACTGACTCGTGGATACACCATACCCGAGCAGTTGCTTAATTGACTCGGAAAATAAAATGGCTTTATCAACACAACAACAAGACACCGTAACTAAAGTACCTGCAGCAGCGGTTGCTGCAAATCAAGCAATTGATTACGCGCAACCGAGTATTGCCCACATTGAACAACTTGCTTCACAATTTGGCGCACCTCTAATGGTGCTTGACTGCGACGCTATACGCCGTCAATACCGTGCACTTAAACATGCACTCCCTGGCGTTGTGTTACATTTTGCTTTAAAGCCTTTACCGCATGCTGCTGTCGTGCGCACTTTGTTAGATGAAGGCGCAAGCTTTGATTTAGCAACCAGTGGCGAAGTTGACTTAGTAGCAAGCCAAGGCGTACCAAGCGAGCGTACAATTCACACGCACCCAATAAAGCGCGACAGTGACATTCGCGACGCACTTGCCTTCGGCTGTACAGTGTTTGTGGTGGATAACATTAACGAGCTTGAAAAATTTATTGCCTATAAAGATCAAGCCGAAATTTTAGTGCGTTTAAGCTTTCGTAATAAAGATGCATTTGCTGATTTATCTAAAAAGTTTGGCTGCAGCCCAGAGGCGGCAATCGACATTATTAGCCTTGCCCAGCAACTTGGTATTCGTATTAAAGGGTTATCGTTTCATGTTGGCTCGCAATCACCTAACCCAACTAAATACGTTGAAGCGATAAATGCATCTGCAAAAGTGGTTAAACAGGTGGCTGAGTTAGGCTTACCAGCACTTAGTACGCTCGATATTGGTGGTGGGTTTCCTGTTCCGTACAGCGCAGATGTGCTACCAATTGATGTATTTTGTGCGCCTATTAATATCGCGTTGGCACAATTACCGGAAACAATGCAAATTATTGCTGAACCTGGCCGTTTTATTGTAGCAAGTAGTGTAACCAGTGTTGCCTCTGTAATGGGACAAGCCACGCGCGAAGGTAAAACATGGTACTACTTAGATGATGGCGTTTATGGCTCTTTTAGCGGTTTAATGTTTGATGAAGCAGCCTACCCTATCGATAGTGCAAAACAAGATGGCGAGCGTTTTGAGTCGGTACTTGCAGGCCCAACATGCGACAGTATAGATGTAATAAGTGATTCAATTATGCTGCCAAAACTAAACAATGGCGATTTAATTATTAGCCGTATGATGGGTGCCTACACACTTGCTACAGCAACCGACTTTAACTTTTTTAAACGTGCTGAGGTCGTTGTATTAAACGAGCAAATGCACAGCCAAGTATTAACAGGTTAAGAAAATAAGTTCCTCGCTATAGGTACGCTGGCTTGTACCTATACATTTCAACGCAGTTGCTCATTCCAACTGCGTTTTTTTATTGCGTTAAATAACTGGGGCTTGTTTACCTTTTTACTCAACAGAGCAGGCTCTAATAAAAGCAACCTGCGCTACTTATTACAAAAATAATGGTTTATAGTCGTTTTCTAACTGTTCAAACGATAAGTCGCCTATAAATCTGCCAAAGCTCAGCCACGTTGCTAAACCTCGTAAATCTTTAAAATGTGGTGGTACAAATTTTGGACTTTCTATTACACCTAAACTATGTAATTGCGATATAAGTCTAAAATCATCAATCGATATTTTTCCGACCAACAATAATGGCAGCTGATCAATGCGCCCAAGCTGTATAGCAACACGAATTAGGTTATATACCAGCACAAATCCTTTAATGTAAGCAATATCCTTAGTAAAAGGTAAGCCTGTTGCCGTGCTGCCCCTAAATACACGTTGTGCTAACGTATAGCTTTCATCTTTTGAAAGCCCTAGCACTAAGTAGTCACGGTATATATCAACAAACTCTGCACCATCAATCACTTTAGTAACTGCTTGAATACGATTTACTAACTTTGATAAACGCCTAGGTGTTGATTTAAGGGTAATTATTTCGGTTAAAACAGCTAAGCCTTCTTGAGTCACTGTTGAGCTTGGCGTCCCTTTACTTAAACAGGTTAAATAAGGCTGAGCTAGCCCGTTTTGCGTTGTACCTACGTGTATCCACCCTTCGTGCACTTCTAAAATATCGAGCTCACGCTGTGAGAATTTAACATCTTGATTTAGCTTAATGTTATTTGCACCTGCAGCAGCATCACTGACAATCCCATCGCTGAGCATAACCTCTACATTAATACCCGCCATACTGCTATTTACTTGCCCAGACAGAATACGCACGGCATCACTTGCATTAATATTTTTAGGATCATCAGGCAAAATATCGGCTATTAATAAGTTTTGCAGTGGTTTTTCTAGCATATTGGCAAGTTCGAACAGTGAAGGTTCACCCGCATGAAATAAATCTTTTGGGTGACCAAAAAGCTCTACCGACAAATCATGAAACTCAGGCGTTCCTCTATACTCAAGCATACTGAGCACCGTTTTATACTCACTACACATTTTACCCATGTATTGAGAAATAGGATTTAGCTGACCTAACTGGTTAATAATATTGCGATGCAAGTTAGAAAACGCTTGGCGTAATTCGCTGGGGACAAATCCTAAATCTCGTTGCTGGTAATAGGCGCTATCGATTAGCGGATTTTTTTGGCACTTTTGCCTGAAAAACGTCTCTTTGATTTGTTTATCCCAGTTAATGGCATCGAGTATTCTAATGGGTGTTTGTAAAGCAATTAATTGCTCTGACAGTTCGCGAGTTTTAAGGAGTAAAGCCTTGTCTATCATGGTGTAAGCTCAACAAAAAATGAGGCTTGAGCATAAGGTAAAACCAGTTAATAGCAAGATTATTTTAGCGCTTTTTAGCCATTGTTTTTACGGTGATCGACCCTCATATATAAAACGTAATAGCTTTAAACAATAAAGGGTTAATGATGAAAAACGAACTCGATAACAAGCAGATCCTCTCTGTGTACGAACGTATTCAGCAGCGCGGTAAACAAAATGATATTGGTAAACATTATCAAGGTGTTACGGCTTACTCTGACATTGACGGCTACACTATTTACTTAGAAGGTAGCGGCGTATTATTGCGCTTTGGGTTTCATAATGCTTATCACCTAGATTATGAGCATGACAAACATAAAGACGACTTTTTAAAAAAACTATACAACATTGCTAATGAGGAATAATGCAGCCAAGACGCATTCGTAAACGCACCACAAACAAGCAAACCACCACGTTTATAAACCAGGTAATTACTGAGCTGCAAGTGCACCCAGAAAAGCTGGAGATAATCCGTCGAAACCTAAATGAATACCGCGAACAGACTCACCTTAAACGCGGTTTTTTGCTGGCTATTGAACGCTTTGACTGGGTGTTTGAGGCCAGTAACGATGTTAATTTTATATGCCAACAAATCTTAGCCGATGATTACATAGGTAATCGCCTTAGACGCTACCCGCTATTATTTAAAGGCGTTATTAATAGCGCCTAATTTGCACGCCTTTTTTAACCTTAACGCCTCCTCTTATAGCCATTACACACTGCTACTTTTTTAATTAGTACACTAATTAAACATGTGAAATGGTTTCGTTTGCTTATTTAAAATACCCTTCGTACTCTAACTATTACCATTCTAACGAATATTTATCTTTTTTATTACTCATACCCCGTAAACAAATCCTTACTATTTTTACCATTTAAAAATAGAAACATAACTCACTGAATATAATTGATTTTATTAATAAAGACCTGCATATAGCACTACTACAAATTAACCCGTTTTTATTAATAATCCATCTACATCTTGGTATCTGGTTGTTTACTTGCGCCTTGAATTGTTAGAGCTATTACATTAAGCTTATCTTTATTGAACGTTCAATCAATAAAAATTATGCCTAAAGTCGGAATGGAACCTGTCAGGCGTCAGCAGCTAATTGACGCGACCATTGAGTCAGTTGCACAGCGCGGTTTGCAAGGAACAACTATTAACACCATCAGTAAAAATGCGGGTTTATCATCTGGCATTATTAGCCATTACTTTGGTGGCAAGCAGGGGTTAATAGAGGCAACCGTTAGGTATTTGTTATCGAATTTAAAAAATGAATTAATTGAAAAGGTTGAGCCAACCACAAGCGCAATTGAGCGTTTGATGTTTATTGTTGAGGCCAACTTTGCACTTGTTCAACAGCGCAACGACACCACACGTACGTGGTTAAGTTTTTGGGCGCAGTCAATGCACGATCAAGAACTGCACAGGCTGCAAAATGTAAACAGTAATCGCTTGCAAAGTAATTTAGCATTTTCTTTTAAGCAACTAATGCCCGTAAAGCAAGCAAAACAAGCTGCAGAACTTAGCGCCGCCATGATTGATGGCCTATGGTTAAGAGCAGTATTAAGTCAATCTGACGAAAACCAATTTAAACACAGTGAAACATTAGCAAAAAGCTATGTACATTCACTCATCAAGCAATATGGAGCCTAGCGTGACTACACCTGTCTATCAAAACTTTATAAACGGCCACTTCCTTGCAAACCAAAGTGGTGAAACTTTTGATGTAAAAAACCCAGCCACAGATGAAGTTATTTACTCGGTAGAAGTTGCCGACGAATTTATTCAAAACGCGGCTATCGAAAGTGCAAAACAAGGCTTTGCTCAATGGTCAAAAATGAGCCCAATAGAGCGTAGCCGTATTTTATTAAAAGCGGTTGCTTTATTACGTGAGCGTAATGACGAGCTTGCCTTAGTTGAAGTGCTTGATACAGGTAAACCAATGCAAGAAGCTAACTGCGTTGATATAGAAACAGGCGCAGATGTAATTGAATACTTTGCAGGCCTAGCACCAGCGCAAGTTGGCCAGCAGCAAATGGTTGGCGAAGACTTTTACTATACCCGCAAAGAGCCACTAGGCATTTGTGCCGGTATTGGTGCGTGGAACTACCCGCTGCAAATTGCATGTTGGAAATCGGGCCCGGCCCTTGCCGCAGGTAATGCGTTTATTTTTAAACCTTCTGAAGAAACCCCTTTAGGTGCTATTAAACTAGCTGAAGTTTTTGTTGAAGCAGGCGTACCTGCCGGCGTATTTAACGTTGTGCAAGGTGCCGGTGATGTAGGTCAGTGGTTAACCTCTCACAGTGAAATAGACAAATTGTCGTTCACTGGTGAAGTAGGCACAGGTAAAAAAGTAGTGGCAAGCGCTGCTGGTACATTAAAAGACGTAACAATGGAATTAGGTGGTAAATCACCTTTATTAGTGTTTGAAGATGCCAATATTGAGCAAGCAGTCAGTGCTGCCATGTTAGGTAACTTTTATACGCAAGGCGAAATTTGTACTAACTGTACCCGTATTTATGTTCATAAAAATGTCTATCAACAATTTATTGATGAGCTTAAAACACGTACTGAGCAAAATATTATTGCCGGCGACCCACAAGATTTAAATACTAACTTTGGGGCATTAATTTCTAAAAAGCATCAAGAGTTGGTAATGAGCTACATAGAAAGTGGCTTGGCCGAAGGTGCAACACTACTTACTGGCGGTAAAACTCTTTCTCCTGAATCAGCGCCTAATGGCTACTTTGTAGCACCTACGGTATTTACCGATTGCAACGATGACATGACTATTGTTAAAGAAGAAATTTTTGGCCCAGTTATGAGCGTGCTTGTTTTTGAAGACGAAGACGATGTTATCGCCCGTGCAAATGGTACACACCTTGGCTTAGCCGCAGGCGTATTTACTAGCGATATTAAACGTGCGCACCGTGTTATTCACCAATTAGAAGCCGGTATTTGTTGGATTAATGCTTATGGTAATTCACCTGCTGAAATGCCTGTTGGTGGTTACAAGCAATCAGGTATTGGCCGTGAAAATGGCATAGAAACGCTTGATCATTACACGCAAACTAAGTCTATTTATGTGGGCATGGCCGACATAGAAAGCCCGTTTTAAGGTGGCAACTATGAGTAACACTTACGACTATATTATTGTTGGCGCCGGTTCTGCAGGTTGTGTACTTGCAAATCGCTTATCTGAAGATACAAACAATAAAGTGCTATTGCTAGAAACCGGTGGTAGCGATAAAAGTATATTTATAAAAATGCCAACTGCGCTCTCTATTCCTATGAATACAGATAAATACGCATGGCAATTTCACACTCAGCCAGAGCCGTATTTAGATAACCGAGAAATGCACTGCCCACGCGGTAAAGTGTTAGGCGGTTCGTCATCAATTAATGGCATGGTATATGTACGTGGCCACGCGAAAGATTTTGACGAGTGGCAGCAACACGGTGCTAACGGCTGGGATTATCAGTCGTGCTTACCTTACTTTAAAAAAGCAGAAAGCTTTTATTTAGGTGAAAATGCGCACCGTGGTGGCACAGGCCCGCTTGGCGTTAATAACGGTAACGAAATGCAAAACCCGCTTTACACCACCTTTATTAAAGCAGGTGTAGAAGCAGGGTATGCACACACAGACGACTACAACGCAGCTCAGCAAGAAGGCTTTGGCCCGATGCACATGACTGTTAAAGACGGTGTTCGCAGTTCGGCCTCGCGCGAGTATTTAGACCCAGTAAAATCACGCAGTAACCTAACAGTTATTACAGGTGCTTTAGCACAAAAAGTGATTTTAGAAGGCAAAAAAGCCACAGGCATTGAGTACACAGTAAATGGCACTCTTAAAACGGCGCATGCTACTAAAGACGTTGTATTAAGTGCAGGTCCAATTGGCTCACCTCATATTTTACAGCTTTCGGGTATTGGCGATAAAGCCATACTTGAAGAAGCCGGTGTTGAGGTAAAGCATCATTTACCAGGCGTAGGTCAAAACTTACAAGATCATCTTGAGTTTTACTTTCAGTATAAGTGTAAACAACCTATTACCTTAAACGGTAAATTAGGTCTTATTTCAAAAGGCTTAATTGGCGCTAAATGGCTACTGACCCGAAAAGGCTTAGGTGCAACAAACCACTTTGAGTCGTGTGCGTTTATTCGCTCAAAACCAGACGTTGAATGGCCAGATATTCAGTACCACTTTTTACCAGCGGCGATGCGTTACGATGGGCGCAGTGCATTTGCGGGTCATGGTTTTCAGGTTCATGTAGGTCATAACAAACCTAAAAGCCGTGGTAGTGTCACTATTCAATCAGCTAATCCTGAGCAACCGCCGAAAATTTTATTTAACTACTTGCAGCATAAAGACGATATTGAAGGCTTTAGAGCGTGTGTGCGCCTAACTCGCGACATTATTGAGCAAAGTGCATTTGATGACTACCGCGATGAAGAAATTCAACCAGGTAAGCACATTCAAACCGACGAAGAAATAGATGCCTTTGTACGCCAAGCAGTAGAAAGTGCCTATCACCCGTCTTGTTCTTGCAAAATGGGCGAAGATGACATGGCCGTGGTTAATTCTAATACCCAAGTTCATGGTATTGAAGGGCTGCGTGTTGTTGACTCGTCAATCTTCCCTACGGTGCCAAATGGCAACTTAAATGCCCCTACAATTATGGTTGCAGAAAAAGCAGCTGATCTAATTTTAGGTAAAACCCCACTTACACAGGCATCGGTAAACGTTGCCATGAGCAGTAACTGGCAAACAACGCAACGTAATAGCGAGATTTAATTAAGCCATAACGTGCCTAACACTATGTAGGGCACGTTCAACTTGCAGTGGCTCACGGCGTAAATTGGTTACGCGGTGTTTATGCAAGCAATAAAACAAAAACGGAGAACTTATGAGTTACTTTTATTCATTTTGGGAGGGCGATAATGACTATATGGCTTAGTGCTGGCATTATATTTACGCTACTTGCAGTTATCACTATTTTATTTAAATGGGGTAACGTACGCGTAGTAGGCGTAACACCAGTGAGAACGTTTACCTTTATCGCAATCTTATTTACCTCAGGCCTAGACGTTGGCCTAATCATGTTTCCATTAACCGAATTTGCAGGTTATGCAGACATAAAAGCAAGCCCAGAATACGCGTTTGCAAACCCACTGGCTATTGAGTTTGGCTACTGGGGATTCTTGATCTGGGGATTTTACTTTCTTACGTGCTTTTATTTCTGTGTAATAGAGCCCAAAGTTAAATTTTTCGAAATTTCATGGGTTAAGTTCATTAATAACGTGGTTATTATTGGCACATGTGCCTTTACGGCTTACCTACTGCTTTCTAACTTACCCTGGTACTTACCAGAGCTAGGCGATGGTTCGAGCGTTATACCTACCTTCTACTTTATTGTATTTGCAGCTATTTGCTTTGCTGTGTACTCAAGTACAGATATTAAATACGTGCGCTTTTTAAGTATTTCTACAACGTGGTTATTTATCGCATTAATTGCCTTTATGTGGGCAGGTGCCTTTGTCGTTGGTGACAGCGAAATGTCGGCATTTACCAATAACCTTGCTGAAATTGGTACTTACTTTGCCAATATAAATCAGTTTGTTTTACCGCTTAATGACTACCATGAATTTTATCTATTTTGGTGGTTTGCGTGGAGCATTATGATTGGCCAATTTACGTCTCGCTTTGTAGGCGGCCTTAAAACATACCAAGTATTAGGTGCAATGTTGATATTTCCATCTATTCCGATTGCGATTTGGTTTAGCGTACTTTATCACTACCACGAAATGGGTATTTCAACAGCGGGTATTAAAAACTTTGCCATGGTATTTGTTGGGATAGTGTTTGTTATTAATTCGCTTGATTCATTAATACGCTTATACACAGATAACCTTAACTTAACGGTTAAACGTTTAGGTAAAATGAACTATATGATACTCAATATTGTTGCCCTTTCGTTACTAACCCTATTGTTTAAGCTTGAGTTTTTACAAATTCAATGGGTTGGCGCGTTAGTAATTGCACTGTTTTTTGGTTGTGCTGCGTTTATTGGCTACAGCAAATTTAAAACGGTTAACAATATAGACAGTTCGCCAAAAGCAAACAAAATAGATTACACAAAAATAGAAACTGTACATTAGGGATCAACAATGAATAACAAACTAAAACAACTAGCAGTAGCGCTACCTTTCGCACTTTTATCAACTACGGTGTCAGCTAACTGGTCAACAACCATTACAGCAGCATCTGACTATACTTTTAACGGTGTAACACAAACTGATAACGACCCTGCAATTCAAGCAAGTCTTGATTACGCGTTCGACAGCGGTGTGTATGCGGGTGCATGGGCATCTAATGTAGATTTTGGTGATGACACTGATTTTGAACTTGATGCCTACCTAGGTAAATACGTGCAATTAACTGACACGGTTAGCGCTGATTATGGTATTGCTTATTACACATACCAAGGTAATAACAGCGATGGTAACTACGCCGAAGCCTACACAAAATTTGGCTATGCAAGTGAGTATGGTCAAACAGAGCTAAACTTTTGGTATAGCTGGGATTACTTTGGTACAGGTGCTGGCCATGTTATTTCTATGATTGCCCACACCTTTGAAATTGCCCCAAATCATGCCATTCGTGCAAGCTTTGATATTTCTAATTCGCTTGATGGCGAAAAATGGGCATGGGATGTAAACCAAAAGAAATCATACAAACATTACCGCCTAGCGTATCAAACTAGCTACGAAGGCTTTGGCATTGAGATTGCTGCTGAAGACACAAGCCTAGATTACGATTACGCTGATGAGCGTATAGTACTTGCTATATCACGCACATTCGATTTATAAATTTGTAGTTGTTAGATTCTACAAACAAAAATGCCACTTTTAAAAGTGGCATTTTTTTTACTAAATTTTAAGGCTGTAGCCCTAAAGAACTTAGTTTTATTTAGGGGCAATTAAGCACAATATAGGGTTTAACGTTTCGTGGCCTAAATAGCTGCACCAGTGAATGCTCAAGTTAATCGCTATCGGTAGGGGCAATTTCATAGCATAACCTGAGCCTAAAACCCTACATAAGCTATTAAATTACCTATAATAAACAGGCTCTAACCTTCTATTTCCCACGCGCTGGTGCCCGCTGCAGATAAGTTAGCCGTATTTTTACGCAAAACTTTGTTACCCACATTGATAGAGGATTCTGGGCGACTAACCAAATAACCTTGCACAGAGCTTACTCCCATGCGTTTTACAAGTTCAAACTGCTCGATTTCTTCTACGCCCTCTGCCACTATTTTAAGTCCTAACTTTTGACCTAATTCGCTAATCGTATTAAGGATGTCGTTGTACTTTGGACTTTTATCGGCTTGAGAGATAAACGAGCGATCTATTTTTATTACATCAATGGGCAAATCAGCCAATGTGCTTAATGAGCTAAAGCCAGTACCAAAATCGTCTATAGCAATCGTCACACCTTCTGCACGAAGCCGCTCAAGCTCTTCAATCATACTTTTACTGGCTTTAATAAACGTAGACTCTGTTATTTCTAGCATTAAAGAATGCGATGGCAGCCCTGTGTTTTTTAGGTTTTTCATTATCCAGTCATACACTGAGCGGTGTTTTAGTTGCACACCCGATACATTAACCGAAATTTTTACTTTGCGCATACCTGCATTATGCCATGCCGCCATTTGCCTACACGACTCATGCATAATCCAATCGCCAAGCTCTAAAATAAGATTAGACTCTTCGGCAATCGGTATAAACTCCGCCGGTGATATCATCCCTTCTATAGGGTGATCCCAGCGTGTAAGCGCTTCAAAATAATCTATCATGCAATCTTCTACATGCACGATAGGTTGAAACGATAAGTAAAAGTCTTTACACGCAACCGCTAAACGCAACTCTTCTAATAAATAGTGATAGCGGCGCATTTTATTACCCATCTCTGGGGAGTACACTTTAAAAATGCCTTTACCATCGCTTTTTGCACGGTACATTGCCACATCGGCCAATTGCAATAATGCTTGTGGTGTTGATGCGCTCTCTGGGTAGGCCGCTATACCAATACTGGCGCTAATTTTTATTATTTTATTACCTAGTACAAAGTCCTTTTCAAGTTCACTGAGTACGTGCTTAGAAATATCGACTACTTTATTATCGGTATCTACTGACTCAATAAAAATTGAAAATTCGTCACCGCCTAAACGTGATAAATTTTGCTCTAACTGATTCGCCTCGTTAATATTACTTAATTTATGATGGCGTAATACGTTAGCTAGGCGCGTAGCAACCTGCACCAAAATTTCATCACCAAAGCTGTGACCAAACGAGTCATTTACCTGCTTAAAGCCATCTAGGTCAATAAACAACAAGGCGCATTTAAGCTGCTGTTCGTCAGTAAAATTTATTTGCCTATCTATATGCTCAATATAAGCATGGCGGTCAATGAGCAAAGTTAGCTTATCTTGGCAGATACTTGTTTGTGTTTGCTTTAAATAATTAGCAACATGGGTATTTAAATTGTTTATTGACTGGCTTAAATTGCCAAGCCCTGATGGGTTGCCGTGTTGGGGTTGTAGGTTAAAGGCTACAAGCAATTGATTAGCGTTGTTATTTAGCTGTGCAATTTGATGCTGATAAGAGATTTTTTTACGCTCTTTACGAATAATTGTAAAGCCAACAAACAATACCATACACACCAATATAAAGTTTATTGGCGACGTTAACGTCATTAAAATAAGCTTTGTTGCGTTTGCAGCGATAAATTCCGTGTCGGTAGTTTTAACTAACAAAAAATCGGCAGAAGGCTGGTGTATTAAATAGTGCCCATTGAGCATAGGGTTATACCAAGGCGCCATTTCGAGCGTTGTATCTATAATATCAAAGTGGCGTAAATCTATATCAGGGTTGAATAAATTAATGCGGTTAATCTGGTTTGTTAGTTCGATGTTTAAACAAAAGCAAAACAAGATAAATACAAAAAAAATGCCGCCTAAGGGTTTAAATTTATTCATCAATAAAATCCATCTAAATTACTTATCCTATAAACCCGTTACTAAAAGACGATTATATCGCCTGTTTTTAGTACTAAGCAAGCCATAGCACAGTCCTTATTCATCAAAATTTTTAGAACTGTACTCAAAAAGAATAAATTAATGCTTAATAATTAGCTAATTATAGAGTGTGATGAATAAAAATAAACCTTAAGCTTAAAATGTTTGAAAAAACTAATATTACAAGTATTTAATACATACCATCGATTAGTTCGATAATTTTTTCTTTCGCGTCTATAAACTTATCCAAACCACCGCCGGTGCGATAAGATGCTTGCGCAATTTTTTTATTGGTTTGAGCGTCTGTAACCCAAATATTCGCGTATGACATGTACAACGCTAAATCCCAATGCCAGTTAGCCACGTAATAAGCAACGGCATTACACCCTGCGATGTCAGCATTAGGTAATTCAGTTTGATACTCCTGATGTTTCAATACATAGTTAGCAGCAATTACACGTGTTTTGACGTTATGTTTTGCAAACCCTTCTTCCATTGCTGTGACAACGCCTTCTTTAACTGCCTTATGTTCAGCTATACATACTACTTCTGGTTTCACAGTGTCAAAGCGAGTTATATCTTGCTTAGCAGCACAACCCGCTAGGGTTGCTACCATTGCAGCTGCGATAGTTATTTTTATTGTTTTCATATTCATCCTTTTAATGGTTATTTAAAGTTGCCATGCATAGCTAACTTTTGTAAAAAATGTGCGTTGATCTCTTTCAACGTGTTTTAGGGAATCGTCTTGATAGCTTTTATCTGAGTAGCCTAAATAAAATAATGTTTGAGCATTAATTTTATACGAGTAAACTAATTGGCTGCCATAGTCTTTATTAATGTGGCTAACTTGGTAGTAGTAGGCGTCTTTATTTCTATCAATGTCTTCAAATTGCAATATAAGCTTGAGCATAGCGCGCATGCTAAATTTATAATAAAGCCTAAAATCTAATAAGTTAGCAGTATAAACTCGCTCCCCTTGAGGGTTATCTAAAACGCTGTAGTTATGCGTAGCGTCTACTTGCCAATGATCGTTTATATCCCACGTAACTTGCGTTTGCGTTGCATAAGAATCGCCAATTTGCTCATTGGCGTAATCAATGCGGCTGCCATACTCACCATAAAACGAAAGCCATATATTATTTTTAGGTTTAAAGCCCGTATAAACAAAGCCAATATTTTGGTTATAAAAAGCATCATTATAGTTTTCATAACGATGCAGTAAGCCAATTTCAAAAATAGACTGCTTTTGCCCTTTTAATGTTATAAACCCTTGGTATTCTTCTTCAAGTAGGTCGCCATTTTGTGCCCATGTTTTATCCCAATCAGCCTCATAAGACCATGACGTTAATAAGCCAGACTCATCTGCATACCAGGTTTGCCCGCCCCCAAAGCCTACGTTCTCATAATCTACTTTTTCTTGATAACCTAAGTCAGTACGATAGTCTTTACCTATGTTTTCGTAGCTGGCAAACAAATTGTAGTCACGTTTATCACGGGTAAACTCTATAGCGTACGCTTCATCAGATTGAGTTTTAGATAAGTTATAGTTACTTGTTAAAAAATCAGAGTTTTTAGAATCTGTTGTAGCTACCTGGTAGGTCAGTAGATCTGATTGATTAAACCAATAGCTGCCATCGACAGAAAGTACTGTATTGTAGTAATCATCGCTTTCGCGGTGAGTCGTACTTAGCCCTATAGTGCCTTGTTGGCCAATATCGTATTGATAACGCGCCGCTGCTGCATGGGTTTTATCCTCTAAAATTGCAAAACCAGAGCCTTGATTTGTAGGCAATAAAATATTGCTATTATTGTCATCGGCATACATAAATGCATAGCTATGTTGCCCTGTTTTACCTGTTAATTTTGCCCCTACTTCAGGCTCTGCAATAGTGCGGGTGTACAGTAGTTCAAATAAACTGCTTTTAAAGTAGGATGCGCCATCTAAAAAAAATGGTCGTTTTTCTGCATAATAAATTGAGTACGTGGTATTTACATCAAGGGCTAACGCATCACTTTCTATTTGCGAAAAATCTGGGTTTATAGTGGCATTAATTACCGCATCTTGTGTAACCCCCCAGCGTAAATCAAGGCCAGCTTCGGTGTCTATATCGCCATTATCCCACTGCCCTGGCAAGGTAGCTTTTGAATCATTTCTGAGCGCCGTAAGTGTAGGCGTTAGTTGCAGATTTTTACTGGCTTTTATATTTTTAAAACCATTTAATTTATAAAACTGACATAAACTGCATTTTATATCTCGGTCAAACCCCATATTTGAAAGCTGATACAGTACATCACGTTGGTAATTTCGCATAAGGGCAAAGCCCCATGTTAAATCTGTTTTATTTTCAGGAAATCTTAGCGCTTTAAAAGGTATACGCATTTCAACCACAAACCCTTGGTCGGTAATTTGCCCTGCGCTATCCCATATTGCATCCCAAGACGGGTCTGATTGCCAGCCATCGGTGTCACTCATTCGCGTATCACCTTGCGCACCCAATGGGTTTACATAAAATTCGTAAGCTGAACGTTCGTCGTTAAAAGTGTCAATAATTAAAATAACCGTATCATCTTGCCAAAGCGTATCTCTATCACGTAGTGACGCTGTTATTTCGCTCGGCTGTGGATCTTCGGCTACAAATGCAACATATAAGTTGCTGCCATCTTCATACATGTAAGCATCGGTTTTAACCGGTGGGGTGCCCTTTTCGTTAGGCTCATCTTGAAATGCTATAGGAACTAAAGTGGCATTTTGCCAGTGGGGCTCATCAAGTACGCCATCTACAGTAATATCTGCATTTATATGTACAAGAGAATGCTGCTGTTTTTCACTGGCATAAAGGTGGTTAGAAAATAAAAGTGCTAATAAGAAGGGGAATAAAGCACTGCATTGTTTTTTTATAATTATTAAGTACTGCATAAACATCCATTTAGACGTGTTTACCCTTAAAAGGTAAACTTATTTATGCAGTGTAATTTAAGTCAGTACATTTGTTAATAGTTTGATACTAAAAACAATAGCTTTTTTAACTAATTAATATTAAAGGCTTAATTTAAAAGCTAGGTTTCAATTAATTTAACCTTATTAGCCACGCCATTCCAACTATCGGCATCAGCAGGCGCTGGTTTTACCTCAACAATGTGTGGCCACACCAATGCAAGCTCAGCATTAAGCTCGGTAAACTCTTTTTGGTCTTCTGGCAGCTCGTCTTCTTGGTAAATTGCTTCAGCTGGGCACTCTGGTACGCATAATCCACAATCTATGCAATCAATAGGGCTTATTGCTAAAAAGTTAGGGCCTTCGTAAAAGGCATCTGCAGGGCACACTGCCACACAATCTGTGTATTTACACTTAATACAGTTTTCGGTGACCACAAACGCCATAATAGTTTAAACCTAGTAATTAATTATCTAAAGCGAGGATCATACCCAACCCCATTAAAAACACAATAAATATGTGCCATCTGCGGTCAATTTAACGTAATATATGCGCCCTTAATGTATAGCCATTACGTGCCCTACACTTCTTATTGTGAGCGGATACTATTACCGCTAAGACACCTAAAAGAGATAACAATGATACGTTTAACCGAAATAAAGCTGCCGCTTGATCATAATGAAGACGCTATAGGCCAAGCCATAGTTGATAAACTAAAAATACAGCCAGCGCAGCTACACAGCTACAATGTGTTTAAACGTGGGTACGATGCACGTAAAAAAACGGCTATTTTACTTATTTATACCCTCGATATTGAAGTAGATAACGAAGAAGCGCTGTTAAACGCATTTACTAAAGATCAGCACGTAAAGCCTGCCCCTGATACCTCATACAAATTTGTTGCCCACGCCCCCGCTAACCTTACTGAGCGCCCTGTAGTAATTGGCTTTGGCCCGTGTGGATTATTTGCGGGCTTAGTGCTGGCTCAAATGGGTTTTAACCCTATTATTTTAGAGCGCGGTAAAGAAGTACGCGAACGCACCAAAGACACCTTTGGCTTTTGGCGTAAACGTACCCTTAATACAGAGTCTAATGTGCAGTTTGGCGAGGGTGGCGCAGGTACATTTTCAGACGGTAAACTATACAGCCAAGTAAAAGATCCAAAACATTACGGGCGTAAAGTTATCACCGAATTTGTAGAAGCCGGCGCACCAGATGAAATTTTATATGTAAGTAAGCCACACATTGGTACGTTTAAACTTGTTACCATGATTGAAAAAATGCGCGCACGTATTATTGAACTTGGCGGCGAAATCCGCTTTAGCACCCGCGTAGACGACATTCATATAGATGATGGACAAGTAACTGGCTTAACGCTTTCAAACGGTGAAAAGCTCAATACCCGCCATGTAGTACTTGCTGTGGGACATAGCGCCCGTGATACCTTTAAAATGATCCACGATAAAGGCATTTATGTAGAAGCTAAACCGTTTTCTGTGGGCTTTAGAATCGAGCACAAGCAATCGATGATTGATGAGTGTCGTTTTGGGCCTAACGCGGGTAACCCCATTTTAGGCTCTGCTGATTATAAACTCGTTCACCATTGTGATAATGGCCGCACAGTTTACAGCTTTTGTATGTGCCCAGGAGGGACTGTTGTAGCCGCCACCTCTGAAGAAGGCCGCGTAGTAACAAACGGTATGAGCCAATACTCTCGTAGTGAGCGCAATGCAAATAGTGCCATTGTAGTAGGTATTACACCTGAAAAAGACTTCCCTGGTCACCCGCTTGCCGGCATTGATTTGCAACGTAAACTAGAAGAGCAAGCCTATGCATTAGGCGGTAGCAACTACGATGCACCAGCACAGTTAATTGGCGACTTTTTAAAAGGAAAAGCATCGGGCGATTTAGGTGATGTACAACCGTCGTTTACACCAGGAATAAAACTCACCGATTTAGCAAATGTACTCCCGCAGTTTGCTATCGATGCAATACGCGAAGCCATTCCAGCCTTTAATAAGCAAATTCGTGGTTTTTCTACAAACGACGGATTATTAACAGGGGTAGAAACCCGTACATCATCACCTATTAGTATCAAGCGCGATAAAAGCTTCCAAAGCATAAATACTAAAGGTTTATACCCAGCGGGTGAAGGCGCAGGTTACGCAGGTGGTATTTTATCTGCAGGTATTGATGGTATTAAAGCGGCTGAAGCAGTTGCACTCTCAATGTTAGAAAACGCTTAAACCGGTTTTTTAAGTTATTTACCGAAAAGCCTCGCTTTGTGAGGCTTTTTTGTTTACACCTTGAGCTAAATTGAGGCACAAAAAAACCTGAGTAAACCTCAGGTTTTTTATAAATGCTAAATTTTTATGCTTACTTTTTAAGGGTAAGCTTGGCGCCTTTTAAGCTTTTACGCACATTTGAAATACGTGAGCGATTTACCGCACGTGCTTCGCCTGTTGCTTGGCCTGTTGGCTTATTCGTACGGCTACGACGTAAATGCGCTGGTTTTTTACCTATTTTATCAATAAGTACTTCACGGCTACTTACTTCATAACCCTCTAAGTAAACACGTTTGATTTTTTGGCCAATTAACGACTCTATTTCAAATAAGGTGTTTTCTTCTTCGCGGCTTACAAACGAAATAGCTTGGCCTTGGTTACCAGCACGACCTGTACGGCCAATGCGGTGTACGTAATCTTCTGCAAGCCATGGTAAATCAATATTAATTACTCGTGGTAGGCCTTCAATATCAATACCACGCGCTGCAACTTCAGTAGCCACTAAAACACGTACTTTGCCTTCTTTAAATTCACGAAGTGCACGTCGGCGGTTACCTTGCGATTTGTCACCATGACATACAGTGGCAGGAATACCATCAAGGTTAAGCTCTTTAACCAGCTCATCCGCCGTTTCTTTCATGTTTACAAACACAAGTACTTGTTGCCAGTTCTTTTTACCTATCAGCTCAGAAAGCAGCTCTTGTTTACGGCGCTCTTCAACTGGGTACACAACATGCTGTACCGTACTTGCAGTACTATTAGTTTGATCTACGCGAACAATTTCAGGCTGTTTTAATACTTTTGCTGCAAACTGCTTAATAGCCGCTGGAAAAGTGGCTGAGAAAAGTAAAATTTGGCGCTGCTCGTCACAACTTTTAATAACACTTTGCATATCTTCAATAAAGCCCATATCAAGCATACGGTCAGCTTCATCAAGTACTAAGTGTTTAACACTTGCTAGGCTTAAATTACCTAAACGAATATGATCAAGTAAACGCCCTGGAGTTGCAACTACAACATCTACGCCGTCTTTAAGTGCATTTGCTTGGCCTGCGGTATTAATACCGCCAAATAGACTCACTACTTTTAAAGCGGTATGTTTTGCATAGGCTTTAAAGTTATTTGCTATTTGCTCTGCAAGCTCACGAGTTGGCGCAAGCACTAACGCGTGCGGAGCATTGCTTGTGCTTAGCTCAGATTCAGTTAATTTTTGGATGATAGGTAAAGCAAACGCAGCCGTTTTACCTGTGCCTGTTTGGGCACTTGCTAAAACGTCTTTACCTTTACGAACAGCCGGAATAGCTGAACGCTGAATGGGCGTAAGGGTGTGGTAATTAAGTTCGTCTAACGCCTGAATAAGTTCAGGGGAAAAACTAAAAGATTTAAAATTCATGCTGTATAACCTGCGGCCACATTTATCAAGGGTCGCAAATTATACAGCAAAAATGAGTCAACAGTTAGTGATTAGTGTTTATAAACTTGATTAATCTTGCTTATACCGTTTAAAAATAAGAGATGTATTAATCCCACCAAATGCAAAGTTATTACTCATGACATAATCGGTGTTAATTTCTCGCCCTTGTGTCTTAATATAATCAAGCTCAGCGCAATCATTATCTATATCGGTTAAATTTATTGTAGGTGCAAACCAATTATCGCTCATCATATTAATAGTAGCCCATGCTTCTATTGCACCACACGCCCCTAAAGTATGCCCTAAATAGCTTTTTAAAGAACTAATAGGTTTAACTCCCAGCGCATTAAAAGTAGCATGAGACTCAGCAATATCACCTCTATCGGTTGAGGTACCATGCGCATTGACATAACCTACTTTATCAGGTGATAAATTGGCATCTTGCAATGCCATTTCAATAGCTATTTGCATGGTATCTGAAGATGGTTGAGTAACATGTTGTCCATCAGAGTTACAGCCAAAACCGACAACCTCAGCCAATATATTTGCCCCTCTAGCTTTAGCATGCTCATACTCTTCAAGTATTAAAGTACCGGCACCTTCTCCTATAACCAAGCCATCACGGCTTTTATCAAATGGGCGAGGCGTATTTTTAGGGGTGTCATTTTTAATACTTGTAGCATACAGCGTATCAAATACAGCTGCTTCGGTAATACAAAGCTCTTCTGCCCCCCCTGCTACCATTACTTTTTGACGACCAAACTTAATTGCCTCATAGGCGTAGCCAATACCCTGCGAGCCAGACGTACATGCCGAACTTGTGGTGATCACTCGTCCTTTTAAGCCAAAAAAAACGCCTACATTTACTGGCGCTGTATGTGCCATCATTTGAATATAGCTTGTAGCTGTGACTCCAGACATTGAGCCACTTTCCAACATATTTGCAAATGCGAGAAGCGGCGGTGTTGAGCCGGTGGATGAGCCATATGCTACACCGGTAGAGCCATCTGTAAGACTTTTATGTTCAAGTAAATCAGCTTGCTCAAGCGCACGCTCAGTTGCACGTGTGGACATAAGTGCCACTCGCCCCATTGAGCGTATTTGCTTACGTTTATAATGGTTAGGTTTTTCAAAATGGGTGACAGGGGCAGCTAAGCGTGTATTAAGCCCATCAGCTTTATCCCATTCACGCATTGTTACAACTGCATTTTCACCTTTAATCAAGGCGCTTTTAAATTCATCCCAATCATCGCCCAATGCGGTTATAACCGACATCCCTGTAACAACAACACGTTTCATTAAACCATCCCGCCGTTAACCGAAATAACTTGGCGAGTGATGTAAGCAGCATCATCAGACATTAAAAACGCAACTGTACCAGCCACTTCGTTCACTGTTCCCATACGTTTAAGTGGAATCATTTTCATCATTTCAGCAACCGGAAGCTCATCCGTCATTGCTGTTTCAATTAAACCAGGCGCTACACAATTTACAGTAATTTTTCGCTTAGCTAGTTCCAGCGATAGGGCTTTGGTAGCGCCAATAATACCTGCTTTCGCTGCGCTGTAATTTACTTGCCCTCTGTTGCCCGCAATACCCGACACTGAAGCCATAGTAATAATGCGCCCACCTTTACGAGTTTGTACCATGGGCATAACTGTTGGGTGCACAACATTATAAAAGCCATCTAACCCAGTTCTAATTACGCTATCCCAATCATCGCCCTGCATTGCCGGAAAAGCCATATCGTTGGTAATGCCCGCATTACACACCACACCATAGTAAGCACCATTGTTTGTAATATCTTGCTCAATTTGTTGCTTTGCCGCTGCTCTATCGCATACGTCAAATTGTAGTAGTGTAGTGCTTTGTCCAAGTGCGTGTATTTCTGCACATGTTTGCTGAGCTTGCTCTAAACCAGTTCTGCAATGAACAGTAATGTCATAGCCTTGAGCTGCAAGTTTAAGTGCAATAGCCTTACCTATACCCCGGCTAGAGCCGGTCACTAAAATTCTTTTATTCATTGGTTTTCTCTTATAAATTCCAGCGGTTCTTCTGGCTGAAATACATTTATTTTTGCATCACACAGTATTTTTTTATTTTCACTTATTTGGCATTCAAACACACTTAAACCAGATTCTTCTTGGTAAAGCTTGTGAACATAAATAGTTAAGGTGCTGTTTTTATAAAACATAGCCTGATGTGTTTTATATTTTCGCGTGCCGATCAAAAAGCCAATTTTAACCGCTTCATTAATATCGTTAGCTAATGCTCCAGCATAGGCAGCTATAGACTGGGCCATATATTCAACACCGATATAACTTGGCACTCCCTCAATTTGCTCATTATAAAAAGGGCTTTGGGGTGTAATAGTCACAGAGCAGGTTGCACTTTCATCGCTGTATTCAACTAACTGATCTATTAAGATCATAGGAGCATCGTGGGGTACAACCTGCTCTATAGAATAATTATTCATTATGAGTACCTAAAATCAAACTAGCATTATTACCACCAAACGCAAATGAGTTAGATAGACAGTAATTTAATTTAACCGTGCTAGCTTGCTCAATAACGTTAACATCTGCCAGCTTATTTCTGTGTGTGCATTTATTAAAAGGCAAAGTAATATTTCCTCTCCCTCTGAGCAACAGCCAACAAATACCTGCTTCAATTGCACCAGCTGCACCTAAAGTGTGCCCAGTTAAGTACTTACTGGAGCTCAGCGGTGTATTGTTGCCAAACACACTATTAATTGCAAGGGCTTCCATTTCGTCATTTTTAATTGTCGCTGTGCCGTGTGCATTTATATAGTCAATATCACTAGGTAATAAGTCAGCAACGGCCAGAGCTGCTTTCATTGCCGATTTTGCACCATTACCGCTAGGGTCTGGCGCCGAAATGTGATGAGCATCAGAGCTTTCACCACCACCTAAAAACATGACGCCATTTTCTAACGGTGCTTCTTTACTCATGACAAATAACGCAGCACCCTCACCAATATTAATACCATCTCTGTCATCGCAAAAAGGCTTACACATTCCAGTGCTCATTGATGCCAAGGCATTAAATCCATTAATGGTAAGTTTGCAAAGGCTGTCTACGCCACCACAAATTACAACGTCTGCTAAGTCAGCAGTTATTAAAGCTTTTGCGCTAATGAGAGCTTTAGCACTTGAGGTACATGCCGTTGAAATACTATAACAAGGACCTAACGCCCCTACTTTTTCGGCTATGTAATGCGAAGGAGTAGCAAGTTCTTGATCAGCATATAAAAAGTCACTTGGCCACACACCTGAACTGTCGTGTTCAGCTCGAGCTTGTTCGCCATCATGCACCCCAGATGTACTTGTACCTACCACAACAGCAATTCGTGATTTATCAATATGTGAAAAACGCTTAAGTGTTGGGGATATTTGCTCAAGGGCTATATCAATTAGCGTATCAATACGGTGCTTTTGATTTAGAGGAACGCAGTCCACGTGCCCAATATAAAATGGCAAACCCTCTGTGCTTAAATCTTTTGTCTTTAAAAGCTGTGGGGCTTCATTATTTTGTAAGTTATTTAGGCTAACAATTGTATCTTCAACGCCTTTGCCCATTGCACTTACAATGCCTAAATCATTTAACCAAAAAGTCACTAGTTTACCTTCTCAAATGTAATTTGATAATGTCGCTCACTATTATTTAGTACTGTTTTATTATCGCTATAATTTATTGTAATAATCGAGCGGTTATTTTTTACTACACGCCTTTGTGTGGCTATCTGCTTTATAATCGCCCCAGATATTTTCTTATTAAGAAATAATACAGGCCAATGCACTAAGGCAATATCTGCCAATATATAAGCTGGGTCTAAATCAACACCGACTATCATTTTAGTAACATTAGGTGGTTGGTTATTTAGTTTCTCAAGCTTTAAAATAGGTAAACCTTGTGTAGTCATTAACAATAAGTTGATAGTACCCTGCTTGTTTATTTCTAATTGTGCTAATAATGTATGCTCTTTCTCATTGTTTTGAATATATAAAACATGCTGCCAATTTTGATCAAACATTTGTACAGGCACATGCGAAATATCAAGTGTAGTGGCTGCAGAAATATCAACACGCTCACTGCTTTTATATGTGCTACTACATGCTGTTATGCAAACACACACTAAAGCTATAAAAGTACATTTTAAAAAGTGTCTGGTATGAGCCTCAATAACTGGGATTAATTTTGACATAGCTGCGCTAATACATTTAAACGACGCTCACTTTGAGCAACAAATGGATTATTTTTATCCCATGCGTAACCCGCTAAAATAGCACTGATCATTTCACGAACCTGCGAGTTTTGTTCTGAATAAAAAATAACGTCTTGAAATCGGGTATCGTACCAACCTTTAACAAAGGTTTTAAAACAATCAACTCCTGCCTGCAATGGCTCGGCGTAACATTCCTCAAAATCAATCACTTCTCCATTTAAATAATCATCAATAAGGGGGGCAATTAAGTGTGCAGACTTTAAAGCAATAGTCACCCCAGATGAAAACACCGGATCTAAAAATTCACCCGCATTGCCTAGTAAAGCAAAATGTTTTCCATGTAGCGTACATACATTAGCAGAGTAACCACTAATGCTACGCGCCTGTGTTATAGGTACGCGATTAGCTAAAAGTTTTTTTAAGTAAGGGTCTTGCTCTATAAACTGTTTTAAGGTGTCAGCTTCACTACTCTCATTAAAGCGTGTTTGCTTTGCCACAACCCCAATGCTGGACGTGCCATCACTAAAGGGGATGAGCCAATACCAAACATCATTAAATTTAGGGTGAACGGTTATTAAAATTTTATTTCTATCAAACAGCTCGTCAGTAATGCCATCATTAAAGTGACTGAAATAAGCACTACGCACAGGAAAAGTAGAAGGTTTTTCTAAATTTAAAAGTTTTGGTAAAACTCGGCCGAAACCACTCGCATCAAGTACAAACTTAGCCCTTACATCATACGTTTGATTTTTATTATTTTGCACTTGCAGCGTCGCACTAGCAGCTTCATCAGTAAAACCAATAACACTATGCTGATAGCGAATTTCAACGCCTTGAAGCTGCGCTCTATCAGCAATCAGCTTATCAAAATCAGCCCGTTTAACTTGAAAAGTAGTACCCGGGCCTAGGCTAAATTTTTCAGTAAAATTTATAGCTGTATTTTGGCCATTACGATGAAACGCAGCACCATCTTTAAATTGAAAGCCAAGCTCATCTGCATGTTCATGTATTGTGTTAACTAGCCCAGCATCCGCTAAATATTCCATACATTGAGGTAATAAGCTTTCGCCAATTGAAAAACGAGGAAATACTTGTTGCTCTAGCACCAGCACTTTCCAGCCTTTTTGTACTAATAAGCTACTTACAAGTGCACCTGAAGGCCCTGCTCCTATAACCACAACATCATACTGCTCAAGGTTGTTCAAATTATTATTCCTTTTGAGACTTTAATACACTTAATGGAGATAAAATATATACGGCTAAAATCCCTACCATAACAGTAAGGCCAAAACTAAAAATGGCGGGGGTATCTGAAAAGGCGAGCATACCAAATACACACATCGAAGAGGCGGCCGACAAGCTAATGGCCAATACATTTACCGCCGCTAAGTTGTTAATTTGGTAAAACACTAAATAATCTATTGCTAGGCCAATAATGAGTAAGCCACCTAACAGATTAAAAATTGAGATACTTCCTTGCGCTGCATTACATACCCAAAGCATAGTCAACAGGCTGGCACTTAATGTTATCACCTGCACAGTGCCAATCCGAAGGCCAAATTTATAGCTAAATAAAACAAAGCAAATAACAATGGCCACACCCAATGTAAGCAATAAATACTGGCTGTAGTTTTCTAGTAGGCTACTGATTTGCTTAGGCTTGTTATATATAAATGCATCTTCATAAGCATTAACGCTAGAAGTTAACGCGTGCGTGGATATTCCCGATACAGAAAACCAAGTAACAGCCTTATTAGGCTCAACAAACATTTGTGCATTTAAAAGCGCTGAAAAATGACTATTTGCTAAAGCGTCGTAACTCAAAAGTTCTGTGTTAGCTGACTCAACTTTTATCCCTGTATATTTTTCAGTGATAATTAACACATCGTTTTTAACAGCCCCGTTAAAGAGCGCTAAATTATTTTTTTGCGTGCGCTTACTAGGTAGCCAACGCTTAATAGCATTGTGTTTAAGATGTGGGTTAATACGCTTTAAATCATCTATTAGTTGCTCTTGCTTTTGCAGTAGTTGTTCAGCATTTGATGCAAATAAAAATACAATGTGGGCATCTAACTGTCCCAATAAAGTTAAATGCTTTTGCTCATTAAGTATTAGTTGCTGTGGGCTTGCATTTAGTAAACGTACATCGTTGTTAAATGAAACCGGTTTAAGGTAAAACAAAAACATTAACACCAGCCCCAATACGAGTAAAACCGATTGCTTACAACGGTTAAAGCGCACCATTAAACCTAATAACTGCTGACTTTTAATCAAACTTCGCTCAGAGAGTACAAGCTTAGATTGCCAGATAGGTAATATAATTAATGTGAATAACCAGGCGCTAGCAAGCCCAGCAATTACAAACACTGCTACTTGCGATAAAAGTGAAATTGGCGCACCTAATAAACAGCTATAGCCGAGGCCTGTTGTAATAAAAGATAAAAGCAAAGCTGTTTTTGTGCCTTTACTTAACCCACTACTTTGGTAAAAACTGTTGCCATACGCTAAATCAGTCATCGCATGAAATGCATAATCAATAGCTATACCAATTAGGGTTACAGCAAAAACTAGTGTTAACAAATGAATCGAATTAAACACAAATACCATGGCCGTAGCACCACCAGCCAGTGCACTAAGTACGGTTAAGCTTGCAAGCAAAATGCTACTGACTTGCCTAAATACCCAAAACACCATTAAAAGTAATGCGATTACACTAAGTCCACCAAATAAGCTCATTTCATACTTAGCTTGCTGAGCGTTTTCAGCTGTATGAAAAAGAGCACCTGAATAGCGAATAGTGGTCTGTGGGTACGTATCATTTAAACTTTCAAGCTTATTTTTAATGCTGTTCGCAAGCTTAATAGACTCATCAATTGGGAGGCTATTGTTAGGAATGGTAGCCAATATAACAGCATAATCAGTATGCTTTAAACGGCGCGTTAACCGCTCATTTCTTAAAGAGAATAACTGACTTTGTTTTAAATTATCACCTATAAATGCAGCAAGACTTAAACTAATATCGGCTTTTAGGGTGGCACTTACAAAAGGGTTTCCTAATTGATTTAATTGAGTAAGGTAAGATGACTCAAACTGTGCTTTATCAACCATACTATTTTTATAATTTTCGCTGAGCAGCGCATGTTGATACGCAGAGAACACTGAAGATAACTGCTCAATGCTTGGCAGTTCAAAGCTATTTTTTATATCACGTTTTAACAGCCATGATTTAAGCTCGTCATGTGCTAAGTTTTTACCATCACCAGTAAATGAAAACATAATACGGTTTGCATTTTTTTTAAAAAAGACCTCTTCGCCGTACGCCAATTGAGAATGTGATTTTGGTAATAAACTAAACATATCAGCATTTAATACAGGCTTAGTGATATACAAAGCAGCACAAAGTAAAACAGCTAAAAAACCAAACCATGTAATAAGTACACTAATACGTTTAATCACATCACTTTTCCGAAGGTTACTTACACTTATTAATTATTAGGTGTATTTGCATAAGAAAACTCTATTACTGTGTTGCTACCCGAGTGCTCATTTAAGGTTATACTTTGTACACGCTGGTTATTTTCACAAAGAATAAAATGGCTAAACAGCTGTTTTAATAGCGTATCTTTTGGCTTTAATAATAAACAGCCTGTTTGATTTGTTACATCAAACCGCGCATATAAGGCTTTCATATCTAATGCGAGTAAGTCAGTTAATAAGCCTACAAACTGCTCGCTGCCAGGCTGAGGAGTAAGTTCACCCTCTTTATTTTTCACAAATACTTGGCCATTCTCGATTAGTAATGTACTTTGCACTGGTGTTTTTACATACCAAAGCAGCTTTTCCCCTTCAAGTGTAAACTCCCCTTTAGAGATGAATGGTTTAGAGAAGCCGGCAAAATGCTTTAATTGCTTAAATTCACCCGAAACTGTCGTAGCAGCTAATAAACTGGCACTAAAAAAAACAAAATAAAGACAACTTACAAACACACAATTTTTAAAATAATTCATAGTATCATCCAATATTAGCTAAGTACTTTTGCAAGCTTATCAACTATCACCGCTGGTGAGGCAAACTGCATTTCTTTAGTCGATATCTCAACAGCAACTTGAGTAGTAGTCGCTTTAGTAATACGCTTATTCGTTATGGCATCTGTAATTACATAATCAATTTTTAATCGGTTTTCGAACTCTTTTAAATGCGCGGTCACTTTAATTTTTTGGGTAAATATGGCGGATGCCACGTACTTAATTTGCATATCCACTATTGGCCACGCATAACCCGACTCCATCATTTGAGGATAGTCGTAATCAAATAATCGCAGTAACTCACAGCGAGCCACCTCTAAGTAGCGAGGGTAATTACCATGCCATACAACATTCATCGGATCGCAGTCATGAAATGGAATTTCAATTTCCACTTCATGAGTTAGCAAAGCGCCTTTACTATTCATATAAAGCCCAACGTTTTTCTTGAATATAACTAATGGTTTGTCTAAGTACCGCTTCCATTGGCCTATCTTCAGTTAGGTTTTCGAAATAATGAGTTATGTCAGTATACATCGCTTGCATATCTGCAGTTAAACTTGAAAATTCGAGTTCGCCTTGTTTAATACGCAGCCTCACCCCTTGAATACTTGCTAGTAACGTACTTGCAATAACCTGCTCTGTAAGCTGTAAAATACGCAAACAATCACGTGAGGCAATAGTCCCCATACTTACTTTATCTTGATTATGGCACTCAGTAGAGCGAGAAAATACACTTGCAGGCATCGTTAACTTAAGTGCTTCAGCAGTATAAGCACTGGCGCCTATTTGCACGGCTTTAAAGCCATGATTTATGTAACGACGTTCAGCCTCACTGTCTGATAAATTTGATGGTAATCCATTATTAAATTTAGTATCGACCAATGAAGCGATTTGCCTGTCAGCTAAATCTGCCAGATTTGCAATCGCCGTTTTCATACTATCCATTGCCATTGCAATGTGGCCGCCATAAAAATGGCCACCATGAAGTACATGCTCACCCTCGCCATCAATAATAGGGTTATCGTTTGCAGAATTAAGCTCGTTTTCTATCATCAGCCTGAAAAATGGCAAACTATCTTGCAATACACCAATAACATGCGGTGCACAGCGAATAGAGTACCTATCTTGCAGTCTATCAGCGTTACGAGGATGGTCATGATGGTTTAAATCATCTCGTATCCATTTAGCAACTTGTTGCTGCCCAGGATGAGGCTTAACAGAGAATAAAATTTCATCAAAATGATGACTATTACCTTTGAGAGCAAGGCTAGACAATGCAGTAATCCTACTTGCAAGTTTTGCTAAATAATTAGCTCTATCAAACGCTAAACAAGCCAGTGCGGTCATCACAGCTGTACCATTCATAACTGCAAGCCCCTCTTTTGGGCGAAGCGTTAAAGGCTTTAAACCAGCCGCTTGCATTACCTGGGCGCTGTTAAGTATTTTATCTTTGTAAAAAACATCACGTTCACCAACCATAGCACCTGCTACATACGACAGTGGGGTTAAATCACCGCTAGCGCCTACCGAACCTTCTTGAGGAATAACAGGTACTATATCAAGGTTTAAATAGTCTTTGAGAAGATTAAGCATTTCCCAGCTTACGCCAGAATAGCCTTGTGAAAGTGATGCTAAGCGAGTAGCTAAAATTGCACGCCCTTGTACTTTATTAAACACATCGCCTAGTCCACAACCATGAAAGCGCGTTAAATGTAATGGCAGCTCATCAACTAAGTTAAGTGGCACAGGAACCGTGACTGAGTCACCATAGCCTGTAGTTACCCCATAAATCACACCATCTTCTTTGAGTAGAGAGTCTAAAAAGCTAAGCGCGCTATCAATCTTTGCGCTAAATTGCTCGCAGCCACTTAATTGCACCTGAGTATTTTGATGTGCAATATTAACAATATCTTCAATAGAAAGTTGTTGGTTTCCAAAAAGCTGTACTTCCTGAGCTGACACTCTACTTCTCCTTTGCATTGCTGCGTTCTACTTGCTGATCGTTTTGCCAAAAATCATAAAAATTAAACCACTGATAAGGATACCGCGCGGCATAAAAGCCTAAACGCGCAGAAAAATCTGTAATTACAGTGGTTAATAGACCTTGCCTTTGTGAGCGGGGTATTTTTAATGTTTGGCTATAATGTTCAAAAATCACATGATACTTTTTTGTTTTGTTATCTTTTAAGCAAAATAAAAAGTAAACGGGGCAATCTAATAATGCAGCTAATATAAAAGGCCCTTGAGAAAAAGATGCTGGCTTACCTAAAAACTCAACACGTGTTGATCGCTCACCCGTTGTAGCGCTTGTTCTATCACCAACAATAACGACTATTTCACCCTGCTCTACTTTATCTTTTAATAAAATAGCTAGATCAGGCCCCATATCGCTCACTTGAATTAAGTTAACCGACACCGCGGGGTTAATTTTTTTAAGCATTTTATTAAATTCAACAGCGTGATGAGTAAATACAAGCACATTAATTTTTTTACTGCTGCGATGCAGGCTCAGTGCTCTACATACCTCAAGGTTACCCAAGTGAGAGCCAATAAAAATGGCCCCTTGCTGTTGCTCATTTAAATCAATAAACAGCTGTTCATTAGTATATTGGATATCCTTTTTTGAAATTCGACCGAGCCAACCATCAATTTTATCAAGGGCACTATCGGCAAAACTACAAAAATGCATAAGCTGTTGTTTAAAAGTTACTTTACGCTCAACATTATTGTAATTATTAACTTGGACTAAAAACTGCTTAGAAGCCGCGCGTGCAACTTTACCGGTAATAAACAAATAGCAAACAACCGGGAACAAAATAACCCACAGCCCTTTACGACCAAGTACTTTATGGGCAAATAGTAATATTTGTATACCTAAAAAGTTACCTCGCTCTTGCATTTTAGACCAATGTTTAACGGCCATAACGTCTCTTATATTTATGCCATAGTAAAACAGGTGAACGAAGAAGCATGCCAAAAAATAAACGCGTATGTAACCACGAAATACGCACATTATCTTGGAGTGGCTGGAAGTGTGACAAGCCATTTTCTGGGTAAATAACCTGGCTTGGTAAAAAAACAAATGGAACGTTGCGCCAATATAACCTAACCAGTATTTCTGGATCAAAGTCCATACGCTTACCGAGATTAACCTCACTTATAAGCTTATTAGTCACATTTAAAGGGTAGACTCTAAAACCACACATTGAGTCCACAATTTTAAAGCTGAGCGTTTCTATCCATACCCACACATGGGTTAAATAACGTGCTAAGTAACGGTGCTTAGGAACCGATTCATCATACACTGGGCAACAACTAATTAATGCCTGTGGGTGTGTGTTTGAAAGCTCAATCAACTTTTTGATATCTGATAAATTATGTTGCCCATCTGCATCTACTTGTATTGCATGGCTATAACCTTGCTCATACGCGCAGCGCAAACCTGTTTGTACCGCACCGCCTTTGCCTTCATTTTGCTCATGCGATATAAGAGTGAGGTGGGCATATTTTTTCTCAAGAGTAGCAAAAAGAGATTTTGCCTGCACACTACTGGCATCATCAACCATTATTATTGGCAGCGTATACTCAGTTAACGCTGCAAGTACTTCATCTATAACACTTACATGATTAAAATTAGGTATAACAATACAAAAATTATTCATCTGTATCACTTTTAAACACTATACGCCCAGAGGCGTGTTGGCCTTTATCTGATTGATACGAAAAGCCATACTTACCGCCAGGCTTTTCTTCAACAGTTAATTTAATTGTTAGACCAGGGGTAATAACAACCTGAAACTTAAGCACTTCAATATCTTTTACTTCACGTGTAACATTAAAGTATTTTCGCATGGCATTTACGGCCCAATCGAGCTGCACTACACCTGCTAAAATAGGGCCCTGACTAAAGTGACCTTTAAAATAATCTAAACTTGGCGGTATAAAAAGCGTTAGGCAATGACTCTGCGTTGACGATACACAGTTAACAAGTTCAGGCTTTGTGTTAATCAGCTTTGACAAAAAGAGACTCCAATACTTTTAAATTTATTTTAGCTTGCGTGTTGTAGGGTAATTGATTTAGAAAACGCCATTTTTTAGGCGTGCAGATCCCTTCAAAACGATTCAATGTATGTGTTTTTAAAAGCGTATTAGTCGCTAACTTTCCATTTGTATTTAAATATGCTTGTCCTTTCTGTGTAAGCACTATAACAGCGCCTAATACTAAACGTTTCCCATTTAGCATTATTACTTTAGCTTCCTGTACCCACTCACTTTTGCATAAATGTAGCTCTAGTTCGTCAAGGCTTAAGCGTTTTTCTTCAAGCTTTATAATACGGTCAAAACGACCTAGTAATTCAAATTGGCCATTTTGAAATAATGTACCTCGGTCATCTAATAAATAGTTTGTTTGCTCAACTAAAGGCGAATTCAACACTAATCGTTGTTCAGAGGTACTGTGTAATGTGATCCCTAAAAATAGTTGCCAATGACTAACGTTCTCTAAAGACACAACCTGACGATATGCAATTCCGCCAGTTTCGGTGCTGCCAAATACTTGAGTAATGGGTTTATTTAGCTGTTTATTTAAAG
The DNA here is from genome assembly GCF_028599385.1 of Pseudoalteromonas sp. CST2. Taxonomy (NCBI): domain Bacteria; kingdom Pseudomonadati; phylum Pseudomonadota; class Gammaproteobacteria; order Alteromonadales; family Pseudoalteromonadaceae; genus Pseudoalteromonas; species Pseudoalteromonas sp. CST2. Next base: position 324,743 of record NZ_JAQREO010000003.1, read on the forward strand.
TGACAGCGTCTTCATTTTGAAGCGGCCCACCAGATGAAAAAATCCACTGTAAATGTGACTTTTCTTCTATTAAAACGTTATCTTGATGCAGCCGCTTTAGCTGTGCCGGACTGGATATAAACACGGCCTGTGTAATTGTTTTAAGTTTAGTAGCAATATGCTCGGGGTAGTTAAGCAAGTCTGTATCAATTATGTGGTTATTGCTAAGCGGCCATAACACTCTAAATAACAAACCGTAAATATGCTGATGCGAAACACTGGCAATAAATACAGGGTTACGTTTTAAAGCAAACGTACTGTTGAGCGTTTTTACCTCTTTATTAAGCACACGCCACGATTTAAAAATAGGCTTAGCTTGACCTGAAGAGCCAGAAGTATAAAAAACAAGGTTACCTTCACTCGGCCAAGCAATTTTATTGAACGGTGTGTAGTTAGGTGTCGTTGTTAAATTACCAATATTATCAAATGGCGTAGTCGCATGCTCGACCAAATCACTATCGCCCAAATAGTAAGGGGTTTGCTCTAAAAGCGCATTGAGTGTTTCGCTTTGACCATTAGGCGGTAAAATTATAGTCCAGCCTTTATGCGCCAATGCAAAAAGGTTTACAGCAAAATCATAGCTACTACTGTTGAAAAGCACTGCCGATGCTTTAGTAGGCGATTGCGGAATTTTAGCCAAAACTTGATTAATATCATTAACAAATTGACGCTCAGATAACGCTGAGCCATTATGATTAAATCGAATATTTATGCTTGCGTTATCTAAAGTATTAAACACCTGCATTCCTTTTTACTTTTTTCCTTACTAACCACTCTACTGCAAATAAAACACCCATAATAATGTATGCAATAAAACCGTTATAAAATGCCCACACATCAAGACTTGTAAACACACTAGTGTATAACGCTATACTGGCGTTAAAAACAAAAAAAACGCACCATATTTTAGTTACATTTTTAGTGTACGAAATGGCTCTTTTATCAAGCTTTGGCTCAGTGATACGCGCAAACGTTTCTATGATACTTGGACCTTTATAAAGCGAGTAAGCAAAAACAAAAAACATAACAGTATTTACAATAACCGGATAAAGCCGAATACCAAAATCACTGCCCATCGTTTTAGATAAGCCAATAGCTAAAATTCCAAGTAATGAGGCTGGCTTTATCCATGGCATTTTAGCTAATAAAGGCTTGCTTAACCAAAGCCTTATTATTAACAGTGTTAATAAAATCACAGTGATTAAATAACTGTTGAAACGTGTCAGCCCTATATAAACAATGAAAGGGTAACAGGTTAAAAAAATCATTATTAACGCTGTTAAAAATGCCTTAAACATGCTTATTTAACGAGCTTTTCTATTGCAGATACAACATCTTGCACAGTGCGAACTTGTTTAAATGCGTCAGGCTCAATTTTCTTACCTGTAATTTCACGTAACTTAACAACTAAATCTACAGCGTCAATACTGTCTAAGTCTAAATCTTCGTACAGGTTAGCTTCTAAAGAGATATCTTCAGCATCTATTTCAAATTCATTTTCTAAAATGCCGTGTAATACATCATAAATTTCAGCAGCGGTTTTCATTATTATTCCTAGTGTGTGTTAATTAAGTACGTGATTGTTCTATAAATTGCGCTAAAGAGTTAACACTCGCAAAATGCGCTTTAGTTTGTTCTGAATTTGCATCAATTTTTACGTCAAATTCTTTTTTGATAGCAAGCCCGAGCTCTAGCGCATCAATGCTATCTAGCCCTAAACCATCTACAAATAAAGGCTCGTCGTCTTTTATATCGGCAGTGGTCATATCTTCAAGATCTAGGCTCGAAATAATCAATTGTTTAATTTGTTGTTTTAATTCACTCATATATAGCTAAGCTCTTTTGTAAAGTATTGTTGTAAGCCTTTCGTAAGCTGGCGGGACTGTATTGCTGGTACGTCGCTTGTATAAATAATATCGCTTTTGAAAGAATGTGGTGCTAGTTGCATAGAAAAATGCGCTTGGTATGGGGCTACTTTGTACCAAGGCGTCCCTTTAGTTAACGTATAAGGTTTCATTTTAATCAATACGGTGGTTATAGGGGCATGACATCTAAGGGCTATATTTGCAGCCCCTCTTTTAAATTTAAGCGAATTATGAGGTACTGAACGTGTTCCCTCAGGAAAAACAATTAAGTTATTCCCTCTTTTTAGTGTTTGCTCGCATTCTTTTAATAATTCTTGCGGGTCTTCATTGCTTATATAACCTGTACTTTTTATCACACCACGCATAAAAGGGTTTTTAAAAAGGTGTGCTTTTACAACGCAATCAACATTTTTAATAACCGATATAAGTACCACAACATCAATAAGTGATGGGTGATTAGCCAAAACAAGCTCGCCTTTCAAATTAGCTAAATGGGCTTTATCTTTAATATGAAAACGGATAGCGCCAGTATAATGCATTAAAGCGACAAAAAATTTAAAGCTATAATGCACTACCGTACGCGCATCTTCTTTTTGCTTTACAGGACAGCGTTGAAATAAACGTTGAACGGGGAATAGTAGTAAGGCTAAAAATAGCCCACCTAAACCAAATACACTAAAACAAAGGCCAGTGGCTATAATGCGCCAAACAAGGCCTATTACTCTTATTATTGTATTAAGCATAGTGTGTTAACAACCAACCATTAGCACTGGCGCTTTGTTTGTTAAACATTGCTTTAGCAAGCTCTAAACTTAAAGGAGTAGTTGTTTGTTCGCTATTGTTAGTGGCTTGTTTAGTTAAACTAAAATGAGCTTCTTTTTCTGTAGCTAAACGTATAACTAACGCAATAGAATGTGTTATTTGTGCCTCATCAACAAATGTTGTGTACGGCTCTGGGAGTGACTCATCTGTATGCACAAGTAATATATGTGGTTGTTTATACTCAACCAACTTTATATATGCTTCAATCAAAGCGCAAGCAAAGCTATCCTTACCCGCTGCGATAGCGTTCATAGGTTGGGTGTTACCGCTAATAATGCTATACATACCAATCGCAGCGTTGTGCACACTTAAACCAAAGCCTGTCGGAGATAGAGGTTGTTTCTCACCAAGCTCTCCTAATAAATTAGCTGTTTTATGGAAATCGCCATGGCGTGATGAAAAAATAACAGGCATGTTTTCATACCCTTTATCATTTGTAACCTGGTGCGCTGTATGTAAAACCATTTTTACAAATGGTGTCATTCTTCTGCGCTGCATTGCAGGTACCCAACTTAATGTAATTGGTGATGAGTCGTACCAATTTTCAGAGGGGCTTTGTCGCTGTTCAGGCTTAATCCATGTAGCGAGTTGTTCAACAACAAATTTCACAAATAAACGTTATTTAGTAAGTAAGGGGGCGAGAATTTTACCGATATTAGCAATAAAAGTAAAATATTCATTAAATAAATGCCAGCACTTACTAACTGTTCAGCGCTGGCTCATATAACCTAAGAAAGCAAAGCAATATCACTTTGTTTTATACACTTAGCTTTATTGCCCACAATATCATCAACGTTAAGCGCGTTTATTAAGGCCTCGCCTTGTGCTTGTTGCTCATCGCTCAGTGGCACATACGGTAATCTAAATACGGGATTTACCGCGCCTGTCATCATCATTGCGGTGTTTATTGCAATCGGGTTTGGCTCGCAGAATAGCCAGTTCATTAAAGGTTGTAATGAGGTATTTAACGCATCATTTTTAGTATCCATTAACTGGCGGAACAACCCTGGTATAAGATTAGATGTGACCGATATAACACCGTGTGCATTGTGCGTGTGACGTGCATCGTGTGCTTCGTCATCGTTACCTGACCAACACGCAATGCCTTGCTGTTCGTAATGGGCAATACGCTCGTTACCACCACATTCTTTTACACCAATTAAATTAGGGTGTTTTGCTAATGGCTCAATAATATCAGGGGTTAAATCTTGCCCTGTTCGCCCTGCTACGTTGTAAATAAACGCAGGGCCTATATCCAGTACACGTTTAAAGTGCTCGTTAACACCAGCAATAGAAGTGCGGCCATAATATGGGTTAATTTGCAGCGCGGCATGCATACCACTTGCAAAGCCATACTTAGTGGCTTTAATAGCTTCGCGGGTATTATTGCTCCCCGTATTCCCTACAATCACCAGCTTATCGCCATATTTATTTGCACTGTGCGCGATAAGCATTAAATGCTCTTCCCAGTTCATTAGCTGGCCTTCGCCGGTTGTACCACCAACCACAATGCCATCTACACCCGCTGCAATTTGTATTTCAACGAGTTCATCGTACTTTGCTAAATCTATTTCACCATTGGCTAAGTATGGGGTTTTAATGGCGGTAATTAAGCTTGCTTGTTTAATTTGTTCTAGGGTGCGCATAAAAATTCATTATTTATAAAACTTGCGCTATTTGTAACATACTTGCACGCATTTTTGCAGGCCTAAGCGAATAATAAACGTAAAATGGCTTGTGTTATTTAGTTTGATAATACAAAATATAAACACTGTACATTTAAACAGTATTTATATTTTTAACTTTAAGCGAGCCATTATGCGTTTATCTGACTACTTAGCCACTCATTTTTATAACACCGATGAGCTTTGCCATGCTTTAAATATTGATGCCGAGCAACTAGATACATGGCAGCAGCAAAGTATTTTTCCTAAACCAAGTTATTGTATAAAAAGCCAATTAAGTTGCAGCTCGTACTCTGGTTTGTATGAATGTGAAGAGTACGATGACTATTACCCGCGCGGCTGTGTAAATTGGGGGCAAGGGCTAATAAAACAAAAAATTGAATCCTCTAGTAATGCCTTTAATTACTTTGCGCAGCAGTACACGGCAAGCCTGAGTAAACTTGCTCAGCAAGGCTTTAGTTTTAATGAAGAATTATTTGGCTGCGAAATAGACGAGCATTTACAGCAAGTGTGGCAACAGTTTTTATGCAGCAAATACGGCGTACTGACACAAAACGGTTTAATTGACGAAATAGTATGTGTGGATATAGGCCGCTTGCTGGTAGACGATATTACTGAATTGCGCACTAAAGGGAGTTTAAACCAACAAGAGCGTACGCAGCTTCACCCCGCGATGAAGTTACTCAATAAAGCATTAGGCCACGGCGCCGATCACGAAAAACAACACACATTACGTGCCCGTTACATAGATGCACTTATTTTAAAGTACGATTTATCGATTAAATAAAAGGCTGAGGTTTTAATACGAGGTGGGTATTTAAAAGACTAAGTAACGCAAATGGCGATGTATGCTTACGTCGCCCCTGTATTTTACTCATTAACTAATAAGAGTGCTTTTACTAGCCGATGGTGTCGTACACATCAATATTACTGCTTGTTACAAGCCCGGTAACTTGGGTACCAAATGCTTTGTAGTGAGGCTCTTGTTTATGAGCTTCAAAGTGTTCTTGCGACGCCCACTGCTCACTTACAAGGTACTCGGTATTGTCTGAGTCTCGTTTAACCGACAACTCGTAACGCAAACAACCCACTTCTTGACGTGAATACTTTTGCAGATTTTCGAGCGCAGTTAAAACAACCTCTGCGTCGATATTTTTGCTCGCTATAGTGGCAATTACCGTTAACATACGGAGTCCTTTTAAAAAAATAAAGGTGCAGCTTTGCTACACCTAATGTTGTTTTGCGTATTTTATTACTGATCCCACTGCGGCGCAAAATCAGGCGTTGCTTGGCGGTCGCCACAATCAAGTCCGTCAATACGAGCAATGTCTTCAGCATCTAATTTAACATGGTCATTAAAGTTATCTTCTAAGTTTTTACGCTTAGTTGACGATGGAATAGTGGTCATGCCGTTGGCATTAATCCATGCAATAACTACTTGCGCTGGCGATGCCTCATGCTTATTAGCAATATCAATAATAGTTTGATCTTTTAGTACTTTACCAACTACAAATGGCATATACGCTGTAACGTGAATGTCGTGCTGGGCACAAAAAGCGCGTAGCTTAGTATTGGTTAAATACGGATGCACCTCAACTTGGTTAGTAAATATTTCTCGCGAATCAAGTGTTTGCATTGCTTCGTTTAAGTTGGCAATAGTAAAATTAGATACGCCAATATGTTTTGTTAAACCAAGCTGCTTAGCTTTTAAAAGCTCTGTTAGGTACTCACTCATTGGTTCATCATTTGAAGGCGCAGGCCAATGAATAAGCAGTAGATCGACAGAGTCTACTTGTAATTTCTCAAGTGACTTTTCAACGCTGGCAATAAAGTCAGTTTTGTTAAGCTTGTTGTTCCACACTTTGGTGGTTAAAAATATTTCGCTGCGCGGAATATTACTATCTTTTATGGCTTGGCCTACTTGCTCTTCGTTACCATAAATTTGCGCAGTATCAATATGACGAAACCCCACTTCTAACGCCATTTTTACTGAATTGTAGGCGGTATCGCCTTCTAAACGGAATGTTCCCATGCCTAAATCTGGCATTTCTATTACACGTTGTGTCATGGCTTTGTCCTTATAAAATAATCGGTTAAAAATACAAACTGTTTAAAGTTTTACGAAATACACCTTTTACTTCTTTTGTGTTGTCACCTAAAAATTATGACCTCAATACAGGTAATGAGGTCATAAATTTAAGTTTCAACCTTAGCAGAATACTTTATGCTTGTTTCACTTCTCGCTTATCAAGCATGCCACTGTAACGAGTTACTACTAATGCTAGAGCACAAATTGCTGCGCCAATCCAAGCGGTATCTTGAAGTGACATACCCTCTACTACACTGCCACCAATAATTGAGCCCAGTGCGATACCAATATTAAACGCCGCTATGTTTAAGCCCGATGCGACATCTACCGCATTAGGAGTATGCTTTTGCGCCTGTTTTACGACATAAAGCTGTAAGCCTGGTACGTTACCAAACGCAAATGCACCCCAAACTAGAATAGTCAGTACGGCCGCTACTTTTGACTCCATCGTAAAAGTAAAAGCCAATAAAATAATTGTCAGCGCGCTAAATATAATACTCAGTGCGCTAATTGGGCCGCGTTTATCAGCCAGTTTTCCACCCCAAATATTACCAATGGCTACCGATACACCGTAAACCAGCATAATTAAACCAATCGCTGAAGGAGCAAAACCTGTTTCTTGCTCTAAAATAGGTGCTAAGTAAGTAAACGCAGTGAACGTGCCGCCGTAACCTAAAATTGTCATTAAATATACGAGTAATAAGCGCGGCTTAACAATCACCTGAAGCTGCTCTTTAAACGTTGCCGGAATAGACTGTTTTAAGTTTTTTGGTACTAAAATAGCGCTGCCAATTAAAGCGATTAAACCCAGTACCGACACCACTAAAAACGTTGCTCGCCAGCCAAAGTGTTGGCCAATCCAAGTACCTAGTGGCACCCCCGTCACTAGCGCTACAGTAAGTCCGGTAAACATAATAGCAATAGCACTGGCTTCTTTATCTTTACTTACTAAGCTTGTGGCAATCATTGAGCCAATTGAGAAAAAAACCCCGTGAGCCAAGCCTGTTAGAATACGCGCTAGTATTAATGTTTCGTAACTAGGCGCTTGCCATGCAAGTAAGTTACCTAAGACAAATAAGCCCATTAAGCTTATTAGTACAATTTTACGGTTCCAACGCCCAGTTAGTGCGGTCAGTACTGGTGCACCAATGGCAACCCCTACTGCATATAAACTAACTAGCAAACCGGCTGAAGGTAGGCTTACGCCTAAATCGTTTGCAATAGTAGGCACTAATCCCACTATTACGAACTCGGTTGTTCCTATTGCAAATGCGCTTAAGGTGAGCGCCCACAAAGCCAATGGCATAATTAAATCCTCATTATTAGTTAAGACTTACAGTTTGACTAAAAATGTGTTTGCAAAAAATAGCATTAGTGACAAAATACTTTTGTAATTAATGCAAAAGTAAGGTGCTCACGTATGGCTCAGCATGCAAAAACCGAAGACTTAGAAATGTTTTTAACGGTAGTAGACAGCGGAAGTTTTTCAGCAGCAGCTAATTTGCTTGATCAGCAAGTAGCAAAAGTATCGCGGGCCGTGTCTCGCCTTGAAAACACGTTACAATGTACATTACTAAATAGGACCACTCGCCGATTAGAGCTAACCGAAGAGGGCCATACCTTTATTAAATATGCTCGCGATGGCTTAAACACCTTACAAACCGGCGAAGAAGCAATAAAGCTTTTAAAACAAGCCCCTAGTGGAAAATTACGTATTGATGCAGCAAGCCCCTTTGTACTGCACCAATTGGTACCTTTAATTGCTGAATTTAATACGCAATATCCCCACATTACGCTCGATATAACCTCCCACGACAGCATTATAGATTTGCTCGAACATAAAACCGACTTAGCAATTCGTATAGGCGAGTTAAAAGACTCCAACCTACATGCAAAAAAGCTCGGCGTAAGTAAATTGCATTTAGTTGCAAGCCCTAGTTACCTTAAACATACACCGACTATTTCGCACACCAGCGACTTAATCCAGCATAAACTCATTGGTTTTACCGACTCGCCCAAACTTAATAACTGGCCGCTAAAATCGCCCACAGCTTTAAATTTTGGCTTAACTGCCAGTAGCGGCGAAACTGTACGCCAGCTATGCTTGGCAAACCAAGGGGTCGCGCTGCTTTCGCACTTTATGATTGGCGATGATTTAAAATCAGGCAAGCTAATTGAAATTCTGCCAGGGAGTATCAGCACGCCAAACAACCGCGAAATTGTGCAAGCGGTGTATTACAAAAACAGTGCTGTATCGTCACGTATAATTGCTTTTTTAGATTTTATAAAACCACTGCTGAAATTGTAAGTGACGTTTTTATACCAAACGCTTAATTAAGTAATCTATATTGTGACTGGAAAAACGTGTGGATAGCTAAGCAAAAAATTTGCTATTTCGTTGTTCTCAGCAATTGCTCCTGCATTGCTCTACCTTCTGCATCCATGCAGTCGTAAATTAAAATTTTTTAACGCAGGTAGCGACACGTTTAGCCCCGCAATATGATTAAGTATTATTGTGGATTGGTTTTAAGCCCAAGGGCAGCATAACTAACACCCTAAATAAGAAGGAATAAAATGGACTCGTTAACACAGGTAGTTTTAGGTAGCGCAGTAGGTTACGCCGTATTAGGTAATAAAATTGGCCGAAAAGCCGCTTTATGGGGTGCTGCTTTAGGTACTTTACCCGACTTAGATGTTTTTATTCCTTATGGCGGGCCAGTGGAGGCATTTACTTATCATCGCGGTTTCAGCCATTCGTTTATAGTGCATTTATTAATTAGCCCACTTATTGTTTGGCTTATTTTAAAAATACACTCCGGTATGCAAATACATAAAGCACGCTGGTTTTGGCTGGTATTTTTATGTTTATCGACCCATGCATTACTTGATAGCTTTACAGTATATGGTACGCAATTAATCTGGCCGCTTAGCGAGCACCCTTTTGCTATTTCAAATATATTTATAATCGATCCCCTGTACACCCTGCCGTTATTCTTGGCCTTTCTGTGCACTTTAATACCTAAAATACACACACCGCGCATTTATAAAATTAACGCCGCTATGCTTGTGCTCAGTAGCCTTTATTTATGTAGCTCTCTTATTTTAAAAGTAATAATTAACAATAAAATAGACGCCGCGTTTGCACATAAACACATACACATTAATAACTATGTAAGCACCCCCGCCCCGCTTACAACCTTGCTATGGCGAGTTGTAGCGATGTCTGATGGGCAATATTACATAAGTTATGCCTCGGTATTTGACTCCTCTGAAGAGGTTACAATAAACCGCTATAACACAAGCCCCGCTTTGCTAAACGATATTAAAAATGAATGGGGCGTACAACGTTTGCAGTGGTTTACTAAAGGTTTTTATAGCGTGAAAGAGCAGCAAAATAAAATTGTTTTATCTGACTTACGTATGGGCATGGAGTGTTATTACGTATTTAATTTTGCAGTTGGCGAAAAAACTAACAAAGGAGTGCAGGTAAGCAACTTTGAAAAACTAAATCAGCGCTCAAATTTAAGTAGCCTAAGTAAAGTGTGGGGTAGAATTTGGAACCCTGATGTCAGTTTAGCCCCGCCCTATGCAGACAAAAACTGTATGAAAACGCCTTAACACTCTGATTATAATTGCATTCATTAATCTGAGCTGTGGTTATAATATTTAAGTTTGCTTTCGCTAGCTAAAAATTTTATGTGAAACAAAACAAATTAGCAGTTTGAGATGATTTTATTATCCAAAGCTCAGGTTGGTGGTTAATTAATAAGGCGCAGCTAAGTGAATGTTTAACCAGCGCCTAAGTATTAATTTTGGTGCTCGTATTGTCCGCGGTATACCTCAAACACTTTTAAAACAGTGTGCTGTTCTTTATTTAGATTATCAAACCAATCGTCAAATAGTTCGTCGTTATCTTGCTCACTTAACGCCATATATTGTGCTAATAACTCAATAATATCGTTGTGTGTACAGTCTATTGGATTAATTTGCTCAGATAAGACTGTGTGATCGCGCTCTCTAAGGGTTTCCATCACCCCTTGGTCTATTTGTTCTTGTTGTGCTGCGTCGCTCATAGCTTACCTCTAAACCGTAAAAAATTTTCTTGTTAACACTTTTTATATAGTTATAACAGGCTAAAAACTAATAGCCAGTATTTTTGGTTTAAGTGGTTATTTTTTGAATTATTTGCGCGATTAGTCAGCAAAAACGTCAGTAAATGAGAGTAAAAATCATTTGCACGAATACCGTAAACGCGATAACCTATAGTTATATTATCACATAACAACTTAAGGCGTATTATGAAACCTAATATCCATCCAGATTACAACGTGGTTGCTTTTCACGATACAGCTGCCGATAGCTACTTCATTATTGGCTCAACCATTAAAACAGACCGCACTATTGAGCTTGAAGGGAAAACGTATCCGTATGTGCCTATTGATGTGTCTAGCGACTCGCACCCATTTTATACTGGTAAGCAAAAAACAGTGGCTAGTGACGGCCGTGTCGCGCAGTTTAACCGTCGCTTTAAAAACTTATCTACTGCCAAAAAAGGTGAGTAATGAAAGTATTAAGCTCGCTTAAAAGCGCTAAGCAACGACCAGGATGTCAAATAGTGAAGCGAAAAGGACGTGTTTTTGTAATATGTAAAGACAATCCACGTTTTAAAGCAGTACAAGGAATGAAGAAAAAATAACACTAATCCCGTGAAGTATACGGGTAAACGAACCATGTTTACCCGTAATTTTTATTTAACAACTACAGAAAACTCAGGTTGGGCCTGAATCACTTTTTTAACAGTACACGTATTAACCGCAGCAATAAGTGCTTTTTTATATTTTTGAGGAAAGCCATCTGGTAAATTAATTTCGATAGAAAATAATTTTTTACCTTCTTCATCTATGTTTTCATTATTTTGCGTAAGCGTCATCCCTTGTGTAGAGATATCGCGTTGCTCACAAAATTTACGTGCATAAAACCCAGCACATAGCACCATGCTTACTAAGAAGTAGTCAAACGGTTCTGGGTGTTCGGCACCGCCACCAGCATTAATACTTTGATCGCTTATTACTTCAAGGTCGCCAAATTTTGCACTTTGTTTTTGACCCTCTAACAATGACACTGAAATTTCCATTACTATTCCTTAATTAATCTGCACCCTAGATAAGAGCTTTACTAAAATATTGAAAAATGAGCATTCAAACTACTTAATCTGCAGCTATACATTTTATTAAAACATCACAAATCTGCGCATCAATAATGCGCTATAGCGAAAAAGTTAGCATATGTAGCGCTGAAATAACTGCTCGACATTAATTTACAAAAAAGCTGAGGTTAATTACCAAACAATAAGTCAAAAAAACCCGGAGGCTCGTGCAACTCATGATACTTCTTGCGTAAATCATCTATATTTTTAAGGGCTGGCTTTGCTGCATCAAGCCCGCGCTCATTCGCTAATTTTTTTGCCAACTTTGCTTGCGCAATAACTTTATCTAGCCCTTGTAGCGACATTTGTGCTTCTTTATGAAAGGTCGCTTTTTTACTGGTTTCAACCAAAGTAATAAACTTATCTATGGCGGTATTAAAGCCACCTATACCTACTGCTTGCACCGCATTTTTATAAGCAAGGCCTGTATTTTTCATATTAACTTCGAGATCAACTTCTTGCTCTGAAATGGCCGCAGTACTAAATACAAAAGTAAAAATTAAAACTAAAAACTTCATGGTAAAACCTATTTATAAAAAACAGTATAAGTGTATCAAGTTTACGTAATAAAGTAACTCAAGGCGCATAGGAAGCTAGATAACTGTAAAGGGGCTTTACAATAAACGAGTAAATAACAAGTATTACCTTTATAAATGTAACTAAACAGTAAATACAAATAATACACCTTAAAAAAACACCCCATAAAAGGGACAATAGAAATTAACACCGCCTAATAAAAACTCAAAAACATCAATACAAACACATGAATTACCTATATTAAATACAATTTAAAAACAGTGACAACAATTTCAATTAGAAGAATAATCTTATTTTAAAACAAAGGTTAAGCATATTTTTTTCATTTAATTAACACTGTATTTGGGCTTATTTTATTGTGATTTCAGCGAAAATTAGTTGTTCCCATATACATCCATGTTAATTGTTAACGTGCAATGTAAATAATAAATAAACAGCTCGTAGTAATTAATACACATTGCACAAGAGCTGTACCTAAAATCACAAGTAATCATCTAGGGAATTTCAATGAAAACGTTTAATATAGTCTCTCACAGTATTAAAGCTGCACTTTGTCTCTCAACTGCAGGTTTAGCATTTTCATCATTAGCGGCAGAAGAGGATGAAAAAAAATTAGAAAGAATAGAAGTAACAGGTTCTAAAATCAGCCGTGTAGGCGCAATAGCCCCTGCCCCTGTTACCGTTATCTCTGGCGAAGATCTTATTAACACCGGCGCAGTTAATATTGGTGAAGCCTTAAACAAATTACCAGCGTTGGGTAATACATACTCACTTGCAAACTCAGGCAGGTTCATTGGTACTGCCGGTTTAAATATTCTTGATTTACGTAATATGGGTACAGACCGTACCTTAGTACTTGTTAATGGTAAGCGCCATGTTTCAAGTTCTGCGGGCTCTCAATCAGTCGATACGAATACTATTCCAAGTGTATGGGTTGAGCGCGTTGAAATAGTTACCGGTGGTGCATCGGCCGTTTATGGTGCGGATGCGGTAACGGGCGTAGTTAACTTTATCTTAAAAGACAACATTGAAGGCTTAAACGTAAGTGTGACTAAAGGGGTTTCTGATCTAAGTGATTATAACAACGAAAAAGCCACTTTTTCATATGGTAAAAACTTTGATAATGGCCGCGGTAACGCAGCATTTGCAGTTGAATACTCTGGTCAAGACTCATTAAACGCACTTGATCACCCGTGGACAGACGGCTCTTACTCAAGTTTACGCAACCAAGCACAAACTGATGCTAATAAAGATGACCCAAACTTTCCTGATAAAATTTACACACCAAATGCAGGCTACTATGCAATTAATAACGCAGGCGTATTTAGCGTAGGTAACGGCTATGTAAATACGTTTAATCCAGATGGAACACAGCGAGATATTTATATTGGTGACAATGTTGATGGATTACTGTGTGCCGATTGTGACTCGTTTAACCTTGCACAATTTGATGAAATACAGCCTGAATTTGAAAGATACAATGTTAATTTCAAAGTCAACTATGACGTAACAGAAGACTTAAATGCTTATTTTGAAGCAAAATACGTAAACAGTGAAGGTGAAAGCATTGGTCAACCAGCATTCTTCTTCGGCGATCCTAGAAATACAATCAGTATAGATAACCCATACTTAGATGACAGCGTCAGAACATTAATGGAAGAGGCTAATGATGGCGAAGGCGTCGACTCGATTAATGTTTTACGTATGATGACAGATTTAGGTCGTCGTATCGAAAATAACACCCGTGAAACCACGCGCTTTGTAGCGGGTTTAAAGGGAACAGTTTTAGAAGATTGGGATCTAGATGCTTCAGTGGTTCATGGTAAAACCGAGCTTGAGCGTGTAAATGGCGCTAATATGATTTTGGATAACTATTCTTACGCGCTTGATGCAATTGAAGATGACGAAGGCAACATTGTATGTCGTAGTGAAGCTGCACGTGCTGACGGCTGTGTGCCTGTAAACATTATGGGCTTTGGCGCACCTAGCCAAGAAGCCATTGATTATATTAATACCGTATCAACCGGTACTTCTGAAATCACACAAACAGTGGTTTCAGCTTCACTGGCAAATGGTGCACTTTTTGAAGTACCGGCAGGTTATGTTGGTATGGCATTTGGTGTTGAATACCGTAAAGAAGAAAGTGAAACAATTGAACCTGATAACGCTGAGGGGACTTTCTTCAATGCTTTAGGTGAGGATAAGGGCGAATTTGATGTAAATGAAGTTTTTGCTGAGGCCACTATCCCTTTAGTCTCTGACCTTCCTTTTGTTCAAGATTTAGTACTGGATGCAGCTGTGCGTTACGCTGATTACAGCACCATTGGTGATGCAACAAGCTGGAAGCTTGGCTTAGATTGGACTGTTAATGACCAAGTACGCTTGCGATTTACACAGTCTGAAGCACTAAGAGCGCCTAATATTGGTGAAATTTTTGGCGCACCTAGCCAGACTTTCTATAACGTAGATGATCCTTGTTTAGCCGATAACTTAAATGATTTACAAAATAGCGACACTCGCCGTGCTAACTGTGCTGCGCTTGGTGTACCAGTTGGCTTTGAATCAGACTACGACTCACAAACACTTGAAGGCTTACAAAGTGGTAACCGTGATGTTAAAGGTGAAGAATCAACAAGTACAACGATAGGTTTAGTGTACCAGCCTGATTTCATTGAAAATGCAGTATTAACGGTAGATTACTGGAAAATAGAACTAGAAGATGCGATTTCTACAATTGCATCTCAAGAAATTCTGGATCGCTGTGTCGACAGCACTTCAGGTATTGAAAATCAATACTGTGATTTAATAACGCGTGATGCAAACAGTGAAATTACGCTAATTCAAAACTCAGTTCTAAACGTATCAGGCCAAGAAGCTTCTGGTATTGATTTTGAACTTGCTTATGACTTTGATGCCCTTGAGGGTAGCTTTGCAACCCGTTTAATTGGTACTTACTTAATTGAACGTAAAGAGTTCCCATTCCAAGATGAACCAGAAGAGTTCATTGAATATGCGGGTACAACTGGCGAAGCTGAGTGGCAAGCTAACATTAATATAGAGTATAGCTACGAGCGTTTCTACACCTCTTTAAGCACTCGCTATATTGAACAAGTGAGCTTATACACAGAACAAGAACTTGAAGACAACCCTAACCCTAGTAGCTTAATGAACTATGGCACTTATATTATTTCAGATATAACAGTAGGTTATAACTTTGATAATGGCATGGGTGTTAAATTAGGCGTAGATAACGTATTTAACAGAGAGCTTCCATACGGTACACGTGGTACAGGTAGTGGTAGTGCAAGTTACGATAATATTGGCCGTTTTGGCTATGTAAACTTATCATACGATTTTTAGTTTTTAACCCTCCCTAGAAAGGCCCTTAATTGGGCCTTTTTTATTTTTTTAGATGAAATTTACTCAATTTATTGTTTTTAGAAACATATAACTGTTTCATCATGTTACTCTTTCGGGGTCAACCGACACAAAGTAATTACATTAAAAACACATTAAAGCTCATTTTTAACTCCACAGTTCAATTTACGAGCAAAACATAGTTAAGCCCCACACCAACTTCAAAGCCATAAAAAGATTAAAAAACAAACCAATAAATAAACCAAACGTAAACACACCTGTAAAACAACAAAAAATGTAACACCAACCTCTTTTAACCCTCAATACTATTAACAAAACCCGAGCGGTTTATTGTTGCGTTAATAATAATAATCGGCAACTTTAGACAATTTAATAAAGAGTTAACTTACTGAAAAAGCAAAAATTACGACGCTTCTATTCATTGTTTCAGCATGCAATAATCGCCAGCCCTATAACAAAAGTTATAGGGCTTAGGCTAAATGCACTGTGTATTTAGCTAAAAAGTTAATGTATTTAATTATTATAAAATCTCCTTTGGGAAACACATGAAACGTCATAATTTACTTTCTACTAGCATTAAATGTGCATTAATTACTGCTGCTGCAACAGCGAGTAATTCTGTACTTGCACAAGATGAGCAAGCGACAAAAATTGAACGCGTTGAAGTAACGGGTTCGCGTATTTTACGTGAAGGCGCTATTGCACCGGCACCAGTAACAGTTATAAGCGGCGAGCAGCTAATTAATACTGGCGCTGTAAACATTGGTGAAGCGCTAAACAACTTACCAGCACTTGGCAATACATATTCAATGGCTAACTCAGGCCGCTTTATTGGTACTGCTGGTTTAAACATTCTTGATTTACGTAACATGGGTACCGACCGTACCTTAGTACTTGTAAACGGTAAGCGCCACGTATCTAGCTCAGCGGGCTCTCAAGCTGTTGATACAAATACTATTCCGAGCGTCTGGGTTGAGCGAGTAGAAATTATTACTGGTGGTGCATCAGCTGTATACGGTGCTGATGCGGTTACAGGTGTTGTCAACTTTATATTAAAAGACAACATTGAAGGTATGGATTTTAGCGTTACCCGTGGTTTTGCCGATTTAAACAGCTACAACAACGAAAAAGCAACGTTCTCGTACGGCTCTAATTTTGATAACGACCGTGGTAATGCCGCTTTTGCTATTGAGTACTCAGGCCAAGATTCATTAAATGCACTTGACCACCCTTGGACTAGCACATCTTTTAGCAGCTTACGTAATCAAGCTCAAACGGATGAGAACAAAGATAGTGCTGACTTTCCTGATAAAATTTTAACACCTAATGCAGGTTACTACGCTATTAACAACGCGGGTGTTT
The DNA here is from genome assembly GCF_028599385.1 of Pseudoalteromonas sp. CST2. Taxonomy (NCBI): domain Bacteria; kingdom Pseudomonadati; phylum Pseudomonadota; class Gammaproteobacteria; order Alteromonadales; family Pseudoalteromonadaceae; genus Pseudoalteromonas; species Pseudoalteromonas sp. CST2. The sequence continues at coordinate 341,726 of NZ_JAQREO010000003.1, forward strand.
ACGCACTTGAAGATGGTTTTACAAATAGCTTTAACCCGGATAGCAGCGCACGTGACCTATACATTGGCAATAATGTAGATGGCCTTTCATGTGCAAATTGTGATTCGTTTAACCTTGGCCAATTTGAAGAAATTCAACCTGAGTTTGAGCGTTACAACGTAAACTTTAAAGTTAACTACGATGTTACCGACGATTTAAACGTCTACTTTGATGCAAAATACGTAAATAGCCAAGGCGAAAGCATAGGTCAACCTGCGTTTTTCTTTTTTGACAGCGACAACAGCATTAAAATTGATAACCCTTACCTAGACCCAGATATCAAAGCGCGAATGGAAGAGGAAGGCGTTGATTCAATCATGGTTAACCGCATGATGACCGATCTGGGCCGCCGCGTTGAAAACAATACCCGTGAAACAACCCGTTTTGTTACAGGCTTAAAAGGAACTGTGTTTGAAGACTGGGAATTAGATACATCAGTTGTGTATGGTCAAACTGACTTAGAGCGCGAAAATGGCGCTAATATGATTTTAGCCAACTACTTTAATGCACTTGATGCCGTTGAAGATGCAGATGGCAACATCGTATGTCGCAGCGCTGCTGCACAAGCTGATGGCTGTGTACCGGTAAACATTATGGGTTTTGGCGCACCATCTCAACAAGCGATTGATTACATAAATACGGTATCTGTAGGTACGTCAACTATTAAACAAACCGTGGTTTCTGGTTCACTTGCCAATGGCGCTATTTTTGAATTACCAGCAGGTTACGTAGGTGTTGCGTTTGGTGCTGAATACCGTAAAGAAGAAAGCGAAACAAAAGAGCCAGATAACGCAGAAGGTACATTTTTTAACGCTTTAGGCGAAGATAAAGGCTCGTTTAATGTGCGTGAAGTATTTTTTGAAGCGACTATGCCTATTTTAACTGACTTACCGCTTATTCAAGATTTAGTATTTGATACCGCTGTACGTCATGCTGATTACAGCACAATTGGCGAAGCAACTAGCTGGAAACTAGGCCTTGATTGGACTGTTAACGATGAACTACGTGTGCGTGTAACGCAATCTGCAGCACTTCGTGCGCCTAACATAAGTGAAGTATTTGGTGCAGCAAGCCAAACTTTCTACAATGTAGAAGACCCATGTCGCGCTGAAAACCTAGGTGACTTATCGAATGCTGCAACACGCTCTGCTAACTGTGCCGCGTTAGGTGTAGCGAGTGACTTTAACTCAGATTACGATTCAGCCTCTTTAGATGGTTTAACAAGCGGTAACCGCGATGTAAAAGGAGAAGAGTCAACAAGTACAACGGTTGGTATTGTTTATCAACCAGAGTTTTTAGACAATGCCGTACTGACTATTGATTACTGGGAAATTGACCTTGAAGATGCAATTGACACAATCGACGCGCAAGAAATTCTTGACCGCTGTGTTGATAGCACGACAGGTATAGACAATCAGTACTGTAATTTAATTACACGTAATGCCAGTGGTGAAATTTCGCTAATTCAAAACTCAGTACTTAACGTAGCTGGTCAAAAGGCGTCTGGTGTTGATTTTGAACTAGGCTATGACTTTGATGCGCTTGAAGGTAGCTTTAAAACACGTTTAATTGGTACTTACCTTATTGAACGTAAAGATTACCCGTTCCAAGATGATCCTAGTTCATATATTGAGTACGCAGGTACAACTGGCGAAGCGAAATGGCAAACTAACCTATCGGTTAGCTATGCAATGGATAACTTTTATTCAACGGTTGAAACACGCTTTATCAGCGAAGTTGATTTATACACAAATGTAGAGCTTGCGAGCAACCCTAACCCAAGTAACCAAATGTCTTACGGTAAATACTTTATTACTGATATGACTGTGGGTTACAACTTCGATAGCGGCTTAGGCGTTAAAGTAGGTGTTGATAACCTATTTAATCGTAAACTTCCGTACGGTACACGCGGGACCGGCGAAAACAGCGCAAGTTACGATAACATTGGCCGCTTTGGCTACATTAACTTAAGCTACAGCTTATAATTAGTAACAACGTTTATTAATTAAGTTAAAGGCTCGCACTGCGAGCCTTTTTATACCAATGCGCTTAATTAGGTGAGCTATTTTGCAAATTGGTATTACTGCACTTTATTTAATATTACTTAACCATACACTTTGATATGGCTCTAGCTCTATAGTGAGTTGATCCTCGGTAATTGTTTCATTAGCCACTAAATCAAACCACTGCTGAGTGTTAATTAAATTTAAATCTGCAAGAGTAAGTACTTGTGGTTTATCACTTATGTTATAAACACAAAATATACTTTGGCGCCTGTCTATACTTTGCCGCCAAAAACCAAATAACCCCCCCGCTAAGTGCAGCGTAAATTGCGTGGCATTAGGGTGAAATGCACTTTGTTTTTTTCGAATACCTAATAAATGCTTAATACCATTAAACACTTTGTGATGATGGCTATATTTATCACCTAAAGCCGATAATAGTTTTGACTCTTGCCAACGATGACGGTTAATTGCACGGTTATGCTGTGAGTTTTCAAAGCGTTCGTAATCGTTCGTTGTGCCAAGCAAGCTATGAATATAAAGCCCAGGGATCCCTTCAAGCGCAAACATAATGGCGTGTGCACACATAAATCGCTCAAGGCCAAACTTATCTTGTCCATTGTGCGTGCCTTGTAATGCATCAAAAAGTGCAATATTTAGCTCATACGGTGTGTGCGTACCATCGTTACTGGTACGCATTGATACACGCCCGCCAAATTGCATAGACGTACTCACCAATGACGCCACTTCGCTTGGTTGTAACAAGCCTTCTATTGGCCTAAGTCCAATGCCATCGTGCGAGGCAATAAAGTTAAAGTATGTGGTGCCGTTTTGCGCAGGCGGCATACTCATCATCCAATGCTTAATGGCTGTGCTATCTCCACTGAGTAATGTATGCAGTAATAAAGGCGGTAAAGCAAAGTTATAAATACTGTGGGCTTCGTTGGCGTTACCAAAGTAAGAGAGGTTTTCTTGGTTTGGTATGTTTGTTTCAGTAATTATGACAACGCTTGGCTCAGTATGCTCTATTAGGGTGCGAATAAGCCTAACGGCTTCATGCGTTTGCGGTAAATTAATGCAATTTGTATTGAGCTGCTTCCATAAAAATGCAACCGCATCTAGCCTAAACAAACGTACGCCGTTATCTAAATAATGGCGAATAATGCTTATAAATTCTTTTAAAACTTCCGGGTTACCAAAATCAAAATCAACTTGGTCGTGGCTAAACGTACACCATACATGTTTTTCGCCGCTTGGTGTGGTTACCGTATTTAATAGCGGTGACGTACGCGGGCGTACTACATTAGATAAATCATCGGTTAAACTTGCCGTTTTAAAGTAATCTTTGCCGGGGTCTAAATCGTTTAAAAAGTTTTCAAACCATACACTTCGGCTAGAGCAATGATTAATCACTAAATCTGCCATTAGCTTTACATCTTTGGCGATATTTTTTATATCTTGCCAATCTCCTAGCGATTCATTTACTTGCACGTAGTTCATTACCGCAAAGCCTTCATCAGAGCTATACGGGTAAAATGGCAATATATGCAAAGCATTAAGCTGCATATCGCACTGCTCTTTTATAAACCGGTGCAAGGTTTTAAGCGGTGCTTCTACCGGTTTTGCAACAGCTTGGTCTCCCTCATCGTGCTTAATAATAGAGTCGCCATAGGCTATTAATATAATATCTTGCTCGTCCCAACGGTTAGTATGGGGTGTAGGGTCGCGCAGCGGGCTGTCGCCTAAAATTATAGTTATAAGCTGCTCAGCCAGCTCTGTAATACTCAAGGGCAGTTCAACATCTTTATAAATAATATGTAGATGTTGCTCTACCCGCTGTAAAAATAATTCACTTACTGTATTCACACGCGCCCCTTATTATTGTTTTATTTATTCACTAAATTCTTTATTATCAAGATCAACCGCTTCTCTTAAGCGCTCAAAAACATCTGGCATGGCCGATACAACACGGTTCCAACTTGGCACAAATGGCGCTTCCATTGGGTTATCTAAAAAGTGCTGACCTGCTTCCATAACATTTTTGGCAAACATTTCTACGGCCTTTTCCTCTTGGTGCACATCTAAGGTTAAACCATTCATCAGTGCATCGTTATGATACGTTTCTATAAAGTCTAAACCAATACGGTAGTAAGTTGCTTTTAAAGAACGAATTGTTTCGCTGGTAAAGGTAACCCCTTGAGTGGCTAATTTTCTAAATAGTGCCTTGGTTATGTCTATCGACATTTTAGATAAACCGGCGTTTTGGTCATCAAGAGAAAGTTCCTGATGCTTATGATCGTAGTTATCAGCAATATCCACTTGGCATAAGCGATTGTGCGAATAATTACGGTACATTTCACTTAGTACGCCAATTTCAAGGCCCCAATCACTCGGAATACGAATATCATTTAGCACATCACGTCTAAACGAAAACTCCCCTGCTAACGGGTATCTAAAGGTATCCATATATTCTAGGTAGTCGGTATTGCCTAAAATAGTTTTGAACGAGCGTAATAACGGCGTTACTAATAAGCGCGATACTCGGCCATTAATTTTGCCGTTTGCAGTACGTGGGTAAAAGCCTTTACAGAATTCATAATTAAAACGAGGGTGTGCTACAGGGTAAATTAAGCGCGCTAACAAACCTCTGTCGTAAGTTAAAATATCGCAGTCGTGCAGTGCTATCGACTCTACCTCTGAGGTGGCCAATTTATAACCCATGCAATACCACACGTTTCTGCCTTTACCAAGCTCACGCGGTGCAACGCCTAGCTCTTGTAATTCTTTATCAAGCGCTTGCAAACGAGGACCATCGTTCCAAAGCACTTTGTGGTTTTGGTTAAGCTCTTTAAAAAAGCCTAAAGCATGGCGGTATTGTGACTCGTCTGCCCTGTCTAAACCTATGGTAATTTGCGATAAATAAGGAACCTCTCTGAGTTCTTTTACAATGTTTTGCAGCGCTGGGCCTTCAAGCTCACTAAACAACGAAGGGAGTATTAACCCCATTGGCCGTTGCTTACTAAAACTAATTAGCTCTTCTTCAAGCGCTTCTACCGGTCTATCGGCGATATTGTGTAAGGTTGTGATGATGCCATTTTGATAAAAATCAGCCATGTGATTTTCGCTCCTCAATAGTATTTAAAATGCTGCTAATACAAGGCAATGTGGTTATTTCTTCAATCCAACCCAGTGGAGCGGGCGATTTCGAATAACGCGCCTTGTTATGTGTTAACTTAACCGGCTTTTTACTGCTTGGGTTATGTATGATAATGGCGATATCAGCTTGCTCTAGCATCTGCTTATCGTTGTCACTATCACCTAGTGCAATTACCGTGAGAGGCTTTCTAAAATGTTGTGAAATTTGTTTAACTAACCACTGCTGTGCAGCGCTTTTATCGGTGTTTTTAGCAATATGTATAAACCGCCCGCCTATTTTTATGTCGTAGCCGAGAGCTTTAACATCGTTTACAAACGCATTTAGTAATTCATCGCTTCCGTGCCAATAAAGTGGGTCTGAAAAATCGCGTGTTTGAGCGCGCCTTGCTTGCGCTTCATCAAGCCCAGTGAGGGATGATATTTGCTCGCTCGATAAATCACTAAATAACTTATAATGCGATTTATATTCGCTGCTTAAGGAGTCTAAATCACTAAGTAAGTTAGATAAGGGTGATGCAAATGCATAACACCAATACGCCCCTACTTGCGTGCAGCCAATGGGTTTAAGCTCAAAATAATCTACGGGTAAATAAGCCGCCGCGCCATTTTCAACAATAAAAGGCTGTTGAATATTAAGCTCGTTTTTAAGTTCAACCACTTCGCAAAATGTTTTACTCGTATTAAACACCACAGGAATGTGGGCTGCTTGTAAGTCTTGCAGCAAGCTACTAATATTTTTAGTGTTGTAATCGGCATGATCGAGTAACGTACCATCTAAGTCGGTAAATATAATAGGTTGCAGCGTATCGTCGCTGGTTAAGTGCATAGCACTAATATCGCGATTACTATCAAGCTCTATAAGGGCGTTAGCTTTAGCGCTTAGGGTGTTTAAGTTTTCGCGAGTAATACGCTCAAAATGAGAAATAAAGTGCACCAGTTGCTCATCACTCATGGTGCCATCGCCCTCGCCCTTAGCGGCAATAAGCTTTTGCTCTTGCTCTTGTCGCCACTTGAATACATCTTCAAAGCTCGGCGCTTTGAGCATCACCGTGTAATCTATTTTACTAAACACACTTTTGTATTCATTTGCAAGGCAACTGTTTACACAACGACGCCACACGCCTTCTTTATCGTGCTGTGTTTCTAACTCGTTTATAGGCTCACTTAAAGAAAATAACGGTTGTGGCTCACTACCTACGCACCAGCCTTCTAAAATAATAATATCAATGGGTTTATTGTTACATTGCCATGTTTGCTCGGGGCTGCAATCGTCGTGATGCTTGTCAAATTTAGGCAAAGGCACACCAACCTCTTTTGCAAGTAATCGGCTTATGGTGGTATTCATTAACCCTACATCGTGGGTGCCAGGCACACCACGTGTGGCAAATAATGGGTGTACGTCTTTGGCAAGTCCTTGGCGGTGTGCTTTAGATAAGTAAAAATCATCAATAGAAAGCGCGACACTGGTAAACGGCGTGTTGTTACTAAACCAAGTAACTAAAAAATCTGCGAGGGTGGTTTTTCCTGAGCCTTGGCATCCATTTATGGCGACAAAAATAGGGGTGTTATTTTTTTTTGATTCTAGAATATCGTGTGCAAGCGGGATAAAAAATTGCTCACTAAGGTACTGATACTTTAAAGGCAATTGGTGCTTTGCTAAAAATGGGGTTATATCCACAATACTGGCCTCTGACATAGTAACTCCTTATATTATGAAGTAACAAATGCAGGTACTAGACCACTATTATTTTTATTTAATTATTAGCAACTTACAAAAATAGCGCAATTAGTATGCGCTATTTTGGTGCGTAAATTTTACATACAGTGCAAAATTAATCAGTTTCTGGTTCAGCTTTTGGCAATACTAGGTTAAGTACAATACCTAAAATGGCGCACAAGCTAACCCCTTCTAAGCTAAATTGGCTACCACCTATGTGCATACCGCCAATACCGCATACTAATATAAGTGCCACAATACTTAAATTACGGGGTGCAGTTAAGTCATCACCAGATTTAACCAACGTATTTAAGCCCACTACCGCAATTGAGCCAAATAACAAAATCATTATGCCGCCCATCACAGGTACAGGAATAGTTTGTAAACCAGCGCCCATTTTTGCCACAAAGGCCAGTACCACAGCAATAATGGCAGTCCACATCATTACTTTAGGGTTAAAGTTTTTGGTAAGCATCACTGCGCCAGTTACTTCAGAGTAAGTAGTGTTTGGCGGGCCACCAAATAAAGAGGCAGCGGCAGTGGCTAAGCCATCACCAAATAAGGTGCGATGTAAGCCTGGTTTTTTTAAAAAGTCTTTATTGGTTACTTGGCTAATAGCCATCATATCGCCAATATGCTCAATAGCAGGTGCAATGGCTACAGGCACCATAAAGAGAACTGCTTGCCACTTAAATTCGGGCCATGTGAAGTTTGGTACAGCCAGCCAGCTCGCTTCATTTACGCTACCAAATTCAACCACACCCATTACCAGTGATAAAACATAACCCGATATAACACCCGCTAATATAGGGATCAGCTTATATACACCTTTGCCCAACACAGCAAAAATAAGTGTTACAACAAGAGAAAACAGCGAAATAATAATAGCTTTATCGTAAGCAATAAGTTCAATACTGCCGTCGCCGCTTTTACCCATTGCCATATTTACCGCAACCGGTGCAAGGGCTAAACCAATCACCATAATAACGGGGCCGACGACCACAGGCGGCAAAATTTTATGAAGTGTTGCCACCCCTTTAAATTTAACCAATAGCGCTAACAGCATATAAGCACAGCCCGCTGCCATTAAACCACCCATGGTGGCTGGTACGCCCCACATTTGTACTGAGGCAATAATAGGCGCAATAAACGCAAATGATGACGCTAAAAATATAGGCACCTTGCCTTTCGTCACTACCTGAAATAATAAAGTACCTATACCCGCTGTAAACAAAGCGACACTTGGGTCAAGCCCCGTTAATAAAGGCACTAACACTAACGCACCAAATGCTACAAACAACATTTGGGCGCCGGTTAAAATGGTTTTTATAGAAAATGTAGAATTATTTTGCACTGTTAAACCTTAGTAAACCGTACCGAAAATTTTGTCACCTGCATCGCCAAGCCCTGGGATAATGTAACCCTTTTCATTTAAATGGCTATCAACTGAGGCAGTAAAAATCTCAATATCAGGGTGAGCGGCTAATGTTTTTTCAACGCCCTCAGGTGCAGCAACCAGTACAATTACTTTAATGTCTTTACAGCCGGCTTTTTTAAGCATATCGATAGTAGCAATCATAGAGCCGCCAGTTGCAAGCATTGGGTCTATAACTAAGCTTAAACGCTCATCAATATTGCCTACTAACTTTTCAAAGTAAGGTACTGGCTCAAGCGTTTCTTCGTTACGCTCAAGGCCCACTACACTTACCTTAGCCGCTGGGAGTAATGACATTACGCCATCCATCATGCCAAGGCCTGCGCGTAAAATTGGCACAACAGTAATTTTTTTGCCTTTAATGTGCTCTACTTTTAATTTGTTGCCGTCCCAGCCAGTAATTTCGTTATCTTCTAACTGTAGGTTCTTAGTTGCTTCGTAGGTTAATAAGGTACCTACCTCAGAGCATAATTCACGAAAGCTTTTAGTACTTATACCGTGAGCGCGCATTAAGCCTAATTTGTGTTGAACTAGAGGGTGTGAAATTACGTGAATTGACATGATAAAAACCTACTGATACAAGAATTGGCGGTATTTTATATTAAAAAAGGTCATTTGACCTGCAATTTTAAATAAGTTTTCATAGATCGTGCCAAAATGTATTGATTTGCTTGATATTTATGCAAGCGACACACTACTTTATGTTTATAAATTGTTATCTGATAACGTTAAATTTACTTGCGCCATCATGTAACTATTTATTTTAAAATGAGTTGGGCTCCAACCCGCTAAAAATCGATAAAAGTCGGCCCAAGCTAATGGCCATAATGCATGCCACTTTGCAATTACGTCATCGGCATTTATTTGCGGTTGAAACACTAAAAGCGCATTTTTTAATTGGCTAAAATAGTAATGTAAATACTCATCGGCGCAGGTATGTAATTGCTCGTCGCTTAAGCAGCTGGTCATAAAATACATTACATCGCAAATCCCTACCCCAGCCCCAACATACTGAAAGTCATAAGCGAGTATTTCACTTTGCTCATTTGCAGCAAAATTGGCGAGCTTAGCATCGCCATGTATCAAGGTTTTGTAGTGTGATGATTGCAGTATTTTATCAATTTTATGAGCCGCATTTTTAATATCGGACTTTTTGTCAGCGCTTTGTTTTAATTTATTAAACTCATCGGGCCGTGTGCTCAAATGCCAATAGTTCCCTTGTTGCCATAAGCCCTTTGCAGGCTTATTTAAATTAAAGGCATGAAAAAATGCTAACCAGTTTAGTATTGCCTTTATATGCTGGGAGCTTGCTTGAGCAAAACCATATTGAGTAAAGTTTTTAAATACTAACGCATAATCGTCACCATCATTAATTGCGTTAATACAGGTAATACTTTTAGCGCTTGTCGGTAAGTACGCGCTGTATAACCTATAAAAATTATATTCAACTTTATAAGACTGCTGCTTTCTTTTTAATGCAAATTTGCTTTGCTTAATTTTTGGATGGTTTATGTGGCTTGGTATTTTAATCGCTTTAATAACACATGGCTCAGCATCAAGCATGCACTCAACAATACTGCCACACCCGCTCCAAAGCGAGGTTATCGTATCGCCCATTTCAATGTGTTTAAAATGAGGCTGTAAAAGAGGAAGGTAAAATGCCATAGCTATATTAAGTCATTAAGTTTTTTATAGTTTAACATTAGAAGGTATTTTTAATAAAACGATAGCATCCATAAGCCCATTTCTTAACTAGACACCCACCTTAATTTCTACATAGTAAATTACATAAAGTTAAAGTTAACTAGTGAATTTATGTTTTTTAACTGTCCAAAAATAATTTGAGTTTTAAAATAGAGGTATTACTAATTAAAGCCCAAATGGCAGCCACAAAAATCCCTCCATTATCTAGTTGGAGTGCTCAAAAAGTGATTTGGCTCTAAGCGAATAACTTTGCTCAGTTACTGATATTCGCTCGCCGCTTTCGGTTTAAGTTTTCGCAATACCCTTCTTGTGAGGCAGGCCTGCCCACTGCACCATGAAATACGCGCGTAAATTGTGTGGTGAGTTTTAACCAGTTTTCTGATGATATATTAAGCCTTTCTAACAAAGGAAGGGTCATATTATCTATATGTCCTTGCTTATCCTCCCGCATTACTCGCCCTGTTAGCTCAACGAGTTCAAGGTACGATTTAAGCTCAAACGGCAGCCCTTTAGGCATTACTTGACGTGGCATACCTGCAAAGCGAAGTAGTTGTTTTGGCTGCTTGCCTTCTTTTGCGCATATTAAGCGTACTTGAGCGCTGGTATGGTCTGACTCTTCTGGCGTGTTAGCCATCTTGGCTCTAATGGGGTTTAAATCTACATAGGCCATACACGCTGCAATTGCGGCTTCATCAAGTAAAGCTTGCGATTTGAACCTACCTTCCCAGAACCTCCCTGTGCAATTATCTTCTTTATTTGCTCTACGCGCTATATTTTCATTTAACAGGCGCATAAACCAGCTGATACTTGCTAAACGTTCTCGGTATTGTTTTACCGTTTGATTGAAAAAAATGAGTTCAACTTTACTTAGCTTCTCGCCTTGTATGAATTTTTGCGTTAACAATGTGCCTTTTCAGAGTTTATGCCAGCGAATAACAATCGCTTTATCATTCAGCCTATTTGCTTTTTATCATCTACATACAGTACTAAATGGGTGTGATTGTTCATTACGACATAAGCGCACACATCAATACAAAATACCCTAGCTAATTCACCCAGCTTATCTTCAACCCATCCTCGTCGATGCTCGTAAGATTGACCAGTGAAACGGTCTTCGCCACATAAAAATGCACGACGAACACACCGTGAAATACAGTGATAGTATTTTGTATCAACCAAACTTACTTGTCGCTTTCTTACAATTGCCATATGACACTCTGCTTATTTTTTGCACTAAATAAAAGCTAGCCTTTAACTTCAAAAAGAGCAAAATTTAGGATGGGTGTCAAGATTATTCCTATAGGATGGGTGTCAAGATTATTCCTAATTCGAGATGAAGTAATAATAGCTTAAAAAGTTAGGCAAGGATCAGTGTGCTTAACTTGACAGTGAGAATCATGCTAACGCCTTGCGAAGAGGCAAATAATTGTTGGCTAAAATAAGCGAGGAAGGGGAAAAAACCAACTGTCATTTGCTCTTTTAAGCAACTTGTATGGATAATAACTCCATAAATTAATTATTATTCTAACCTAGTTCGGGTAACGTTAGGCCCAAGCTTTGCTAGCTTCTCACAGTATAAATTTCAATCTTTTATTTAGTTTAATAATAAAGTAAGAAAAGAATACCGAGCTAACTATAGTAGTCAATGTCAAAAGTGTTCCGTTTAGTTCCGTATATTCACGATACAAATTCAATATAAATAAATGAATAAAATAAATTGAAGTTGAGTATAAGGCTATTTTTTTGCTTTCATTTGGAATATTTATTTTTAAAAATAAAATTAAAATAAAAGGGCACAATATTATTAAAGAAAAAAACATATCAAACCCACCATCTCTGGTGGTTTGATAGTAATTAAGATAAGACTCAGTTATTAGGGCGATTACCCCAATAGCAATAACTATAAGAATTAATTTAAATGAAAAATATTTGTGTAAAAGATGTTTGTTAATTAAAAATCCCAAACAGAAAAATGGGTAAGCAAAAAATAATACATTTCTATAAATAAATTGATACGATAAAATTTTATCCAAACTATTATCGCCAAGGAGGTGGTAGGTAGCAGTATACTGTATTAATACACCACATAGAAAAGTTAATAAAACAGAAAAAACTAGAAACAAAGATGAAAGATTCTTAGCCACAAACACAAGAAATCCAGCACCAAGCATCGCAGGGATATACCATAGATGATAATAACCAATGATAATATTTTTTAGAAGGATAATGATAAATGGAAAGTCAGGGTTATTTAGCCAAAAATATGAATAAAATACAGTCCAAAAAACATGTAAAATAAAAACTCGTTTAAACCAATTGACGTGACTATATTTTAATAAAACAGGATAAAAATAAAACCCATTTATAAGAAAAAAAACAGGCACTGCTATTCTAAATATGCCGTTAACAGTAAGAAAACTCCCTAATGAGGTAATATCACCGAGAAAACCTGCATGAAGCCCAACAATCATTAAAGCCATTGATAATTTAAGAATATCTAAAGCTATATTTCTTTTCATTTAACCCTTCAAAATTAAGTTTTTCAGCGAAGGCGACTAACAATTTTATAGTGCGCTCTTCACGCATGTATCTGCCTATGCCACGCTTGTGTATTTAATAAATCTTTTTACCAAATAACTTAACACATTGCTACATATAATTTTTTATTAGCGCTCAAACCCTTAATAAAATACATAACGCGCTCGACGCTCATTTTCTTGAATATGTGCGCATTACACCTATGCTGTATATAAAAACAACACTCCTATTGATGGTAATATGAAAACACGTTCCCCATTTTTAAATTACATAGCTGAATATATGCTAGTTCGTCAATATTCATTACGCACCGTCGATACCTACCTAAGATGGATTGGATCTTATATCTATTTTCATAATAAACGCCATCCCGCCTCAATGGGTGACAATGAAGTCGAACGCTACCTAGAACATTTAGTGTTAAAGCAAAACGTTGCACCACGTACGCAAGCCACTGCACTCAATTCATTGTCATTTTTATACAAACATATAATAAAAAACGAACTTTAATTAAATTTAAATTTTGCCCGTAGTAAAAAACAAGCAAAGCTCCCTGTCGTGATGACCCCTGAGGAAGTTAAAATGTTGATGGCTCATTTAAATAAGCGCCATTATTTAGTCGCAGCCCTTATGTATGGAAGTGGTTTAAGAGTAATGGAAGCGGTGCAATTAAGGGTGAAAGATATTGATTTTGATTATAAATGTATTCAAGTATGGAATGGCAAAGGAAATAAACATCGTATTGTAACGCTGGCCACAGAGCTAATTCCTATGCTGAGAAATCAAATTTTGAACGTTGATGACTATTTAAAACTGGATTTAAATAATACGGAATATTCTGGCGTATGGATGCCATATGCTTTAACAAAAAAATATCCAAGTGCCGCAAAATCGCTTGCATGGCAGTATTTATTTCCTTCTCATATATTAAGTTCAGACTCTCAAAGTGGTGAAATAAGGCGACATCATTTTCATCACTCTGTATTAGAAAAGAGATTAAAAAAGCCGTCCAAAAATCAGGGTTAACAAAAATAATAACACCTCATACATTAAGACACTCTTTTGCTACTCATCTACTGCAAAATGGTGCCGATATAAGAACTGTTCAAGCTCAGCTTGGCCATTCTGATGTTAAAACCACACAAATATATACTCATGTATTGCAACAAGGTGCCAACGGAGTTATCAGCCCTTTTACAAGATTATAAGTGTCTATTTTTAAACCTCTGCACTTACAAACTCGCTTACAAATCAATACCGCTATCTATCTCTACTTTAAAAAACACATAAAAAAGCCCCGCTTGCTTTTAAACAAACGAGGCTCCACACTAATTTTTTTAATCAAGAATAAAAGCGCCGATACAGCGGGCGCTTTGCATCATTGAATTTTATTGATTAACTACACTTTTAAGTGGGTTAACTGGTTGTGCGTTGTCATCTAATAAGTTCATGTCAAAGTCGAACTCATCAACGCGAATCGCTTTTTCACGCTTTTTGTTGTAATCAATTAGTTGCGCATGTTCATCCGCAGTAATTACATTTGCCGCTAATGCGTTATCTAGCGTAATGGCAAAACGTGTACCTGGTTTAATCGTTTTAGCGCGCAGCGCTTTCTTAACTTTGGCCAGTTCAACAAGTGATGCCATTTTAGCTTTATAAGCTTGCTCGTTAATGTGATGACCGTCACCTTCTACAGGCTTAACTAAATGCGTAATTTGCGCTTTAAATGCGGTATCAAGCTGTGCTTGTTTTGCTAATTCACGAATTAAGTCGTCGCTAATTTTTGGCATTTTAGTTGAGTAGTTCATTGTTACAAAACGAATAAACTTACGAGTACCACTTGCAGGGAAGTTATCTAAAAACTTATGCAGTGCTTCTTCAGCGCTTTGCAGTGCAAAACGTGTCGCGTAGTGGAAGTACGGCGCTGCTTGTTCGCGCTCGCTGCTTGCTACTTTTTGCTCGTAATACTTAATTGACGCCATTGCCGCGTATAAAAAGCTCATTACATCGCCTAAACGTGCTGATAGCATTTCAGCCTGCTTTAACTTACCGCCAAGTACGAGTAACGAGAAGTCAGCATACACTGCTAATTTTGCAGATAGTTTATGCACGGCTTTTTCGTATTCACGTACTTCTGGTAATGCAGAGTTTGCACTTGCAGTAAATGGTAAAACACCTAAACGGAACGCACGTAAGCTATTTGCTGTGCTGTAACCAATTGTTTTACGCAAAATGCCGTTAAACTCTTTATCTGCACCTTTATCTTCACTATGGATTGATTCAACCATAGATTGTAAATAAGGGTGACAACGCATAACACCTTGTCCAAAAATCATCAGGTTACGTGTAAGAATGTTCGCGCCTTCTACTGTAATTGCAATAGGCTGTGCTACGTAACCGCTTGCAAGGGTATTTTGTGGACCATTTTGAATCGCTTTACCCGCTTGAATATCCATTGCAGAATCTAATACGTCGCGGCCAAGCTCGGTCATGTGGTATTTAGCTATTGCTGTAACAACCGATGGTTTTAAGCCCATGCCTAGGCCTTCAGTTGTCAGTACGCGCATTGCTTCTTGTAGGTATGTTTTACCTGCAATGTCTGCTAGTTTTTCTTGAATACCTTCAAATTGACCAATTGCTAAACCAAACTGCTCACGCACTGCTGCGTATTCAGATGCTGATTTAAACGCCACTTGTGATGTACTTACACCTAGTGCAGGTAATGAAATACCACGCCCTGCGCCTAAACAGCTAACCAGCATTTGCCAACCACGACCGATGTTTTTCTGGCCGCCAATAATAAAGTCCATTGGTACAAATACTTTGTTACCACGTGTAGTACCGTTATAAAAACGAATACCCATTGGGTCATGGCGGTTGCCAAGCTCTACACCTGGGTGATCTTTAGGAATAAGCGCACAGGTAATACCTAAGTTTTCTTTGCCGCCTAGTAAACCTTCTGGATCCACTACTTTAAATGCTAAACCAAGTACCGTAGCGATTGGTGCCAGTGTGATATAACGCTTATCCCATGTGATCTCAAGGCCAAGTACTTCTTCGCCGTTGTACATGCCTTTGGTGACAGTACCAATATCTGGAATGCCACCTGCATCAGAGCCTGCCTCAGGGCTTGTTAAAGCAAAACATGGAATGTCTCTGCCGTTTGCTAAACGCGGTAAGTAATGCGCTTGCTGCTCTTGTGTACCAAAGTGAAGTAATAATTCACCTGGGCCTAAAGAGTTAGGAACCATAACAGTTACCGCTACTGCAGAGCTTTTTGTCGCAATGGTTGCCACAATAGTCGAGTTTGCATAAGGGCTAAACTCTAAACCGCCAAACGATTTAGGAATGATAAGCGAGAAGAAACGCTCTTTTTTCAAAAATTCTAATATGTCATCTGGTAAGTGAATACCGTTTTGAATAACTGAATCGTCAATCATGCCTAGTAGCTCTTGTACTGGGCCATCTAAGAATGCTTGCTCGTCTGCACTTAGGGTAGCAGCCGGCACATCGCGTAGTGCGCTAAAATCTGGCTTACCTTGATAGATAGACCCTTCTAGCCACACATCACCCGCGTCTAGCGCTTCTTGTTCAGTGATTGAAATACTTGGTAATACTTTTTTTAATTTTGTACGTAAACTCATGATTGAACTCATCCGACCAGATAAATAATACCTACATTACGTCATAAAAATCAGTTTAGATCAATTACTCTATTCAATTAATTAACAGTTTTTTCAATTTATTTTCTTTACGGTGACGTAAACTGTTGAAACTAAAAGGCTTACACTTGTGCGCTGAAATACCTCTATTTGGCAACAATTAAGCCCCATACTCATAAAAAGCTATTTTTTAGGCATAAAAAAACGCAGCCACTTGGGCTGCGTTTTTAAAATAAGGTGGGCAACGTTAACTACTTATTTGCACAACGTGTTTGCCTGTAAAGCCACCCGCTATTTGGTTATTTAAGGCAGCACTGACTGAGTCAGCAGTAAAGTCAACCGCAGTGATTGCCGGTGTTTTAATATCGCCCGATAGCGCGCCTTCAAGCAATAAATTGCCCATAAAACTTAAGCGCTGCTGTGCACATAAACTATTGGCAAGCCACGCACCACCAATAGACACCACACTAATATTAGGCGCTCGGTGGTACATTAAATCTTGATCAAAATGAGGCAGCGAGTTTAAACACGCGATACGCCCGCAAAAACGCATTAATTCAATATTTCTAAGCGTTGATTCACCGCCCATAGTATCAATTACAGCATCAAACCCTTGCGGGCCAAGCTCGCGGCGAATTTTGTCGCGTAACTTTTTGTCGTTATAATCAAATACCACATCGGCACCTAGCTGCTTTACCAGCTTGTGATTACGCTTTGAAGCGGTGGTAAATACATCGGCACCGCGTTGTTTAGCATATTGAATGGCAAACTGCCCTACCGCACCAGAGCCACCTTCGATTAGGATTTGGTCGCCCTCCGTAATGGCAATTTTATCTAAGCTAATAAGGGCGGCCATACCAGCGCACGGTAACGTAGCAGCCTTTGCAGGGCACAACCCATCGGGCACAACCGATACAGCAAAGTTAGGTACCGTGGTGTATTCACTCAGTACCCCTTGCTCGCCAATATTGGCATGCCACATTACTCGTTCGCCAACTCCAGGAAACACACCTTTGTTAGCTTTAACTACCACACCAACGGCGTCTAGGCCTAAAATATGAGGGTATTGCCACTTACAAAATCCCGTTTTAGCAAAATAGGCATCAGCAGGATTAAGGCCTACATACTCAAGCTTTACCAACAATTCGTTGTCGGCGCACTCGGGTATATCAACCTCAACATCTTGCAAGCGTATTTGCTCGTCTGGTTGTGATAAAACAACAGCGCGCATTGTTTGTAAGGTGCTGCCTTGATGTGATAATTCAGTATTGCTCATTCAATTAACTCTACCTATTTTGTACTGCTCAGTGCATAGCTCCATTGGCCGTTAAATGCCTGATAAGCATTCACTTTAGCAAGCAATGTAGCAATAGTTGTGTCAACAGCGTTTTCTTGTGCCATTAAAACATCCTGGCGTGCATCTAACAACTCTAAGTACGGTATTTGGCCTTCTTCGTACATCGCCTGTGCTTGTAAAAATGCTTTATTTGCAAAGCCATAGCGCTGTTTAGCATAACGCTCTTGCTGTTGTTGATTGACCAACATTTGCAATGAAAGTTCACTTTGAGTCACCGCATTTAATACTATTTGCTGATAGTCGCTGAAGGCAGCTTCACTTAAAAACTGCTGTGCGTCGCGCTGGGCAAGGAGTGCGGGGTAACTTAATATTGACCATTGCAATTGGGGTGCTACTTGCCATTGCTGATCAGTGTTTTTTAAGCCCGTGCTGTCTATGCTTACTACGCCTGCAAAGGCTGATAAGCTAATATCAGGTAGTAAGGCTTTACTTGCCGCCACACTTAAGCTGTTAGCTTGGCTAAAATCATACAATGCACGGCTTATATCAGGGCGAAGGGCAATGGCGCTATTGGCATTTTTAAGCGCAACGCTAAAGCTTTGCTCAAGCAGGTTTTGCTCATTGTCTATCGCAATGTCTTGCGCAAGCTTACCTGTAAGCACCGCTAAAGTTGATAAGTCGCTGTATTTAGCATACTCAATAGCGGGCATTAGGGCTTCTTGCTGCCTAAGCTGTGCCATCGTACGGTTTAGGTCAAGCTCGTTGGCAACGCCTTCATCTACACGTGCTTGAAGTACCTCAATGCTTTGCTCTAATGCGTTAATTTGCATGGCTATGATGTGTTGTTTTTCAACATTACCTTGATAGCTTACAAACCCTTTAACAACAGACGATACCACTTCAATTTGCAGTGAACGTACTTGCTCGGCTTGGCTCATGGCCGATGCATTTGCAGCATCAACCAAAGCAGTAATACGGCCAAATAAATCTAACTGCCAATCAAGCGCTATGTTAGCACTCGATTGACGGTCAAACACACTCGGTGCATCGCTTCGTGCTGCGCCAATATTTACCCCGCCTTGGGGTAAATATTGCGCTTTTTGCTCACCAAGACGGGCAAGAGTACTTTTAAGCGTTAATTGGCTTGTTTGCAAATTGTAGTTATTGGCAAGTGCGCTATTAACCAAAGCATTTAGCTGCTTTGATTCTAACTTGTGCCACCAATTTGTTTCATCTGCTATGGCAACATTGCTGGCAATATTTGCTTGAGCTACAAAATCGTTAATAGCGTTTTGCTCGCTTTGTGTATCTATTTTGCTAGCGCAACCAGATAAAAAAGCAGCCACTAACACAGCACTTAACGTTAAGCGCGTTTTGATAGGTTTAGCGATAAAATTAGTCATGCGATAACCCCTTTGCTTTTTGCTGCTTTTTCACAACTAACATATAAAACACAGGTGTAAATAATAAGCCAAACACCGTTACCCCTATCATGCCTGCAAACACCGCGTTACCCATTGCGTGGCGCATCTCGGCGCCTGCACCGGTTGCAAGTACCAAAGGTACAACCCCTGCTGTAAAGGCAATTGAGGTCATTAATATTGGGCGTAAACGCATACGACACGCCGCTAATATTGCCTCAAAGTGCGTTAACCCACCGCCGTGTTGGTCGCGGGCAAATTCTACCATTAATATGGCGTTTTTAGAGGCGAGTGCCACCAGTACAATTAATGCAATTTGAGTAAATATATTATTGTCTGAGCCTACAAACCACACACCTAATAGTGCTGAGAAAATAGTCATCGGTACAATTAATATTATGGCCAGTGGCAAACGTAAACTTTCGTACTGCGCAGCAAGCACCATAAATACAAGCAACACAACTAATGGGAATACATAAACCATGGTGTTACCAGCCAGTACTTGTTGGTACGTTACTTCTGTCCACTCGTACTCAATACCTGTTGGCAGGTTGTCGGCTAATATTGTTTCAATAGCAGTTTGTGCCTGATCAGAGCTATAACCGGGGGCTGGGCTGCCGTTTAGTTCTGCACTTGGGTAGCCGTTGTAATGCATTACACGGTCAGGCCCTATTGTTGGTGTAACTGTAAGTACCGAGCCAAGCGGCACCATATTTCCTGCACTGTTACGTACTTTTAGGTTAAGGATTTGCTCAGGATCAAGACGAAAATCAGCATCAGCTTGCGCATTAACCTGATAAGTACGCCCAAACATATTAAAATCATTCACATACACAGAGCCTAGGTATATTTGCAATGCGTCAAATACTTCATCAAGAGGAATACCTTGAATAAGCGCTTGCTCGCGGTCTATATCAATATCCATTTGCGGTACTTGAATGCGAAAGCTTGAATATAAGCCCATTAACGCGGGGTCTTGCTGAGCCTTACCAATAATGGTTTGCAAACTATTAAATAGTGCATCAAAGCCTTTATTTGCTCTATCTTCAATTTGCAGCTTAAAGCCACCTGTTGTGCCTAAACCTTGAATTGGTGGCGGCGGAAATACAGCCACAAACGCTTCATCAATAGCTGCAAAACGCTGATTTAACTGCGCGGCAATTGCCATCGCTGATTGACTAGGGTCGGTACGTTTATCAAAGCTCTCAAGTGGCGTAAATACAATGCCGCTATTAGGGCTATTAGTAAAACCGTTTACCGATAAGCCTGGAAACGCCACGGTGTGTGCAACACCTGGTACTTCTAATGCTATTTTTTGCATTTGCGAGAGCACATCTTCGGTACGGTCTAAACTGGCTGCATCTGGCAGTTGCGCAATCGCAACTAAATATTGCTTATCCTGCTGTGGAATAAAGCCACCGGGTACGGTATCAAACAATTTAATTGTACCGCCCACCAGCGCAACATAGGCCACCATAACAATAAAGCTCATACGTATAAGCTTTTGTACCAGCTTTTCGTAGCCTTTAGCACCACGGTCAAACACGCGGTTAAACGGTTTAAATAACCACGCACCAAACAGTTTATTAAGTAAACGCGTGAATGCATCTGGTTTTGCATCGTGCGATTTTAATAATAATGCCGATAGCGCAGGCGATAGGGTTAAGGAGTTAAACGCCGAAATAACAGTCGAAATAGTAATTGTTAGTGCAAATTGCTTATAAAACTGACCCGATAAACCGGTAATAAATGCAGTAGGAATAAATACCGCACACAGCACTAACGCTATCGCAATAATTGGCCCGGTTACTTCGCTCATAGCAACACGTGTTGCCTCTAAAGGCGAAAGCCCTTGTTCTATATTTCGCTCTACGTTTTCAACAACAACTATCGCATCATCAACTACAATACCGATTGCCAGTACCAAGCCAAACAGCGAAAGTGTATTAATAGACACGCCTAGCCATTGCATTACAGCAAACGTACCAATTAACGAAATTGGCACCGCAATCAATGGAATGATAGACGCGCGCCACGTTTGTAAAAATACAATAACCACAATTACAACTAATACAATGGCTTCAAGTAGCGTTGCTATAACCGCATCTATTGAACCACGTACAAACACAGTGGGGTCGTAAACAATGTCGTACTCAACCCCTGCCGGAAAATCTTGTGATAAACGCGCCATGGTTTCGCGTACTTGATCAGAGAGCTCAATTGCATTTGAACCTGGGCGCTGAAACACTGGCATTGCAAGTGCTGGCTGGTTATCAAGCTCTGCACGAAGTGCATAGGTATCTTGGCCTAAATCAACACGGGCTACATCAGACAAACGCGTTAATTGCCCCTGTTCGCCCACTTTAATAATGACCTTTTCAAACTCTTCAACACTGTTTAAACGCCCTTTTACGTTTAACAAAATTTGAAATTGGCTGTCGTTAGAAATTGGCTGTGCACCTAAGCTACCCGCTGCAACTTGCTGATTTTGCGAGCGCAAAGCAGCCACAACATCGGTGGCTGTAAGCTCACGCGCTGCTAATGCATCTGGGTTTAACCAGACACGCATAGAGTACTTACCACCACCAAATAAACGAATATCGCCTACACCCGGTAAACGGGCAATTTCATCTTTAATATGAATGTCGGCATAGTTAGATAAGTACGCTGTGTCGTGGCTGTTTTCAGGCGAGTATAAATGCACCACCATGGTTAAATCGGGTGATGATTTTTCGGCTACTACACCTAAGCGCTGCACCTCTTCGGGCAAACGTGGTAATGCACTGTTTACACGGTTTTGTACTTGTACTTGTGCACGGTCTAGGTCGGTGCCTAATGCAAACGTTACCGTTAATGTCATGCGGCCATCGCTGGTACCTTGCGAAAACATATACAGCATGTTTTCGGTGCCGTTAATTTCTTGCTCAAGCGGCGTTGCCACAGTTTGCGCTATAACGGTAGGGTTAGCACCTGGGTAATTTGCTGTTACCACAACAGTGGGTGGCACAACTTCTGGGTATTCACTTACAGGAAGTTGAAACAGTGATATACCACCAGCAATTAAAATAACCAACGACAGCATGGCTGCAAATATTGGTCGCTGAATAAAAAAGTGTGAAAATTTCATCGATAAACCTTATTGCTTAGCCATTAACTGGGCGTTGTCGTTTGACAGTGTAAAGGCAACCCCATCGGTATCAATTGTGACTGTATTAGGCGAAATAGGCATACCTGGGCCTACACGTGCAGGGCCATTTACCGCAATAATATCGCCTTCGTTTAGGCCAGCAGTAACAGCACGTAACGCACCATAGCGCTCGCCTACTTCTATTAATTTGTATTCAAGCACGTTGTTTTCGCCAACGGTTAATACAAAGCGATTTTTTAAATCGGTGCCAATAGCACGCTCAGGAATAATTACTTTTTCGCTCACTTCGTTTGCTGCCAATTTAACGCGAGCAAAAGAGCCTGCACGTAGTTGATTGTTATCTTGTTCAAATACCGCACGTACACGTAAAGTGCCCGTTGCTGAATTAATTTGGTTATCAATAAAGTTAATATAGCCTTGGTAAGCAAACTCTTTTTGCCCTACTTTTTGCATAACAACTGTTTGGCGGCTTTGCGCGGTTACATCGTTAAAGGCGCTATTCCAGGTACGCTCATCAACATCAAAGTAGGCATACATTGCTTTATTAGAAACAATTGACGTTAATACACTTTGACCCGCTAATACGTTATTACCTTTGGTAATATTTGCGCGTGAGATAACACCATCAATCGGCGAAACCACTGAAGTAAATTCTAAATCGAGCTTTGCGGAGGTAAGCTGTGCTTGCAGCGCTGCAAGTTGTGCTTCGCGCTGGCGAAGCGTTGAGGTACGCGCCTGTGCTTGTTCTGTTGAAATAGCTTTACGCTCTAATAAGCGCACTGCTCGTTTGTCTTCACTTTTTGCTTGCTCAAGTGCTGCTTCTGCGCTGTGTATTTGCGCTTCTAGGCTTGCTACAACCGCTGCAAAAGGGCGCTCGTCAAGTTGAAACAACACATCGCCTTGCTTAACAACATCACCTTCTTTAAATTCAATGCTATCAATCACCCCAGATACACGCGGCATCAGCGCAACTTCTTGCGGCGATTCTAAACGCGTGGTGTAAGTGTGCCAGCTTTGTACTGGTTTAATTAAAACTTGTGCTACATCGATAGGTTGTAATTGTTGTTGCTGCGCATTAGGTGCGCTCTCATCGGCACAGCCCGCTAAGGATAGAGTTGCCGCAGCTAATGCAGCAGCAATTAAATGTTTATTCATGAAGACGCTCCTTTATTTATTTACCTGGCATGTTACGGACTATACTTGCGGACAAAAACCATAGATTTATAAATTCATTAATGCCAAAATGGCATCAATAACATTTATTGGGTGATCATAATGGATACAACAAGCCGGCTTTTAATGCTGCTTGAAGTGGTAGAACAAGGCTCTTTTGCCAAAGCTGCAGAAATAAGAAACATAGACCGCTCTGTAATATCTAAACAAATCAGTCGATTAGAGGACGAGCTAGGCGTTAGGTTATTAAACCGCACCACCCGTTCGTTTTCGTTAACGGCGGCGGGCGCAGAAATGATTAAAAAAGCGTCAGAGCTAAGAGAGCTACTTGGTGAAACCGTACGTATGGCCGAAAACTACCACTTAGAGCCACGCGGTGTGTTAAAGGTTACCTCGTCAACATTAATTGGTCGGCGTTATTTACAACCT
The DNA here is from genome assembly GCF_028599385.1 of Pseudoalteromonas sp. CST2. Lineage (NCBI taxonomy): Bacteria > Pseudomonadati > Pseudomonadota > Gammaproteobacteria > Alteromonadales > Pseudoalteromonadaceae > Pseudoalteromonas > Pseudoalteromonas sp. CST2. Next base: position 365,448 of record NZ_JAQREO010000003.1, read on the forward strand.
GTGCTTAACGACTTTCAAAAACGTTTTCCACAAGTAGAAGTAGAGCTACGTTTAGACGATAGGCTAGTTGATATTGTATCTGAAGGGTTTGATTTAGCATTTAGAATTGGTGAGCCTAAAGACTCCTCATTAATTGCCCGTAAAATTGCCCGTAACAGGCTGCTTATTGTAGCCGCCCCTGAATTTATAAAAACCTATGGTATGCCACAAACCATAGAGGAGCTGGTGCAGTTACCCGCTGCAAGTTATGCAAGTAACGCTATGCGCGTAGAAACCATAGATTACTACGATAGTAAAGGTGAGCCGTGCGAGCTAAAAATAAAAAGCGTGTACAGAGCAAACGACGCTGAAGTACTGCTAATGAAAGCTATTTCAGGGACTACCTACTTTGTTGCGCCAGCATTTATTATCGATAAAGAAATTACACAAGGTCAATTGGTGCCCATTTTAACGGATGTTAAGTTAAAAGAGTTTAGCCATATGTATGCGGTGTATCCACACAGAGACTTACCGGTAAGAACACGTTTATTTTTTGATGCAGTGAGAGAATACCTAGGTAAAGACAAACCAATTTGGGAAAACAACATCCCCAATTTTGAGCAAATGTACTAGCCTCGTATTTAGGCTATTTGAGGCTCTTCAATCAGGTTGGCATTTGCTTGAAAGTACACTTTATTGCGGCCATATTCTTTTGCTTTATACAGTTGTTTATCTGCTTTAATTACAAACTTTTCAAGCGTGTCGCCTTGGCGATACTTAACAACGCCTATACTGGCAGTTACATTTATTTTTAGCCCATCAATCTCAAATGCCGTATTGTTGAGTTTTTCTCTTATGGTTTCGGCCATTGCCAATGCATCACTTTGTGACGCAAAAGAATGTAGTAAAGCAAACTCTTCCCCGCCTACTCTAAATACATACCCTTTTGCCAATACAACCCGTAATAAAGTGGCGACTTCAATCAGCACTTTATCCCCTACTGCGTGGCCATGGGTGTCGTTAACCTGTTTAAAAAAGTCTAGGTCGAGTAAAAACAAATAAAGTTGCGACTTATCTTTAAGCTCTACTGCAAAGTAATGGTTCATTGATAAACGGTTTGCAGCCCCAGTAAGTGGGTCTAACAAGGCCAGATTTTTCAGCCGCTTAGACGATAAAGCACGACTGCCTTCAAATACATGAGAAATGGCCCAAATGCTGATATAAACAAAGGCAAGATTTAAACTGAAGTTAAGCGTCGTTAGAGGAAGTTGCGATGCTTTGGTTAATAATATGGCCCCCTGGAGTACAAATAACAAAGCCGATAATACAATGCCATAGCGCTTACCTAACAGTAGGTAATACAACACAGGTAACGCAAACGACCACACATACAAACCATTTATTGGCTTTGCTAAATAATTACCTAATACAATAACAAAGGTGACAAATATGCACATAACAACAGATTGCCATACTTCTAGTGCGTGTGTGTTTAAGCGGTGGTAGGTGTAGGCACAAAATACAGTGAGCGCTATTTCTAAATAGCCTAATAACGCAAAGTTATTTAAAAAAATATTAAACGCAGCAAAAAACAATGAGACAAAACCAAAACACAAGCACATCCATTTCAGAACGTTTCTTCTTAATGATTTAGTACTACTAAGTGCTGCTATATCCATTCAAAAAACTTAAAATAATAAAAAATTCAGTGTAACCCTAAAATTAAATATAACAAGTAGCTAAATAGGTAAAAACAGTCATTTTATTAAACTATGTAGCGAAAACAGCAAACTCAGTAGCGAATTACACTACACTTACGCCTTTACCCGCCTAACATAGATAAGTTTGTAGTGACCCCAGTGTTACCTTGGTGCAATAAGTGCGTTGGTTTTTTTGTTTTTATGTAACGCGCTAACTGATCAATTAATGCCTGATTAGTGTTATCACTCATGTATTCTCTAAGTGATATACCCTGCTCAGAAAACAAACATAAATGCAGTTTCCCCAGTGATGAAATTCTTAACCTGTTGCAGGTAGCACAAAAGTCATTACTGTAAGGCATTATTAACCCTATTTTGCCTAAATAATCAGGATGGAAAAACTCTTGCGCAGGCCCCGCCGTTACATCGCGTATAATGGGCTGCCAACCAGTGCGAAGCAACTGCTCTTTTATGGATTGCCCCGATATATGGTTAGCATCAAAAAATGCTTTATTGTCGTTTGTTTGCATTAACTCAATAAAGCGCATCGTTACGGGTCTGTGCTTTAAATACGCTAAAAAAGGTTCAAGGGCACGGCCATTGTACTGTTTCATGAGTACGCTGTTTATTTTTACTGAATCTAAGCCGCTCCTTAGGGCCGTGTCTATGCCTTGCATAACCGTGGCAAACTTATCGTTGCCGGTAATGGTATTAAACATACGTGGGTCTAGGCTGTCGATGCTAACATTTATTGCATTGAGCCCTGCGTGTGCCCAATCTTTAACATGTTTATGCATTGAGTAACCATTTGTAGTGGCGGCTATTTTGGTAATACCTTGGGTGTCTTTTGCCGCACGAATTACATCTATAAAATCTTTTCTGAGGGTTGGCTCACCGCCAGTAATGCGTAACTTTGATATGCCATGATGAGCAAAGGCGTTTACTGTATTGCTAATTTCGTTAAGTGAAAGGAAGTCTCGGTCGTGATCGCATTGATAACCATCCGGTAAGCAATACACACACTTAAAATTACATACATCAGTAATAGATAAACGTAGATAACTAAATTTTCGCCCTGCTGGGTCGACTAGCATAAAAAAGCCTTTAACATTTTAATAATTCATCGCTAAGTTCAAAGCGCGCAAAGCCTGTGCCTTACGCGCTTTGTTAGCACTTAACTAGGCCGTAAGACCTGCTTTAAGCTCATTGGGTTTCATGGGTAAATTACGTAACCGCACACCAACTGCATTAAATACCGCATTTCCAATAGCTGGCGCAACCCCAATTACTCCAGGCTCACCTAAGCCCATTGGAAACTCATCACTTTGTACAAACTCTATGTCCATATCGGGCACATCTTGCATTCTAAGTGGTAAGTAAGTGTTAAAGTTAGTGGCTGCTACTTGTCCGTTTTGGTAATTATTTGATTCATGTAACGCAAGGCTTGTGCCCCACAATAACGAACCTTCAAGCTGGGCTAGTGCACCATCAGGGTGAACAATTAAACCTGCATCTACCACGGCGTAAAGCTTCTTAAGCGTAATTTTGCCATCGCTTTTATTTACGTGCACATGGGCTGCTGTGGCAATCCACGCTGGCATATTACGCTCTTGGCCTGAACTTACTGAAAAACCAATGCCCTCATTTTCACCCAGCTTAACATTTGCGACCTTCGCTGACACTTTTTTAAGTACCGCATTTAAGCGCAGCGCTCCGCCTACGCTTTCAGGGGCTTTACCTGCTTGTTTACCTTTGCCATCGAGCATTGATAAACGAAACTCAACCGGATCAATCCCTTGTTTGTGCGCTATTTCGTCGATAAAAGACTCTAGGCTCCATGCTATCCAGCCAGGGCCTACCGAGCGAAGCCAACCAGGGGTAAATGTGCTTTGCGCTAATTCGTTATTAATTGCGCGGGCACGGTGGTTATCCATGCTGTACCAGTGATCGGCTCCAGAGGCTGAAAATGCATCAAACTTACCTTTGCCATCAACCCCAGGTGATAAAAAGCCAGGTGCCATTGCTTTTGTTGGCCAACCTGCTGCAAAAGCATGCTCCATTGCACTGAGCTGGCCATTTTCATTAAACGAAGCTGTTAATTTAGCTGTAGAGGCAGAGCGTGATTGATCAAATAAGCTATCGTCTGCGCGCGTAAATACCAGTTTTACGGGTTTGCCAATCGCTTTCGCTGTTAATGCTGCAGGCACAGTCCAATCACCAAACAAGCGACGCCCAAATCCACCGCCTAAATAATAAGGGCGAATAATAACGTTATTTTGTTCAACCTCTAACGCCTTGGCCAATGCAGGTAGTGTTAAAGACTGCCACTGATTACCGGTATGGATAATCCACTTGTCTTGTTTAAACTCTGCCACCGCGTTAAGCGGCTCTAATTGATAATGGCTTGCTGTTGCTGTGCTGTACATTGACTCAAGCGACTGCGTTGCCTCAGCCTGCATTTTAGCGGTATCACCTTCATTAACAAATAAGGTGCCAGCGTTGCTATCGTTACATAATTTTTCGCCGAGGGATTGTATATCGGCCTCTGTAACATTAGCTGTTTGCCCTTTTTTATAGGTAACTTTTAGCGCATCTACCGCTTTAATAGCACTGGGGTAATTGTCAGCTAAAACTACCACCCAGCCTTGTACGGTATTACTCGGGTCGTTTAAAATCTCAAACCCTTTGTAGCCTTTTATTGCTTTTGCAGCGCTATCGTCCACCTGTGTCACTTCACTACCATAACGTGTTGGTGGGATCACAGGGCGCGCATACACCATGCCTTCAAGCTCTACATCTATGCCGTATACGGCAGTACCATTTGTTTTTGCCGGAATATCAAGCGCTTTAAAGTCTTGTTTTAAACCCGTTAAGTGGCGTTTATTGGCAGGCTTTAACGGCAGTTTTGCAACTTCTTCACTGCTAAAGGTACGGTTAAACTCACCATTTTTAACAATATCGGCATAACTGAGCGATTTATCGCCTGCAATTATGCGCCCTTTACTTGCGTGGCACTGCTCAGGTTTAACCCCAAGCATATTAGCCCCTGCATCTATAAGGGCTATACGCCCCGCAGCGCCAGCTTGTGAAAGCGGCTTAAAGCTTTGAAATACAGACCACGAGCCACCTGTAACCATGTAGCCCCACTTTTCGTGAGTATCTACATACGTGATTGATACTTTATCCCAGTCGCACTCAAGCTCATCTGCCACAATACGCGCTAAGGCGGTGCCTACGTGCTGGCCCATTTCAGCTTTGGCAATACTAACGACTACTTCACCTTGCTGGTTCATAGTCCACCAAATTGTGGGTGAAAACGATTGTTGTGCAATCGACTCTTTGGCGCTAAGTTCACCTGAAAATAAAGCCGGAGCAAATGCCATAACCAGGCCAGCAGTTGCTGTACTAATCATAAAAGAGCGACGGTTTAAGTCTACGGTTTCGGTATTTTTTTGAAATAGTTTTTTCATTGTTGGCTCCAGTTACACGTCTAGCTCTTTGGGGTTAAACATTTGTACTGCACTTTGCGATTCATCAGCTGCACGTTGTATAGCCGATTTAATACGCTTGTACGCCATACAGCGGCAGTAGTTGCCATTCATATGATTTACTATTTCTTGATCTGTTGGATTTGGATTGTCTGCTAATAACGTAGCAGCTTGCATAATTTGCCCAGATTGGCAGTAACCACACTGAGGCACTTGCTCATCGACCCACGCTTTTTGCAGCGGATGCTCATTATTGAGCCCTTCTATGGTGGTAATGTTTTTTCCTGCCACTGCGCCCACGGGTAATACACACGAGCGCGTTGCTTGTCCGTCTAGGTGCACCGTACATGCGCCGCACATAGCAATACCACAACCAAACTTAGTTCCTTTTAACCCTATTTCATCGCGAATAACCCACAGCAAAGGTGTATCTGCACTTGCTTGCGATTTAACCTCTTTGCCATTAACTGTAAACGTCACCATAGCTTGCCCCTTGATTAAGCCTAAATAAAATTAAAGTAACGCATGACCCATACACGTTACTTTTTATACCACCGTACGTTGAAACTATTACGCTTTGCATTGCAGCGCACATTTAAAATGCGCACTGGTATAACTGTTAAAAATTTAATCTCGTTTTGAACGTTTAACCTAAAGTTTAGGCTATATTTTTTAGTTTATTCGCTTACAGTTAGGTTGTTGTTATTATTAATAAACTGCTTTAATTGCTGTTGAGTGTCGATATCTGTGCTTGCCTGCTTAAGTAAAATGGTATTAACGTCAACCTGTGTATCGCGCAGTAAATGTTGAGCGCCTTTATCGCAATTTAGCGCTGCGAGTGTTTTAAAATCACAGGTAGGAAATACAGCAGGTACGCCAAGGCGCTCGCCATAATCAGCGCACCAGCGCGACGGGTTGTTGTTAAAATGAGTAATTAAAGTATTTATGTGTGTAGCACTAAGCTCAACCTGATCCGCCAGCATAAATAAAATCCCCTCTAATGAGTGCGCCTTACTTATAGTGTGTGTTGCCAGCGCAATGGATTTTCCTAAGCCTATTTGCCAGTGTGGGTTATGCAGTATTTCAACATTGTTATAGCCACGTAACGCGTGTTCAATTTGCGCATGCCAAGCACCGCTAATAACGTATATGGGTAATGTGTCATCACCTTGTAAGGTATCTACGGCGCGGCAAATCATTGGTTTATTACCTACATCGGCTATAAGCTTACAGCCGTTAAAGCGCGACGATTGCCCAGCGGCTAAAATAACCTTTGCTATGCGCACCTTAGTTGCCCCAATTACTTAACGATGTAGCATCTGTATTAGCAAATACCGCATGAATTTCGCTAATGAGCGATAAAGCTATGCTCTCTGGCGAGTCGCCGCCCAAATTAAGCCCAACAGGACCAAATACAGGCGCTACTACCTTATTTACCGTTGTATTTGCATGTTCAAACACTTGCGCTCGGCGATGTGCAGGCCCCAGTAACCCCATGTACTTTAGTTGGCTTTGCTCAAGTGCGGCTAACGCCTGTGAGTCAAGCTCTACACTGTGGGCCATTAAAACAGCGGCATCCACTTTGTGCTGTTCGCAAAATTGTTTAAGCTGCGCAGCTGGGCAACGCAAAATATTATCGGCCTGCTTAAAGTAGTCTCTTTTAGCATTTGCAGCTCGGCTATCCCATACACTTACCATCCACCCGAGTTGTTTAGCAAACGCGTATACCGGTATCGCATCAGCGCCACCGCCAACAATTAATAAATGTGCGCTGGGGTAAATAGCCACTTCTAAACGTTGGACTTTATCTTGCTCTAAAAGCGTTGCTTTGCGGTTTAAAGATAAGTTGTGCTGCTGCGCCACGGTTTTAAAAACGCCAGACCCCTTTGCCACTAAAGGTTTAATTTGCTGTGTGTAGTGCCCCGATTGCTTATTTTTAAGCGCATTAAACATGCTATCTAGTTGTAAGTATGCATTTTCACTATTAACGCTTTGCAAAATAATATGCACCACACCACCACAGCCAATTCCTAGCTGAAATGTTAAGTCGTCTTCATCGGTTGCATCGTAGGTAATAGTTTTAGAATGTAATGAGGTCATAACCTGTTTGGCGTGGCGCTGAATATCAGCCTCTAAACAGCCACCCGAAAGCATGCCTAAGCGCTGGCCAAGGCTTGAAATAAGCATCATCGCGCCCAATTTTCGATAGCTAGACCCTTCAATTTGGTACAAGGTTGCGAGCACCCATTGTTGTTCATCACGAAGCGGATACCACGTATTGAGCATTCCTTTTAAATCAGTAACCATTAGCTGCAGCCATTACAAACCTTAATATGCGCGCGTTTTAATTATCACCATGGTGTCGCTTTGCTTCATTTGTTAGATATAACGAGGATAATCAAGCAACAAATAAGCATGAAGCGTACGTGATATATTTTAAAATCGATCAGATAGGACGTTATTAAATATGAAATATTATCTTAGCATTTATCGAGGGCGAGGTGACCTGTTTGGATTGAAATTTTTCACTCTAGGTGCAATTAAATCGCCTTCATAGGCTTTGCCCTGACTAAAAACCAAACGCCCTGCTGTAAATTCATCCACTGCAGTGCAAAATGCCCTAACTTCCTTAATAAGCGTATAATTTATAAAAAGTTACACATGCTTAATTAGCAAACAATATGTTAGCTTTTTGCCTAATGTGAGCCTTGGCTTAAATAAGCATTAATCTTCAATTAAATCGGTGAGCGTATTAATCAGCTCATCAAACTCATCATTTACACTCTCGCGTTGCTGCTCACTCAATGTGGTATTTAGCTCAATAAGTAGGTTTACATAGAGCGCTAAGTTTGCATCATTACTGGCTAATAGTTCTTCGCTCATATACGCTTCTCGCTGTGTAATTACATAGCTTAATTGTTTTACAAATTCAGCCTCACTGAGCGCTTTATTTAAAAGTACTTGCTGCGCTGCATTTAAACGCGTTTGCTTGTACTGATGCCAAAGCAATGAAGAGTCATAATGAGCATTGTTAGCTTGGGTAATAAGCTGCGTTTGCACAGGGGTTAACTTTCCTAGCCATTGCTTGTAGTAATCGAGCTGCCTTTCTAGGCGTTCGCTTTTGCGCTCCTGCGCTGTTAATTCAGTAAACTCTTCGTATTCTTCGTTAATTTGCGTTTGGATATTAGCAATAAGCTCTTCGCGCTGCGCATAAGAAAGCGTAAGCCCTAACTGCGCGAGCGGTATATGCGCGTGTTCAAGAATGTTTTGAAAATGAGCTCTGGCCAATACCACTTGCGACTTTAGTTGCTGATAGTCTAACTGCTGATTAAATAACCCTTTTAAATTTAGGATATCTTGCTTGTAGGCGGGTAATTGCGTGGTGCGGTGCCACTGCTGGGTTGAGTTAATAATATTTTTAAGTTGCTTGTTTTGCTGCTTATTTAGGTCAATGTAGTCATCTACCCAAAACGATGAAAGCCACGTTAAGTTATTATAAGTAAACGAAGCCGAACAACTACACAAAAATAGCAGACTGAGCGCAATGGCTACGCGCGAAACTTTTATATTTTTTATTTTAAACATGAAATCCTCAACTAACGCTTTCTCTCAAACTCTCACATAAATACGCAAAGGTGTTAATTTACTTCAATTGATAATAATTATTATTTACTGTTGACACACCATCAAATCTAAATAATAATTAATCGCATAAACAAAGTGTAACGACCTCAGTGCCCAAGGAAGAAATACAGCATGGATGCTGACATTTTGTTTTAAGCGCGTGACTGCTTAATGGCTATTATTTACTCGACCCAAGTAATAGCATAAAAGTTCATCTCTACTTGCTACATTGCTCATATTAGTGACGGTTAATATGACATTAAAAGCGCAGGCCTTGGCTTGCGCTTTTTTACTGCTTTAAATTTTCTGTAATATCTGTATCTTACGCTTATAAACAGCGCATTATTAGCAATATAATTGCTTATTTAAGCTATAATTACCACAACAGCTTGGCTAAGTGTTAAACGAGCATATAATCACCAAAGCGTTAGTATTTCACTTAACCCCAAGCACTTGCACCATTTTATACGTGGCTATTAAATAGTAAGTACAAAGTGTTGCAATAAAACAGGTTTTTATACATACACATTGCAACTATTACCTATTGGAGACATGGCTATGTCACAGTTTAATTTAAAAGCATTAATACTCACTGGCGTTTTGCTTTCAAGCCCATTTGCACATGCAACTCTTGAAGACGGTATAAGAGCTGCCAACGAAGGCGAGTTTGCGACGGCACTAAAAGAATTTGAATATTTAGCTGATAAAGGCTTTGCTCCTGGTATTTACGAACTAGGTAAACTTTACGAGGGCGGCTATGGTGTTACACGCGACTACTTTAAAGCGGCAGAGCTTTATAAAGAAGGCGTTAAAAAAAATCACGCTGACTCAATGTTTGCGCTAGCGGTTTTATACGATGAAGGCAAAGGCGTAAAGCTTGATAAGCAAATGGCGGTTACGTTATTTGAAAAAGCAGCGAAAAAAAACCTCCCCGCCGCACAATTTAATTTAGGTGTTATGTATGCAAATGGCGAGGGCGTAACGCGCGATTATAAACAAGCCAGAACGTGGTACGAAAAAGCCGCGGCTAATAACTACTCACTGGCGCAATTTAATCTGGCGCTCATGTATTTTGAAGGCCTAGGCATGCCAAAAGACTTAGAGAAGTCGTATGTGTGGAATACCATTGCAGAATATAACGGCAACATGCAAGCAAGCCATAGCCGTAAGCTAGATGAGCGTAAAATGCTACCCAAAGAAGTAGAAGAAGCAAAAGAAAAAGCCGACAAAATCTACGAAAAAATACTCGCAGGCACGTACGCCGGTGAAGGTCGCTTATTTTAATTTGCGCCTAGCTAAACCTGAGCGTTTAACAAGGGCAAATGCATCTCGCATTAGCCCTTTTTTATACCAATTTACTTAATATATAAAAATTTAAGCAGCTTAATAATAAGGTTGCTCTGTTTGAGTAAAAGCGCGGTACGCGGGTTAAACGAGCTAGACACCAAGGTGTTTTTTGCATGACTAAAGGTTAAAAACCCTTCTTTACCATGATAATGCCCCATTCCTGAATGCCCAACGCCACCAAATGGCACATCGTCCGCTGTCACCTGCACTAAGGCATCGTTTACAGCAACTGTACCACTTAATGTTTGCTCCATTATGTAATCTTGAGCGTGCTTATCTTGGCCTAAAATATATAGCGCTAAAGGGTGATTATGCGCTTTTATGTAGCTAATTGCCTCATCGAGCTTTTCGTAGGTTTTAATAGGCAAAATGGGGCCAAATAACTCATCTTGCATTAGCGTCATATCATCGCTAGGTGCGGTAACAATATGCAAACCCATTCTATGCTTTTGTTTGTCTTGCTGGTTTTGATCTAGCGGCTTAATAACTTGCGCACCTAACTGCTGTGCTTGTGTTAAATACCCTTCTAAGCGAGTGTAATGCGCATCGCTAATAATTGACGTTAAGTTTTTGCCTTCAACCCCGTCTTTAAAGTGCTTTTTATAAAGCTCGCACAATTGCTGCACCAGCTGATGCTCAAGGGCCTTAGGTACAAATACATAATCTGGGGCTACACAAATTTGCCCCGCATTAGCCATTTTACCAAACAATAATGTTTGCGCTGCTTTTTTAATATTAGCTTGTTCAGTAATGATCACCGGCGACTTACCACCAAGCTCTAAGGTAACAGGGGTTAAATTTTCGCTGGCCGCTTTCATAACCATCTTGCCCACTGACGTTGAGCCAGTAAACAGCAGATGTGCAAATGGCAGTGCAGAAAACTCACTCGCTACATCGCTTGCCCCTAACACCACTTTACAGTGCGCTTGTAGCTCGTCTGCAAATATTTTTTCGATGACTGCATTAGTATGCGGGGTAAATTCGCTGAGCTTAAGCATAACTCTATTACCCGCAGCAATGGCGGTAATAACAGGCACTAATGCCAATTGTATTGGGTAATTCCATGGTGCAATCACACCAACTACACCAAGTGGCTGGTAAGTCACACTCACTTTTGATGGCCACAAACTTAAGCTAGTTGAGCGCTTACTGGGTTTTGCCCATTTTGGCAGTTTTTTAATTATGTGCGCTAAACCCTGAACCGTTGGCAAAATATCGCCAAGTAACGTATCGAACGCGGTTCTGTAGCCAAAGTCTTTTGATGCTGCATCGATAAGCGCTTGTTCATTACTAACAATGCGTTTGTGCAGTGTTTTTAATAATACGATACGCTTATCTATCGGGAGGTACGACTGGGCTAAAAAGCTATTTTGCAGCTCATTAAACGTATCGCTGAGCGACGGTGTGTGTGTGCTATCAGTATCCAAAGGTGCTACTCGTGTATCATTTTGCTACGACTATAACGCCGTTCTGATTTTCGAGCAATAACACTAACTATCTAAAAATTACCGTTTTTGTAGGAACAAATAGCCACAATTAATCACTACTCGCTCAATAATTTAGCCCTTAAATTACTTTTATTTAGCTCGTTAGCGGCTCACAAAGAAGCGTAATAATAAATTTAGCGCCGCCTTGCTCGCGGTTCTGTGCGCTTAGCGTGCCATTAAGCGCGCTAATAATTTGCTTAGAAATACACAACCCAAGCCCTAGCCCATCAACCGATTTAGTACTGTAAAAAGGCTCAAAAATAGTGTCTATATCGTGCACTTCTATACCCGGACCGGTATCTTCAATACACAGTTGCACACTATTATTTAGATAATTGGCCCTAATACTCAACTCGCGAGTAATACACCCTTGCATTGCTTGGCTGGCATTCGATATTAAATTAACTAACACTTCTTCAAGGGCCGCTTTATCTGCTAGCACGTTTAATTGGCTGTCAATTTTAGGCGGTAAAACACTTATATTGTCCTGCTTTAGCTGGTTTTTATTAATCTCAAGTGCCTTGGCTACTGATTCACTTAATGGCACTTCGCTAATAATCACTTTTGCAGAATCAGAAAAATAATTTAGCTGTGCAACTATTTTATGCACTCTTGCTACTAAGGATTCTATAAACTGTAAATTTTCGTTTAGGGCTTCAAACTTTCCTTTAGCTAGCAAGCGTTTAGCACTGGCTAAGTAAGTATTAATGGTATTAAGCGGGTGATTAATTTCGTGGTTAAAGCCCATGCTAAGCTGGCCAATTGTTGCAAGCTTAGTTGATTGTACAAGCGCATCTTGCTGTGCTTTAAAAGCATTAGTACGTGCACTAATTTCCTGACTGACACTGTGATGGGAATAAACAAGCTTTTTAACGCCAACAAAGCGCCTTAAAACAACATACCCTAGGGCAATAATAAGCGCATAAATTACCACAAAGCCAAATAAAGCCGGTAATTGGGCAATATTAGCATTAGATACATTTACTAATACGGTAACCGATGCGTTCAAAAAGCGTAATTTTTGCTCTACCGATAAATAGTTATGCTCATCAATTGTGCTAAACAGTAACCTTTGTGATGTGTAATTTGAATGGGCAATCAGCTTAGGTTGATAATCTAAATACGCACGACGCTGAGCGATATCTCGACGATGAGTAATATCGAGTGTAGAAAACGTATTCAGGCGCCAATTTTCCATATCTGAAATAGCAATTACGCTATCTTCTAGCTGCACATAAAAGTGGCTGCCTTTGGCGGTATTTAAAAGCTCACGGTCACTTTCAAATTTGTTCACATTAACTTTTAAAACAACAACCCCTACCGCTTGATTATTGTTATAAATGGCTTGTGAAAAATAGATGCCTCGCTCTTTTGTACGCATACCTACGGCAAAATACGCTACTTTTTCACCTGCAAATGCGCGCTTAAAATACGGTCTAAACGACAGATCGCTGCCTAAAAAGTTATGATCGGCCTGCCAGTTACTGCTTGCAATCACAGCGCCTTGTTCATCAAGAATATAAATATCTGAGGCACCACTGGCTTGTTGTATATCAGCTAAGTAGTTATTAATCTTTTTTTCGTTATTTTGCGCCGCACCTAAAAAATCAATAACCTCATTGTTATAGGTAAGAAGCTGAGGAATTTTTGAAAAACGCGCAAGCTCAGCATCAATATAATGCTTTAACTGAGTTGCTTGCTGGGCTGCTTTTTGCTCGGCCTGATTATAATAATGAGTTCGGCCATAGCAAAACACGACCGACAATAGCACTATCAGTACAACAAAAGATAAAAGAAGTTTTTTAGAAAAGGAGAACATGCCCTAGCTCACAACAAAATAGCTATAAAATTTAAGGGCGCTAGTTTAACGGGTTATGGGCGCTAACAACAGAAACTTTGTGTTAACAAATACAATAAATCTTAATTTATTTATAAACTGCTGCAAGTCTGTACTGACTCGCAACAGTAAACATCATTAGCGGTACTAAAATTACGAGTTAGTGGCTAATTGAGGCTTATTTTTAGCGTACTTGTATAAGCCGATCAGTGAAGCTGCAATCCAGAAAATCTCAATTACAAAGCTTGCAAGGTTAAAGTTGTAACACAAACTGATTAACAGCAAAATTGCCCCTGTTAAATTCATTATGTTGTACAATAACCCCGTTGGGGATGCTTTATTAAGTTGTAATAAAAAGAATGCACCAACAACTAAGAAAGTACCCGCCATACCTACAATATCAAATAACAGTGCTATCACACGTTTATCCTTTGCTTAAAAAACCCAACTAACTGGCCCTATCCTTGGGGAGGGTGTTTTTCAATCATTGAAACAGCAAAACCGGGCGAGTATATCAGGCTTGTTTATTGGTACAAGGTCAATTGTCCGCCTTACTAAGCAGCAAATCTAAGCTTTTGTAGTTATTACATTTTTAAACGTATTGGGTTATTTAAAGGTAACCTTACCGCCAATTATTTTATAAGCTGGTGTACCGCGTATGATTGCTGGGCGCGCAAATGGGCGCTCGCATTGGGGGCAAATACACGGTGTAGTTGTGTAATCTTGGGTTATTCGCTCTATAAAACACTTTACTAAAGCGCCTTTGCCACCTTTTCTATATTTAAACAGCGCCGCTTTGCAAGCAGAGCAAAAAATATCGACTGTTTTAGTCGGCCCTTTTTTATTTGGCTTAGCCATACACTCCTTAACATACCTACGTAGATACAAAGCTGGTATTTTAGCAGTTAATAAATAAAAACGTTACAGAAGCTAGGCAAACTGCCTAATAAACGGTGGAGAAAACACGGGAGATTAAATAATAGGTACGATATAAAACGCCATAAAAGCGTTTCGCTAATCTCTAAAAAACAAACGGTTTAATTGCGCTGATAACACATTCATATTAAATGGTTTAATAATAAACCCCGACACTTTTGCTTTGATAACTTGTTTTACTGTATCAGCGTTATCTTCGCACGTGACCATAATAACAGGTAAATCGACTAAGGATTGGTCGTGGCGTATGTTATCGAGCAAGTTTACACCGTCTACTTTAGGCATATGTAGGTCGGTTATTACTAAATCAAACTTTTGCTGACGCAGTATTTTTAACGCCTGTTGGCCGTCAGTTGCCTCCACAACATTTTTGTAATCAAGCTGCCTTAACATATTAATTAATACGTGGCGCATAAGTGGCATATCATCAACGACTAATATTTTCATAATTATCTTTATTGTATTTTAGCGCTTAGCTTAAAGGTGGCGCCTTATCTAGCGTTCTTAGGGCCATACACCTATAATAAAACCCATTAATGTAAATTGTAATGTGTAATACCCTGCATTAATTATAAATAACTTGATTGGCCGCTGCTCATAAATGTAACTGAGCCCCAGCGAGCTACCTACCCAAAACAAACCGATGGCAAAACCTGTAAAGGCGCCCTCTCCCATTCCGGCCTCTTTACCTAAAAATAATGAAAGCACCACCGCCGACAAAAGTGCAAGTACCATACTGCCGCCAAAAATTAACGCCGGTTTTGCTGTTTGTAAATCAAGCTCCGTAAGGCCTGTACACTCTAACCAGGCATTTTTAAAAAAAGCGTTTGAATACCAAATACCGCCAAGCATAAAAGAGGAAAGCGCCGCCACAAGCACGGCAAAAAAATTAACATCAGCAAAATTCATACATACTGCCATAATGCATAGTGTACAAGGGTATTTTGACTGTAGTTAAAAATACCCTAAGCAGCAAATTATCGCCTTTAAAATATATGGTATAGGGCGTGTTGGTTTTTGTGGAGGCTTTTAAAAATCGCCATAGGTGGCACGCGTTTGTGCCTTTAAATCGGTTGGCGAAAGCGCTACCTCAAGCCCTCGCTTACCTGCACTTACATACACTGTATTAAAGGCCATAGCGCTTGAATGAATATAAGTGGTTAGGCGCTTTTTTTGCCCTAGCGGGCTAACCCCTCCCAAAATATACCCTGTGGCGGCTTGTACCTTTGGCGCGCTTGCCATTGCGATCTTTTTAGCGTGACTGAGTTTGGCCAATTGCTTTAAATTTACTTGCTGGGAAACCGGTGTAACGGCAACAATTAACTGCCCTTCATTGGTTTCAAGCACGAGGGTTTTAAATACCTGCTCACTGTTAAGATTTAATTTTTCAACGGCTTCTTGACCATAACGCGTTGTATTAGCATCGTGTTGATAACTGAGTACATCGTGAGGCACATTTTGTTTTTTCAGTAATTCTATTGCCGGGGTCATACAATTTAGCCACATTATTTTAAGCGCATTATTAATCTACAATAAGGGTTAATCATTTTGAAGAGTAACTTAATAGCAAATACGTAAAAAGCCTTTTATTGACGAGGGTATAGGTACAAAGGGTAAAGCAATGTGGATCAATTACACAAGGCAACAAAATAGCTCAGTGAATTAATCGATTGAGTATACGCACTTTATAATATTGCTAAGTCGTGCCCAGTAATATGGTTAAAAAACATGAATTTGAGCCAAAAAAAACGGTGCATCAAGCACCGTTTTTTTAGTTTTTACGAAAACTAATTACTTAGTTAAATCGTCAAAAAACTTTTTAACGCCGTCAAAAAAGCCTTGCTCTTTAGGACGGTTTTTTGAGCTATCTTTGCCCATGCTCTCATCTAACTCTTTAAGTAACTCGCGTTGACGCTCGTTTAAGTTAACTGGCGTTTCAATCACAACTTTACAAATTAAGTCACCTTGAGCACCACTACGAACCGATTTAACACCTTTGCCACGCATACGGAACATTTTGCCCGTTTGTGTTTCAGACGGTATTTTAAGTTTTGCACGGCCATCAAGCGTAGGCACTTCAATTTCGCCACCTAAACCTGCGGTAGTAAAGCTAATTGGCACTTCGCAGTACAAGTTATTCGCATCGCGTACAAAAATTGGGTGTTCGCGTACCGATACTTGCACGTACAAGTCGCCAGCCGGCGCTCCGTGCATACCCGCTTCGCCTTCACCGGTTAAACGAATACGATCGCCTGTATCTACGCCTGCTGGAATTTTAACTGACAACGTTTTCGTTTTCTCAACACGCCCTTGGCCGTGACACTTATCACATGGGTCTGAAATAATCTGACCTTGTCCCTGACACGTTGGACACGTTTGTTGAACAGCAAAGAAACCTTGGCGCATTTGTACTTGGCCAGCACCATGACACGTAGTACATGTTTTAGGCTTAGAGCCCGCCTTTGCACCACTGCCATCACATGGCTTACAGCTAACCCATGTAGGTACTTTTATTTCTACTTCTTTACCACGGACCGCTTCTTCTAAGCTTAGGTCCATGTTGTAACGTAAATCTGATCCACGTTGTTGACGCGATTGACGACGGCCACCACCGCCACCAAAAATGTCACCGAACACATCACCAAAAATATCACCAAAATCGCCTTGACCACCACCGCCAAAGCCACCGTGACCGCCGCCACCGCCTTGTTCAAAGGCAGCATGGCCGTATTGGTCATACATTTGACGTTTTTGATCGTCGGTTAAAATCTCGTAAGCTTCTTTTACTTCTTTAAATTTAGTTTCGAGATCTTTATCACCGGCGGTACGATCTGGGTGATATTTCATCGCTAAGCGTTTATACGCTTTTTTTATGTCTCTCTCGCTTGCATCTTTGCTTACGCCGAGAACTTCGTAATAATCGCGTTTTGACATATCTATCACACTACTCTTTTCTATTTGCAGCTAGGCTGCGGGATAAACCGATAAATCACATCGATTTATCATGAAAATTTTAAACCTTAAATACATACAAAAGGCGCGACAAGCTGTAGCCTGCGCGCCTCAAAAGTTCATCCTACCCTAAAAACTTGAGCAAATCATGTTGTTTAGGCTAGTTAGAAGCTTAGCTGACAATTACTTGTCGTCTTTTACTTCTTCAAACTCAGCATCAACTACATCGTCGTCTTGCTTAGCAGACTGTTGTGGTTGCTCGCCTGCATCTGCGCCACCTTGTTGCGCTTTAGCTTGAGCGATTTCCATTAGCTTTTGAGACTTTTCAGCAAGTGCTTGCGTTTTAGCTTCAATTTCTGTTTTGTCATCGCTCTTAATAGCTGCTTCAAGGTCAACAACAGCTGCTTCAATTGCATCTTTGTCTTCGCTTGGTAGTGCATCGCCAGCTTCTTCAATTTGCTTGCGAGTACCGTGTACCATTGCATCAGCTTGGTTACGAGTTGCTACTAGCTCTTCAAACTTTTTATCTTCTTCCGCGTTAGCTTCTGCATCACGAACCATTTTTTCTACTTCTTCATCGCTTAAGCCTGAAGACGCTTGAATCGTGATTTTTTGCTCTTTACCTGTATCTTTATCTTTCGCTGATACATGTAAAATACCATCCGCATCTACATCGAAAGTTACTTCGATTTGTGGAGTACCACGTTGTGCTGGACGAATACCTTCTAGGTTAAATTGACCTAGAGATTTGTTGTCGCTAGCACGCTTACGCTCACCTTGTAGTACGTGAATCGTAACGGCAGATTGGTTATCTTCTGCTGTAGAGAACGTTTGCGATTTCTTAGTAGGAATCGTTGTATTTTTCTCAATTAGCGCGGTCATTACCGAGCCCATCGTCTCAATACCTAGCGATAATGGAGACACGTCTAGTAATAGTACGTCTTTAACGTCACCTGCTAATACACCACCTTGAATTGCCGCGCCTACTGCTACAGCTTCATCAGGGTTAACATCTTTACGTGGCTCTTTACCAAAGAACTCAGCAACTGTTTTTTGTACTAGTGGCATACGTGTTTGACCACCTACTAAAATGATATCGTTAATATCATTTACAGATAAATCAGCATCCGCTAGCGCACGTTTAAGTGGCTCAATTGACTTAGTTACTAAGTCTTCAACTAATGACTCAAGTTTAGCACGCGTTAGTTTAACGTTCATGTGCTTAGGACCTGATGCATCGGCAGTTACGTACGGAAGGTTAACTTCTGTAGATTGTGCAGATGATAATTCGATTTTCGCTTTTTCAGCCGCTTCTTTAACACGTTGCATAGCAAGCGGATCGTTTTGTAAATCGATACCTTGGTCTTTCTTGAACTCAGCTACTAAGTAGTTGATTACGCGGTTATCGAAATCTTCACCACCTAAGTGAGTGTCACCGTTTGTAGCAAGTACTTCAAATGTGTGCTCGCCTTCAACTTCATCAATTTCAATGATTGATAAATCGAAAGTACCACCACCTAAGTCGTATACTGCAACAACATTTTCACCTTTGTTTTTGTCCATGCCGTAAGCAAGGGCAGCAGCTGTTGGCTCATTGATGATACGTTTAACTTCAAGACCCGCAATACGACCAGCATCTTTTGTTGCTTGACGTTGTGAATCGTTAAAGTATGCAGGTACTGTGATTACAGCTTCAGTTACTTCTTCACCTAAGAAGTCTTCTGCTGTTTTCTTCATTTTTTTAAGTACTTCTGCAGAAATTTGTGGTGCAGCGCGTTTTTCACCGCCCGCTTCAACCCATGCATCGCCGTTATCAGCTTTGATGATTTTGAACGGCATAATACCGATATCGCGTTGTACTTCTTCGTCTTCAAAACGACGACCAATTAAACGCTTAATTGCAAATAACGTGTTAGTTGGGTTAGTAACCGCTTGACGCTTAGCAGGTTGACCTACTAGAGTCTCACCGTCTTGCGTGTAAGCAATAATAGACGGGGTTGTGCGATCGCCTTCCGCATTTTCAATAACACGTGCTTTATCACCATCAAGTACTGCAACACAAGAGTTTGTAGTACCTAAATCGATTCCAATAATTTTACCCATGAATCTTCTCCAACTTCAAATTCGTTAATACGTTCGATGACTAGTAAATAGGGATGCCACAAAGTTAATTCAACTGTAAAAATGAAAAAAAATTCATTTTTTGTAATTTATTTAACAAAAAACCTTAATAAAAGTAGGGTTTGATGCTTTTTACGCCAAATACACCTATTTAACACAACTAGTCTGACCAGTTGTTATGTGCTATATATGTCTGATAATGATAATTTCAAGGATATTAACGATGCATTTTGATGACTTATTAAAACAAGCCTCTGCTATTTCAAGCTCTTCTTCCGCTTCGCTTGCCAATAACAGCAATACAATGGAGTTTCCTGCTAATTGGTGCCAAGGTAGAACCGCTTTTGGTGGCCTTTCTGCTGCACTACTTTATCAAGCAATCAGAAAACACATTGACCCAAGTAGACGATTACTGTCTTTGAGCACTAATTTTGTTGGGCCGCTGCTTGCCGACACGCCTTTTTCATTGTCAGTTGAAATTTTACGCCAAGGTAAAAGCAGTACTCAGGTATTAGCTAAAGTGATTCAGAGTGAACAAGTGTGCGTTATTGTCCAAGCGTGTTTTGCTATTGATAGGCAATCGGGTGTTAATGTACCGGTTAGTAAAGAAATGAGATTAAAGCCTGTGGATGCACGTCATACATTGCCGTTTATTGAAGGGCAAATGCCTGAGTTTTTCCAACATGTTGATTTATGTCCGCAACAAGGCGCTATGCCTTTTAGCGCTGCACAGACCTCGCATTTAGGCGGCTGGATGCGCTTTAAACATACCCCAGAGGCAATTACCGAAGCACATATAATAGCCCTTACCGATGCATGGCCTCCTACATTATTACAAATGTTTAAACAGCCGGCTCCTGCAAGTAGCATGTCGTGGTATTTAGAATTTGTGCAAGAACCAACGCTTACACCGGGTGAATGGTTAGGCTTTGAAGCAATTACACATCATGCTAAAGGGGGTTATGGCTTAGAAGATGGCTGTATTTGGTCGCAATCGGGGGAGCTAATTGCTTTGACACGTCAAACCGTTGCTTTGTTTGATTAAGTACCTCTTAGCTTACTAATGAGCTTAGTGGTAACCACTCATTATTTGTTGATATTTTCCCTTTGCTTTTATAGTTAGCAGGCCTTTATCAAATGTTTTTTGCAGCACTGCGTTGTTAAAATAAGCAGGGCGTGGGGCTTTTGGAAAAATTGGGTGAATATTAACAGGTAATGAGTGTGCATAGTCATTGTTATAGTAATGAAATATGCGCTCATCGAGAATAATTACATCCACCCAGTCTTTCATTAGCCTATCGACTTGCGCACGCTGATTGACTACTTCTTCATAACTTGCAAACTGAGCAACCCCTTTTGCAAATGGGGGTGGTAAATAAGCTGTTGCATGTTGAAATCCTAATACACTTTTATTGTTTAGTTCATTTATCGTCTCAATAGTAAAGTTGCGCTTTTTAAGTGATACCGCCACATTTTTGTAACTCAATACAGGCTGACTAGGGTAAATACCTGCGCCGCGATTTCCTGCGTAATTAAGCAGTATATCCACATTACCGCTATGTAGTTGCTGCTCGGCGCGCTTGTTAGACATGTAAATAACCACAATATTATCTAAGCCTTGCTCAATAAGTGCCGCTTTAATTATATTAAGTTGTATACCCGTATCTGTTTTTTCTATTACATAGGGAGGAATAGTCGCACTGGCAGCAATCACAATTGGCTGTTTTTGCCAAGCGGCACACACTGGCGGGCTCATAAAAAAACAGCTAATAAAGCAAAGTAATAACAGCCTCACATCTATCCTTAACATATTGTTATTGCGCTTAATGATGAATCGCGTTGTATTAATAACTTAAATATAGCAAAATTGCGTAAACATTCTTCTTTGATGGTTATAACTTGCAAACAATTTGCCCGTGCTGCGACCTAATAATTGATATACCCGCAATAGCCGATAAGCAAATGGCCGTGTGCCCGCATTGTCACCATAAGTTGTGCGAAGGCGATGTAAACAACGACAGGAAAGTGGTTGCGCTAAGTATTGGCTCATTACTAATGCTATTAAGCAGCATGTTTTACCCGTTTATTTCTTTTAGTAACAGCGGCATAACGCAAACCATCACCCTGCCCGATGCTGCCCGAATTTTATTTAATTACGACAGTGAGTTACTTGGCTTATTTATTGATTTAAGCATTATTGCGCTGCCAATGAGCTTACTGATCATCCTTATTCCTATGCATCTTGGGCTTTTGCAATCCTTGCCTGAGGCCATCGCTAGGCGATTGCTCAAGTTTACCTTGGCCCTTGAGCCGTGGATCATGTCTGAAATATTTTTAATTGGCGTGTTAGTAAGCATGGTTAAAATTATGTCGCTTGCCGATATTAGTTTTGGCACCAGCTTTTGGGCATATATTGGCTTTGTTATTATGTATATTGCGGCGCTTGCTCATTTAAATAAGCCGCGCTTATGGGCACATATTAAACCAGCAACAACACTTGAAGACGCAGCACATGCCAAACGCGCTATTGATCAAAACATTAAAGCTTGCCACGTATGCCATCAACTGTGTAAAAGTAATGTTTGCCCGCGTTGTCACACTAAAACCCATGTAAGAAACCCCAACAGTGTTCAAAAAGCAACGGCTTGGTTAGTGACCTCTGTGCTGTGTTACATACCTGCAAATCTATTACCAATAATGCACACCACCAGCCTGGGTGATGTGTCACCGTCAACCTTAATTGGCGGCGTACTAACACTTTGGAAAAGTGGTTCCTACCCCATTGCTGCCATAATATTTTTGGCCAGCGTAGTGGTGCCACTGGCCAAAGCCTTTGTGCTTAGCTTTTTATGCATTATGGTGGCAAAACCTGCTAACAAGCACACAAAAGGCTATACTAAAATTTATCAACTTACTGAATTTATTGGCAAATGGTCAATGATCGATGTATTTGTTGTTGCTATACTCGTTGCCTTAGTGCAACTAGGAAACTTAATGTCAATTACCCCAGGGCTAGGCATTGTATTTTTTACTGTTATGGTAATATGCCAAATGATGGCTGCACATGCGTTTGATCCGCGCTTGTTGTGGGATACACCAAAAAACAAACATTCAGAGAATAAAGCATGACCGAAACGGCTAATGTAACAACAAAACCAAAAATTTCTGCTATTTGGATTATTCCACTGATAGCCTTATTAGTTGGTATATGGATGTTGTATCAATACCAAGCAAATGTAGGCCCTACTATTTATATAAAAATGCCCCACGCAGAGGGCATTATTGCAGGTAAAACAGAAATAAAAGTGCGCAGTGTTAAAATCGGTCAAATTGATGCTATACGCCTTTCTGACTCGCAAGATAGCGTTATTGCCCGCGCACAAATAGACAAAAACTATAATGAGCTCCTCACCGACGATGCCAAAATTTGGGTTGTTAAACCTCGTATAGACGAAACTGGCATTAGTGGTATGAGTACGCTTTTGTCGGGTGTTTATTTAGAGTTTTCACCGGGGGAGAGTAAAAAACTAAAAGAGCGTTTTGTATTACAAGACGAGCCAGCCCTTATTGGTAAAGATGTAAAAGGTGGGCGTTTTCAGTTACTCAGCTACAACGCTGAAGTACTGGAGGTAAGCACTGGGATATTTTTTAAAAACTACAAAATAGGCCAAATAGAAACCGCTACTTTTGACTGGCAAAACCAAGCAATGAAGTACGGTATTTTTATTAACGAACCCTATCAAAACCTCATAACGCTTAACTCTATATTTTGGGTTAATGCCGGCATTGAAATAGATTTGTCGGCCGATGGTATTAATATAAGTACCGGCTCATTAAGTAAACTCCTCAAAGGCGGTATTTCGGTTGGCTTACCAGAGCAACAAGCCCCAGGCGACTTAGCCCAAGACGGCCACAATTTTTCGCTAAGCCAAAGCTACAAAGAAGCACTAGAAGAGCGCTTTTACGACTTTGATTACTACATTATTGATTTTGAACAATCTATACGTGGCCTAAGATCCGGCGCGCCTGTGGAATATCGCGGCACCCGAATTGGTACCGTAGTAGAAGCCCCCGCTAACGTTATTGTTAATGGCAAACCTGCACATTTTAAAAACCATAATACAGCGGTGCCGGTACTGATTAAAATAGAGTATGGTCGTTTATATCACGATAGCGCAGCGGCCAAAGAGTTTTGGCAAAGTAGCCTAACCGGCTGGATAAAAAATGGTATGCGCGCCTCTTTAAAACCCGGCAACCTTTTAACTGGCGCAGTGTATGTAGATTTTGATATATACCCCGACGCACCAAAAGCGCATTTAGCAAAACTTGCCCAATATGATGTATTTCCGAGTATTTCTAGCGGCATTACGGTGCTTGCCGATCAGGTCTCGGATGTGCTTAACAAGGTAAACGATTTAAAAATTGAAGACAGCCTAGCGCAAATGCAGGCTACATTTAGCGACTACCAAGCGCTTGCTAACGAAATGCGTGCTTTATTAAGCCAAAAAGATACCCAAAACTTACCCGGCGACTTTAACCGTAACTTTGATAAAATGACCAAAAGTATGGAGCAGTTTGAAGTGACCATGCGTCAATTTGATAAAACCATGGCAAGTTATCAGGCCGGCTCTGAGTTTCATCATCAATTACAGCAAACCTTGCTTGAATTTAAACGCTTAAGTGAAGAAATTCAGCCGCTTACACGGGGTTTAAACGAACAACCTAATATGTTTATTTTTGATAAAGCACTCCCTGCTGATCCACAACCAAGGAAGCAATAATGAAACACTTATTTTTAGCCATAACCGTGTTAATTACCCTTGCAGGGTGCAGTGCGTCAATTCAAACCGCAACGCAGTATTATCAGTTTGAACAACCCATTGCTTCATCATCACGCCATGTAAAAGAAACTGATGCCCAATTAAGAGTGCAAACCGTGGCCCTTAGAGGCGCTTTAAATAATTTGGGCATAGCAATGAAAATTGATAGCAACCAAATTCATGCGGCAAATTACAACCTATGGGGTGAATCGCCCGATGTGATGCTAACCGCTACAGCGCAACAAACCCTTTTTAATGCAATGCCTAATTGGATGGTCATTAAGGGCTTACCGGTAATTACCGAGCTTGATCAGCAAACGTTTTACGAGCTTGAATATGAAGTGCACCACTTTAATGGTGATATGCAAGGCAACGCTGATATTTCTGGCCTGTGGCGCTTATATTACACCCACCCAGAAACCGGCCGCCGCCTAATTAGTGTGCATAATTTTTCGCATGTAGTTCCAATAGAAGATGATGGTTACGATGGCTTAGTGGCTACCCTTGAGCAAACTTGGCAAAACATAAACCTAAGCGTAGCAAAAGCCATAGAGCAAGCGCGACTTTAATAACCATATATAATTACGGCGGTTTTATCATTATTAATAACCGCCTTGTCTACCCTATTAAAACCTAACTTTAATAATACACACTGAGATGCGGTGTTATTAGCTGCGCAGATAGCACTGACCTGTTTTATCCCAAGTGTGTGCCTATTTTGTAATAGCGCTTTGGCCGCTTCAAAAATATAACCGTTTTTCTCATAACGGGTTAACAAGGCAAAACCTAAATCTGGCAGTTGCAGTACATCGCGTTTATAAAAACCCACAACTCCTACTACTTCACCATTGTGTAAAGTAATAATATAAGGGCCAAACCCTTGGTGTTTATGGGCTGCCCTAAACGATTGCTCAATGTAGCGCTTGGCATCGCTGTGCGTATAAATGGCTTTATCGCCAATATATTTTATAAAATTTGGCTGATTCACCAAAGTAAGTAACATGGCTGCATCGTGCTCATTTGCATAGCGTAATAATAAACGTTGGGTTTTAAATACGGCCTCCACGTTATCTCCTATAAAAAGTTATTTTGTACGTAAATTTTTATTGACTGAAATACAAAACCGGATTATTTTTGCGCCGATGTTTTTACAGGCACAACAATAGCGGCATGCTTCTCTTGCACCGTCTGGCGCCAAAGCCAACGCGCTTCCCTTTCGCTATTAATTTAACATAACAGCAAAGCACCCTACGCGGCAAAAGCAGTGACTTGGCACGTAATAACTATTACCTGCTTTGTTTTTGTTAAGCAATTTATTATTTAAATATGCTTTTAATTTTGTGAATCTTTAAATGCTTGAACCTTCTGCATTAAGTTTACTGCCACCAGCGGTGGTTGTGGTATTGGCTGTTGTTTTACGCCGCCCTATTTTATCTTTACTTATTGGCGCTTTAGTTGGCTTAGTAATAGCCGACCCAGCTCAGGTGCTTGCTAACTTTGCCAGCACATCACTTAAAGTAATGACCGACGAAACCATAGGTTGGTTAATACTCGTGTGCGGAGGCTTTGGCGCTTTAATCGCTTTATTAGTGCGCACTGGCGGTGCGTCGGCGTTTGGCAAATTAGCGCTAAAATACACTAAAGGTAAACGCTCTTCTTTATTTATGACCTTTTGTTTAGGTGTGGTTATTTTTATTGATGACTATTTAAATGCGCTTACCGTTGGCGAAACGATGAAACGCATTACCGATAAATTTAAAGTTAGCCGAGAAATGCTCGCCTACGTTGTAGATTCAACAGCGGCTCCTATTTGCGTACTTGTCCCTTTATCGACTTGGGCGGTATTTTTTGGCGGCTTGTTAGTCGATAACGGCATTGCCGAGGAAGGCAAAGGCATTGCGGTTTATATTCAAGCCATTCCTTATATGTTTTACGCTTGGTTTGCAGTATTGGTTGTTTTGTTAGTGGTACTGGGTGTAATACCTGCTATTGGGCCTATGAAAAAAGCCGAAAGGTTAGCGCACGTTGAGCAGGCCACTGTAGACCCTGCGCAATTTAGTGATATTCAGACAGCCGACGAATACGCTGTAAAAGCAGTAGAAGAAAGCTTTGAAGATGCCGACCCTAAAGGAAAATTGCACAACTTTTTGTTACCTATAATTTTACTAGTAGCCTTTACAGTTTACTTTGAAATAGATGTATATAAAGGCTTATTGGCAACTATGGCGGTAACGCTTCCTTTTTATGCACTACAAAAATTAATGAGCTTTAGCGAAATGGTAGAGCGCATGCTTGATGGCTTTAAAAGCATGATACCGGCTATTGGCACTGTAATAGCAGCATTTATATTTAAAGATGTGTGCGACTTAATTGGCTTAGCGCAGTTTGTGATCGGTAGTTTGAGCCCGTACATGACTGCCCAATACTTACCGGCGGTGGTATTTATTGCTATGGCAGTGTTAGCGTTTGCTACAGGCTCTAGTTGGGGTATTTTTGCTGTGTCGATCCCAATAGTTATGCCACTGGCAACTGCCGTTGACGCAAATATTCCACTGGTTATTGGCGCG
This sequence comes from Pseudoalteromonas sp. CST2, assembly GCF_028599385.1. Taxonomy (NCBI): domain Bacteria; kingdom Pseudomonadati; phylum Pseudomonadota; class Gammaproteobacteria; order Alteromonadales; family Pseudoalteromonadaceae; genus Pseudoalteromonas; species Pseudoalteromonas sp. CST2. Next base: position 392,306 of record NZ_JAQREO010000003.1, read on the forward strand.
TTGTTATCGGCCTCATCATTTGGAAGCCAAGCCTGTTTTTACTCAGACTCTACCGTACTTGCAGCACAAGGCTCTGGCTGTAATTTAATGAGCCATGCAGTAACACAACTGCCTTATACATTAATTGCCGCGGCACTTGCCGTTGTCGGCTTTATTGTTATGGCATAAATTAAGTTAATACAAATAAAACACCCCAATGTAGTCTACATTGGGGTGTTTTACCAATCCACAATAATACTTAATTAAGCGGATTGGTATTATTTAGCTGTATAAATATATATAGCTTATTTTTGTAATTTAATACCATTGTAATAGGTTTCAAGCGATTGAATTTTGATTTGATTTGGTAAATCAGCAAAGTCGCTTTCTACAAACTTAGTACCACGTAACTGCACATTTAAACGTGCGGCTTGTGGGTTTAACATAGTTTGTTTGTAGTACTGCTTAATATCTTCAAGCGTTACTTTTTCAACTTCATCAATTAGCTTTTGCTTAGAGTCAAAGTTAAAGTTTTCACGATACCAATCGGTAATAAGTGGCCCCATTTCACCGCTTAGGTTTTTAGGCTGCTCTTTTAGTGATACAAGCGTGGCATTTTTAAGTTGAGCAAAAGTATCTAAGCTCATATTATCAAGCTCTACCGCGTACTCTTTTTTGAATTGATCAAAACGTGCCTGTATTTCTTTTGGCCCTTTAACAGGTGTTTGAATAAACAAGCCAATTGCCGAGTAATCCTCTATTGGGCGAGCCAGCGCGCCTACGGCGTATGCAAGTTGCTCTTCGGTACGCATTTTATCAAATGCAATGGTTCTAAAGTGGCTTTGTAACACCGCAGCTTGCGCTTTTTGTTTATATCCTGGCACTGGGTGAACGGTCATATCAACAACTGCCACATCGGCAACATCAATATCTTTTTGCAATACTCTCGTTTCGCCCGGCTGTGGTAACCATGCTTTACTACGTGCAAACTCACTCGATGTATGATTGCTTGGTAAAGTGGCACTTAACTCAGTGGCTATCGATTCTATATCTTGTTGGTTGTAATTACCGTAGCTAAATACACGTAAATCGTTGGTGGCAAATGTGGCTGTTTTTAGCTTGTTTAAATCGGCAACGCTTAACGATTCTGCCGCTTTTATCAGTGCCTGTGTATCAAAGCTGCCTGTGCGGATAAGTTTTGAGTAGGCGCCAAATGCTTGTGCATACGGAAATTGCTTTTGCTGATTTAACAAGCCACGTTTGTAGCGATCAATTGCTTGGGTAAATGCTTGTGCCGTTACGTCGGCTTTTAACCCGCTTAGCGCTTGTTTTAAAAGTACATCTTGCTTATCGGTAAAGCCACTCATTGATAAAACTAAACCATTACTTGGCGCAAGGTTTACACTCATGCCGGCAATGGCGGCTTCGGTGCTTAGTTGGCTTTGTTGTATGTTATATAAGTCGGCCCATACTGAGTAAAGTACTTCAGCATTAATATCATTTAAGCCTGGTTGGGTATTAATATATACCTCAACCAACCCCTTTGGCTGGGCAGCAAATTTTTGGCTTGCTTGGCGCCATACTTTTACGCCGTTTTTATCGTAAGCCAGTTCAGGGTGTTTTTGCTCTTTACACTCAGCTGTTTTAATAGCGAAGCTTTCAGGTAGTAAGTTATTTACACTTGGTAAAGCAAGCTTAAACTCGCTTGATGTTTTCCAACTAGCAATTTCGGCATCGCTAATATCTTCTATGCGGTATTTACCATCATAAAAATGCAGTTGCGAGTCGGTTTCTTCTTGTTGCGAAATATACCAAACGCGCAGCGTATCGGCATTTAATTGTTTAAGTACCTCGTTTATCGCCTCTGCGTCAAATTTGGCATAATAGTAAGGCGCATCAATGGCATGATTTAATGGGTAATCTTGCATGCTACCAGTTAGCGAGCTGACATAGCTAAACTCATCGCCTTTTTCTAAAAACTTAAATTGATTGCTAAGTGATGTACGAATTTCATTAAAGTACTTAGCATCTACACCTTCTTTTTTAATCAGTTCAATGTATTGCATAATAGTTGCGACAATTGTTTCGCGGTTTTTCATGCCTTCATCGGTTAATTCTAGCGAAATAGTAAGCGCGCCGTAATTGCCATACTGACTAGGAGAAGGAGACACTGTTAATTGCGATACCCAGCCTTTGTCGCGTAGTAATTGTGCCGGGCTACCTGGCATCTCATTACTTAATAAATAACTGACATAACGGTTAGGTTTAACCGCAAAGTCGCTGCTGTTGTTATTAATAGTAAACTCAAGTTGCAGCTGTTTTACGTCTTCATTAGGTGAGTAATATACTTTTTTGCCACCGGCTTTATCAAAATCAAGCTCTGCAGTAACGGTTGGCTTTTCAATGTGTTTATTTTCGATATCGGCAAAATAAGTTTTTGCTTTTTGCTCCATTTGCTCAATTGGCAAATTTGAAATAAGCGCCACTTTCATGATGTTAGATGAATAGTATTTATTGTAAAAGTCGACCGTTTCTTTGTGTAATTGACTGCCTTCTTTGTCTCCTAGCGTTTCTAGGTTACCAATTAAAAAGCGATTTGCCGGGTGATCACCCATCATTTTACGGGCAAGTTTAAACTGGCCAAAAAAGTCCATTTCGCGGCGCATTGACCACTCGGCATTTACAGCGTTTTTTTCTTTATCTGTATATTCAGGATACAGCTTAGGGGCTTTAAAAAAATCAGCAAAACGGTCTAGCGCTTCATCAAAGGCATCGTTATTAATTTTAAACATGTAGTTGGTAATATCGAGCCAGGTATACGCATTATTTACCCCGCCATTTTTGGTCATAAAGTCAGAGTAGCCTTTTGTATCGGGGTAGCGCTCTGTGCCTAAAAAAAGCATATGCTCTAAGTAATGTGCCATACCTTGCTGCAACATAGGGTCGTGTAGTAAGCCTACGCCTACACTTAGCGAGGCTGCTGATTTTTCAGCGCTTGGATCAGAGACTAAAATAACTTCTATTTCGTTTTCGAGGGTAAGGGTTTTATATTCGCGCGTATCATTTGGGCTAACAACTAATGTGTCTGAAAGTAAGGAGCTTTGCGAAGAACTAGCAACCGATGAGGTAGATGATGTATTAGTACAGCCACTTAAAACTGCTAAAGCGATGACGCTAAAACCAAGAATTTTTTTCATTATGTTTTTCCATTAAAATTGCGCTTAGGATGCGCTCAAAACAACGTAATAGAGCTAAATTAACACTAACAATTAAGGGTTTACCACAAAATAATACTAATTTATGTAACACATTGTGAAAAACACCTGCATACTTAAAGTCAGTAAAATAATAACGAAGGAAATAGGATGGAAAAAATAATAATACTTGCCATGTTTGCACAAGTAACGTTATCGCTCGTTGTAATGTTAATTATGGGTAAGCGACGCTTTGCTGCTGCAAAAAACAAACAATTACAGTTGAGCGATTTTAAAACCATGCGCCTTGATAACGCAGGCGATACCGTACGCGTAGCTGATAGAAACTTTACCAATCAGTTTGAAATACCAGTGCTTTTTTATATCGGTTGTATTGTTGCATTGCAACTTAACAGCGCTAGCTACTTAATTACTGCGCTTGCGTGCTTATTTGTTATTTCGCGTATTGTGCATACGGTTGTTCATATTGGCAGTAATAATGTAAGAATGCGCTTTAATGTTTTTTTACTAGGCTGCGCCAGTGTGTTTGCTTTATGGCTCGCGATTGTTTGGCGAATTTTAGCATTTTAGTAAAAGCGGCTTAATTAGCCGCTTTTTTATTTACTGTTTAACACATAATTAGTATTTAGCGCGTTTTAAGCGTTTACCCACACCAAGCAGTGCAATTAAGCAAAAACCAACACCCATACTCCCACCCGAACTGCTTGATGAGCCAGCCTCTGCTGATGAATCGTCTTGGCTTATTAATGTATTGGCTGTTGGGTTTAAGTTGGCAGATGAAAGCGGGTCGTCATCTAATACCACCACACTATTAATAGTTACAAAGTTAGCGCTGCTCAGAGCGACATCGCTACTTGAGCATTGTTCACTGGTTATATCAACCAATGGGATATCGCCGCAGTGTACCAATCCAGCAATATTATCGAGCGTAGCTTGGCTTTGCGCTGTAATTTGCCCAAATACTGTAAAACCGCCATTTTGGGTATCAAGCGCTTCGCTATTATCAACCATATTAAAAAACCACTGGCTCGTTGCGCTGTTTTCATCGTTGGCTAATTTAGCCATCGCGATTGTGCCCTTCACATTAGATAAAACAGGCTCATTAACAACAGTAGGCTTGGTGGTTATTGGCACTAATTCGTCGGTAAATGTAAAGCCACCGCCTTGTATTACAAAGTCGCTGACTGAGCGGTGTATTACGGTTTGGTTATATGCGTCATCTTCAATATAACTTAAAAAGTTAGCAACCGTATTGGGGGCTTGTTGATCAAACAAGTTAAGCTCTATCACCCCGTGCGAAGTTTGCATTTCAACAATAGTGGCTTGGCTAGTAAAGCACGAAAATGCAAGTAGTGAGCCAATCAGGCACTTTTTCATCATGAGTCCTTTTTGTTATTTTTATTTAAATTAAGTGTTAATACTAATTCACACTATACGCCAAGGAAAAGCATTTAGAAGGCACAACTACAATTAACACCCTTTTAGTTACACTTCATTACATATTCTTTTAAATAACACTCGCTGTATTCGCTTTGTGTAAAAGCATTTAATAATTTAATATTACTTTTAAAACTCGAATATAAAAAAGTATAAAATAAGTACGTTATTTATCGCTAAATTAGTTTAAACTAACCGCCTAATAAATTAAGCACACCATAATAAATGGGTATTTCATGCGTATAATTATTTTATTTTCAGTTATTTTATCTGTTATAGGTTGTACAAGCTCACCTTTAAACACCTCCACTGCCCCACAGTATATTACGGTATTACATACTAACGATAATCACGGGCGCTTTTGGCATAACGAAAAAGGTGAATATGGTATGGCAGCGCGTAAAACGCTAATTGACGCTTTACGTAACAAAGCTCAACAGCAAGGCCATGCAGTATTGCTGCTTTCTGGCGGTGATATTAACACCGGTATACCTGAGTCAGACTTACAACACGCAGAGCCTGATTTTAAGGGGATGTCGTTACTCGGTTACGACGCCATGGCAATTGGTAACCATGAATTTGATAACCCACTGAGCGTTTTAACTAAGCAGCAGCAATGGGCTACCTTTCCTTTACTGTCTGCAAATATTTTTGACAAAGCAACTGGGGAAAGCGCATTTCAAGGCTATAAAATTTTTGAAAAGGGGGACTTAAAAATTGCGGTTATAGGACTTACCACTACAGACACCGCTAAAATAGCTAACCCACAATATATTGGCCATTTAGAATTTAAAGACCCTGTTGATGTGACGGCAGCTCTCGCTAAAAAAATTAAGGAGCAATACAACCCCGATATCACTATTGCACTTACTCACATGGGCCATTATGTAGATGCAAACTTTGGGATTAATGCTCCGGGCGATGTCACACTTGCCCGCTCTTTACCCGCTAATACCTTAGATATGATTATTGGTGGTCACTCGCAAGAGCCGGTTTGTATGGCAGCTAAAAATAAAAATGATGATAACTTTAAACCCGGTCTTGCGTGTAAGCCCGATCAGCAAAACGGCACATGGATTATGCAAGCACATGAGTGGGGCAAGTATGTGGGTAAGGCAGAGTTTAAGCTAGAGAACGAAAAGCTCACCTTACTCGATTATAAATTGCTGCCAGTTAATTTATATGTTGATGAAATTCAAGCCGATGGGTCTAGTAAACAAGTATTAGCCAACGAATACATTAAACCCGATCCGACCCTAGAAGCATTTTTAGCAAGTTACCAAGCAAAAGGCGAAAAACAAATTGCAGGTAAAATTGGCAGTGTTGATGCGCGTTTAGAGGGCGATAGAAACAAGGTACGTTACCAACAAACTAATTTAGCGCGTGTGATTATACAGGCACAAATGAATGTAGTTGGCGCCGACTTTGGCCTTATTAGTGGTGGCGGAATAAGAAGCTCTATTGAAGCTGGCGATATTAGCTATAAAGATATTTTAAAAGTACACCCGTTTAAAAACCGCATTACTTACATGGACTGGCATGGGCGTGATTTATGGAACTACTTAGAAACAGTGACCAGCTTCCCAGTGGATGCAGGTGCTTATTTGCAATATCACAAATTAGCGTTTACCCGTAAAAATGGCAAATTAGTCAGTGTACTCATTGATGGTAAGCCACTTGATGAAAATAAAACTTACCGTATGAGTTTAAATAGCTATAACGCATCAGGTGGTGACGGTTACCCTGCTATTAATAAACTTAAAGGGTTTGTGAGCACAGATGAAACCGATGCCCAGGCACTTAAAACCTTTGTCTCGCAAAATAGTCCACTTAAAGCTGCGCAGTTTTCACCTAAATAACAAAACGTTATTAAAAGATAATGTTTAAGGAAAGTAGCTGACTACTTTCCTTTTATTTCTATGTTTCCCTTTGCAATATTTATTAAACCGTAACTGTGTAAACGTGAGCGGGAGCCCTCGCCATATGCTTTAGGCGGATAATAAATGTCTTTCATATCAGGGTGTTCGTTTAAGACTTCGTCTAGGGCTGCACGAATCTCACTGAGTGTTTTTTCTAAGCTGCTATTAAAATTTGGCCGCTTGCGTATAGTATGTCCAAGCTCAATCAACCTATAAAAGTACTTATTAGCAAGCTCTATAAGCTCATCTGGCACGTATTTATTTTGATTTAGCACAACATCTTTATTATCACGACAAAACTCTATTAATGCTAAATAAAAGCATAACGGTTTGTTAGCTAAACACACTGTAGCCTCAGGCATATAACTATTACTGAGTGTTTTAGTGTTTAAATCAATGATCAATGCCAGCTCTTTTGGTTTTCCTAAGTCGGTACCAGCATTCAGTGATGGGCCTTTTGCATCTACAGGCATACCTATAATAGACTTCAGCCATTTGCTAAATAAAATACTCAAAACCAAAAATAACAAACAAATTAAAAACCTGTTTTCTGACCAAAACTGTGCGTTTTTCTCAAACACTAAAGAGACATGGGTAGTGCTCGACTTGAGTGTTCTTACAAACTGGTTTGGCTTTAAAGTTAAAGGCTTAGCAGATTTTGGCACAATTTTAACTAAGCGAAGGTTATTGTCTAAATAGCCGTTGAGCTTTAATAAGTAGTCTTGCACTGCATGTTGGTTACCCGAGTGCTTTAAAAGCTCATTAGAGAGCGCAATTAACGGTAAATCCAGCGCAACTTGTCTTTCGGTTTCAATAATTTGGCGTTTAATAGCGTCACTCTGCTCATTAATTACAGACACATAAAACACTAAACAGTTAATAATAAAAACAGCGCAGCCAAAAAAAACATATTTATACTTATCCATTTTTAACGCTCTCATCTTTAGCTGTTACCTGCTCTGAACTGCAATCCCAATACGATTGCGCCTCTTTGTAATAACTCAGTGTCTGCTCCTTTGACATATCAAGAATATGACGCTGTACAGCACATAAAAGGTCTGTATTGTTTTGCTGCATTTTTAGATACCAGCGCGAACCTGAAATTTTATTACTTAAAGGGGTTATATAATTTTTTGAAAAACGAGCAGCATCACTTTCTTTCCAAAAAGACGCAATAATATCGACCTGCCCATTAGCTAATAAGTCACGAAGCTCGCTGTGCGAACTGGCGTAAGTAATATCTAGATTGGCTAAGTTGATATTTAAATCTTTAAACATTTTCTTTGGAAGTATATGGCCAGAGCGGCTTGTAGGGTAATCTAATAAGCCTATACGCTTATCTAAAAAGTATTGTTTTGTTAAGCGTGGTTTTTCTTTTGAGGAGATAAAAAATGCGGTGTAATCAGAAAAGCCCACCACAGATTGATAGTTATAAGTTAGCTCTGCATTAAAGGCATCCATTATATTATTTTTTGCAAGTACGAGGTCTGCAATTCCTTTGCCGACAAAATCGAAGCTTTCCGTTGTACTGTCACCCCAGTAACCTTTAACTGAACCGTATTGTTTCGTTACCACGGTATCAAGGCATAGAGACTCTGTAAGCTTCTCTGCCACGCTTTGCGATGGCGTAAATACAATAAGCTGATTTTTGTTTTCACTGGCTGTTGTATAACATTGTGTTGACGTTTTTATTAGTTCTGGAAAATTTATTTCATCACTTTTAACGCTCACCTTTCCAACAGACCATGCAGCAACCATAACCAGAAACAAAAGTGTAACAAACGACAGTTTATGTAACATGACCTTTCCAAACCCCAACAATAAGATGTACCTAACAACACTAAGGCTTTATTTGAACAATATTATTTACTTATTACAACAAGTAATTTTACCTATCAAAGATAACTTATTGATTTAATGAGATTATGAATAAGAAATAATGAATACTCTTGACTCCTTTCTATATTTAGCAAAAACAATCACAATGTTTACACCAGCTAATAGGTGAATAAAAATAAATGCAGGAAACATTGATGCGCATTAAAATTGCTACTCTCGTAGCAACAACGTTAATAATTGGTGCTGTTTTTACAACTTCTAAAGCGTATGCGTGGGGTCAAAATGGTCATCGAATTGTTGGGCATATTGCTGAGCAACATTTGAGTGATGAAACAGTGCATAACCTGTTGCCACTATTAGAAGGACAATCCCTAGCTCAAATTTCTACTTGGGCAGATGAAATGCGATCTAGTCCTGAACTATTTTGGCGTAAAAAATCTTCACGCTGGCACTACATAAACCTTCCTAAAAATAAAACACTTTCTCTAAATCACGCACATACACACAGCAAAGACGATGTAACAAATATTCTAGAAGGTATTTACTTCTCTATTAATACACTTCAGTCATCTACCTCTTCCCTTAATGAAAAACAGTTTGCTTTAAAGTTTTTAGTTCACTTGGTTGGCGACAGCCATCAACCATTTCATGCTGGGCGAAGTGAAGATAGAGGCGGCAATTTAATTAAAGTTGATTTTTTTGACAACGAAACCAATTTGCATAGCCTTTGGGACACTGGATTAATAGAAAATGAAAACTTAGCTTACACTGAATACGCTAAGTTTATAGATACCGACGATGCAGCATTAATTAAAACATACTTAAACAGCAGCCCTACTACTTGGCTGATGGAATCTCACAAACTGGCCGAAGATATTTATACCTCAACCAGTGATGAAGTGAGCTATAGTTATGTTTTCAAATACAATCCGCTTGTTAAGCAGCGCTTGCAAAAAGCAGGCGTTAGGCTTGCGGGTGTATTGAACTATTTATTTGATTCGTCAGATGACAATAAAAAATTAAAAATAACGACAAAATAACAATCAACCTATAAATAAAAAACCTACACACGGGAATTAATTTATGTTTATACACGGTCTGGAGTATAGCTAAAATAATACAGCTAAAAATGTATTAGTTACAAAATGTAAATAATTAATTGTAAAAGGAATTATAAAGTTTGCATTTCATAATACTGTCACATAACGACGGTAACATAACAATAAGTAATTAATCCAAATTTAGTTAAGTATACAAGTATAAATTGTGCAAATTAATTTTGCATATTACAAGAGTATAAATTCAACAACACTGCTGACTTTATACTACTTAAAATAACAATTTAATTATAACTTTCACGGGAAATGAAAATGAAGACTAAACTTCAAAAAACAGCACTCTCACTTGCTATCGCTGCGTGTGTAAGTGTAAGTGGCGCTGCATTCGCCAACGAAACAACCTCTGCGATTAAGGGTCAAATTACCGGTCCAAACGGTAACCCAGCTCCAGGTACCAAAATAACAATTTTACACGTACCGTCTGGCTCAGTTAAAACAACAGAAGCAAACGATGCAGGTTACTTTACTGCTAAAGGCCTTCGTGTTGGTGGTCCTTACAAGGTAATCGTTGATTCTGATGTTTATGCTGATCAAGAATTTAATAACATTATCCTAAACATTGGTAACGATTACCCAGTAAATGCTGCACTTGAGCCACAATCAAGCATGGAGCAAATTGTAGTAACAGGTGCACCTATCAGCTCTATGTCTGGTGGTACTGGCCCAGCGTCTACATTTACTTTAACTGATCTTGAAAACACGCCTGCTATTAACCGTGATTTAAAAGATATCATTCGTATTGACCCGCGTATCACAATTGATGATAGCCGCGGGTCAATCAACTGTGGTGGTGGTAACCCTCGTTACAACAGCTTAACGCTAGATGGCGTTCGTATGAACGATAACTTTGGTTTAAGCTCTAACGGTTACCCTACTATTCGTGCCCCTTTCTCGTTTGATTCAATTGAGCAAGTTTCAGCTGAGCTAGCACCATTTGACGTACAGTACGGTGGTTTTACCTCATGTAACATTAATGCGGTAACAAAATCTGGTGGTAATGAAGTTCACGGTGGCATCTTCTACGATTTCACAAGTGATTCATTCAAAGGCGACGAAATTGAAGGCGAAGACGTTGATAACGGTAACTACACCGAAAAACGTTATGGCTTTAACGTTGGCTTACCGTTAATCGAAGATAAACTATTTTTATTCACTTCATATGAAAAACTTGAAGGTGTTCAACAATTTAACTACGACGGTTTAAGCAGCGGCAGTGTAACTGCAGATGATATTGCTCGTATTACAAGTGTAGCTCAATCTGTATATGGTTATGACGTTGGCGGTATGCCTTCAAGTATGCCGGTTGAAGATGAAAAAATCTTAGTTAAATTAGATTGGAACATCAACGAAGATCACCGTGCAAACTTAATCTATAACTACAACGATGGTAATACGGTTTCACAGTCTGATACTGGTTCTAGCCGTGTTTCATTATCTAACCACTTTTACGACCAAAGTGCAGAATTCACATCAATTATTGGTTCTGTTTACTCAGATTGGTCAGATGACTTTTCAACTGAAGTTCGTATTGGTAAATCAGAACTAGATGCAACTGTACAGTCACTTGATGCTGCTAGCAGCTTTGGCGAAATGCAAATTCGTACAGAAGATGGTGGTACGGTTTACATTGGTCCAGATGACTCTCGTCAATCAAATGATTTAGATTACGATACCACTACATTTAAAGTAGCGGGTACTTACTACCTTGACCAACACACAATTACTGCTGGTTATGAGTTTGAAGAGTTAGACGTATTTAACTTATTCGTACAGCATACTGAAGGTGAATATCGTTTTGATTCAATCGATGATTTTGAAGATGGCTTAGCTGACCGTGTTTACTACAATAATGCTGCAGCGACTAACGATCCAAACGATGCAGCTGCAAGCTTTTCATACGCTCAGCATACGTTTTATGTACAAGATGAATACGCATTTACAGACTTAGATGCAAACATCACGTTTGGTTTACGTTACGATAAATACACAAGTGATGACGTACCTAACTTCAACCAAAACTTTACTGACCGCTACGGCTTTAGTAACCAAAGCACGTTCGATGGTATTGATTTACTTCAACCACGTGTTGGCTTCCAGTGGTATGCAACAGACGAATTAGAAGTACGCGCCGGTGTTGGCTTATTCTCTGGTGGTAACCCAAATGTGTGGTTATCTAATTCTTACTCTAACGATGGTATTACAAACATCGGTACATTCCGCAGCCCAGTTGATTTATTCAATACGCCAAACGTAAATGGCGGCGCGCCTGGTTTTGAAGTACCGCAAGAGATGTTTGATGAAGTTGCTAACACTGTTATCGGCTCGGGTGATTCAGCAACAAACGCTGTTGACCCAGATTTTGAAATTCCTTCAGAGTGGAAATACTCAATTGGTGCAACATACACAACTGAAAACGAGTATGTAATTTCACTTGATTACTTATACTCTAAGAAGAAAGATGCTGCCTTAATGCGTGACATCGCACTTCAGGATTCGGGCGAAACTACATTTGATGGTCGCCCTCTTTACGAGTCTATTGAAGGCCGCTCTGGTGAGTACCTTCTTACAAATGTAAGTGGCGATAGCGGTGATTCATCGGTTATTTCATTAGCAGTAAGCAAAATGTTTGATAATGGCGTAAGCGTTAATTTTGGTTACGCGTACACAGATTCAGACGATGTTAACCCAATGACAAGCTCTGTTGCTGGCTCAAACTACGGTAACATTGCGCTAACTGATCCTGGTAACCCAGGTGTTGCATCATCTGATTACGAAATTCCACATCGTTTTACTATGACGCTTGGCTACTCTCATGAATTTGTAGATGGTTTTGCTACTCGCTTTAACCTATACGGTGAAGCATACAAAGGCTTACCATACAGCTACACGTTTGATGGTAGCGATCGTAACTTCGGGGATAGCAACTGGAACGGTAGTCGTCAGTTACTTTACGTACCACTTGAAAACGATCCTAACGTTGTTTACGACATGAGCGCTGATGAAATTAACGCGTTTAACGACTTTATCGCGTCTAACGGTTTAGAGCGTGGTGAAATCACTGGCCGTAATGCTGAAAACTCAGATTGGTTTGTTAAATTTAACTTTAAAGTTACTCAAGAATTACCAGGCTTTATGGATGGCCATAAAGGTGAAGCGTTCTTCGTAATTGATAACTTAACTAACCTATTAAACGATGATTGGGGCGTACTTAAAAAAGGTCCTTTCGTTGGCGCTAGCATGATCAAAACCACGATTGATGAGCAAGGCCGTTACGTTTACTCAGGCTTTAATGAAAACAACGCAAATACATCAGTACAATCTGATGCGTCATTATGGCAAATGCGTGTAGGTGTTCGTTACACTTTCTAATCGCATTAGCGTAAAAAACGACTAATTAAAGCCCATCTTTTGATGGGCTTTTTTTTACCAACCAGCTTAATTAAATGATCTATTTATCCCCTCAAAATGATTAAGTATTATTGCGGATTGATTTTATAAGGCACCTTTAAGCTCTTTTAGTAAATTTAGCAATTGGACTTGTTGCTGCTTACTAAATTTTTCAGCTAATTGCCCTTCCCAATTTTGTGAATCACGTGCTATGAGCTTGTAAATTGCATTGCCCTGCTCATTTAACATAACCTGCGTCACTCGCTTATCTTGCTGATTTAGTTGTGCTTCAACATACCCTCTTTGCAGCAATGATTTTATAACTCGCGAAACCGTTGACTTGTCCATATTGGCCTGAGTACATAAATCTTTTGCATTGCTTTTGCCATATTGTGCTAAGTTTGCCAACACCCGCCATTGAGGGATGGTTAAGTTGTATTTTTGCTGATAAACACGCGCAAAATCATCGCTTATGAGATTTGCCATTTGGTTCAACTGATAGGGCAAAAACTGTTCTAGATCTATTTCCATTATTACTTTCTCATCGCATTTACACACTGTGAAAACTGTGCATTTTTATTTACAGGCTAAAACATGCGCCCATTTGAAATTACTCTCACTTGAGAGTACTTTAAACTAATTATGGCCTGTTGACCTTTCAGGATTGAAATTTGTTCAATCTAGGGGCCATTTAATCGCGGCGCGAGGTTTGTAACCTAGTGGGCTAAGTAAAAACCGAGCAACAAAGAGTAAATGGCCCCTAGGCAGAACCCTTCGGGCAGCGCCTGTTTGGCATTTATGCTACGTTATGGCCTATTTATGGGGAACAACCACACTGCATAGGCTCTGCCTTGCCTAATTCCCAAACAGACTGCTGCAAATTCAACCTCGAAAGATAAACAGGCCCTAGAAAGATAAAACAATGTCACTCTCACAGGATCTAAATATGGCCAGCGAAATAAACTACATGAGCGGTTTTGGCAATGAGTTTGAAACCGAAGCGCTACCCGGTGCACTGCCTATTGGGCAATTTACCCCACAAAAGGTGAAATACAATTTATACACCGAACAATTTAGCAGCACGGCCTTTACCGCCCCGCGAGCCGCTAATCGTCGCACGTGGCTGTACCGCCTTCGTCCATCGGTGGTACAAGGTGAATACACCGCTATAGATAACGCACTAATAAGAACAGCCCCTATAACTGAAGCAATTACGCCACCTACAATGATGCGCTGGAGCCCTATTGATATTCCCACAAAGCCTACTGATTTTATTGATGGCTTAATTACAATGGCTGCAAATGGCAGTGCCAATGGGCAAACCGGTATGGGTATTCATGTTTATGTTGCTAACAGTTCTATGCAAGGGCGTTATTTTTGTAATGCCGATGGTGAGCTGTTGTTTGTGCCTCAGCATGGCGAACTGTTATTACACACTGAATGTGGAAAGCTCACAGTAAAGCCGGGGGAAATTGCCGTCATTCCTCGCGGGATTAAATTTTCGGTTGATTTAATTGATGAAACCGCACGTGGCTACATTTGTGAAAACTATGGTCATGCATTTGAACTTGCCGAGCGCGGCCCCGTCGGGGCAAATGGCTACGCCAACGACAGAGACTTTAAATACCCTGTTGCTGCATTTGAAGATAAAGAAGGTAGCTTTGAATTAGTCACTAAATTTAACGGTCATTTATTTAGTTGCCCTATCACACACTCGCCTTTTGATGTAGTTGCTTGGACCGGTAACAGCGCACCGTACAAATACGACTTAGCACGTTTTAATGTTATTAATACCGTGAGTTTTGACCACCCAGATCCTTCTATATTTACTGTACTTACCTCCCCTTCAGCCACTGAAGGCATGGCAAATGTAGATTTTGTAATTTTTCCACCGCGCTGGATGGTGGCAGAGAATACATTTAGACCTCCTTACTATCATCGCAATATTATGAGTGAGTTTATGGGCTTAATAGAAGGGGTTTACGATGCAAAAGAGCACGGGTTTGTACCAGGAGGCGCTAGTTTGCATAATTGTATGTCGCCACATGGGCCTGAAGCCGAGGTATTCGAAAAAGCATCTAACGCTGAGCTTGCACCGCAAAAATACGAGAACACGTTGGCCTTTATGTTCGAGTCTCGTTACATAATATCGCCCACTAAATATGCCCTTGAAGGAAAAGAGCGCCAAACTCATTACACTCAGTGCTGGCGTAGTATCACAAAACATTTTACAGGCGAGGAATAATAACAATGAAACTATACAGCTACTTTCGCTCATCTGCCGCATACCGTGTACGCATAGCACTTAATTTAAAAGGCATTGAGCATGATATGCAATTCGTTAATTTACTTAAATCTGAACAGCTAGCGCAGCCTTACTTAGATAAAAATGTGCAAGGTTTACTTCCTGCTCTTGAAACGGACGAAGGCGTATTAGCGCAATCACTGGCTATTTTAGAGTGGTTAGATGAAAGCTATCCGCAAACGCCGTTAATTTATGGCACTGCATGGCAAAAAGCGCAAATTCGTAATATTAGCTATGCAGTGGCATGTGATATTCACCCAGTAAATAATTTACGAGTGCTAAAGTATTTAAGCAACGAATTGGAGGTAGACGAGCAAGCTAAAGCCGCCTGGTATAGGCATTGGGTAGAGCTTGGATTTGAAAAAATTGAATTGATGCTAAGTGAAAACAATGAGTTTTGCGTAGGCAATACACCCACTCTCGCTGATATATGCTTAGTGCCACAGGTATTTAATGCGTTGCGTTTTAATGTAGATATGGCTGCGTATCCAAAAATTGCAGCCATTTATGCACGTTGTAATGCATTACCCGCTTTTAGTGACGCCGCGCCGCAAAATCAGCGCGATGCAGTTTAACTTTTTAATGCGCAGTGAATAACACTCACGTGCTCTATTAAATCAAGGCCCAGTTCGGTTAAATAGCCGCCATCTGGGCTGTCTATCACGCCTTTATCAAACAACCTTTGTGCCGCGCTTAATAAATTTGGTTCAGCATCCGAATGTAACTTGATCCCTTGCATTTTGCTCTCACGTGGAAATTTAGCTAATAACGTAAATTCATCTATCATTGTTTGATTAAATTGCATGTGTTCACCTTTTTATAATTGTGTGTTTAAGTCAGTGTTGTTTAACGCTATTACTTACCCTAGCATGTTTTTTAATCGTGTGTACTATTTTTAAACTATCAAAATTCGAGGTCGCTCATGCGCCATATTATGGTTTTATTTATTTTTTTAATAGCGTTCACTTTAGCCCCTAGCAGTTATGCAAAAACAGTCAAAACGCATTCTATTATTGACGCTAATGAGATTATTAATAATGGTGATATTTGTTGGTACGACAACAAACGTTATAGTGAAGGCGCGCTGGTGCAAGTACATACTTTTACCTTAGTGTGCGCAGCTAATAACCCACAGCATAATAACAGTGAGCTAATTTGGCTAAAATTAGATAAAAAAGGCAATATTGTTTATCCCACAAAGCCTAAAACCATTACTGTCAATTAGCGCTAAAACAGGATTTACGCTACAATGCGCACAGTTTAAATAAGTAGTATGGCTATGGATAATCAACCAAAAAATCCTCTTCATGGGGTAACGTTAGAACAAATTTTAGTAGAGCTTGAGCAGCGCTTAGGGTTTAAAGCCATGGGCGAGCAAGTAAACATTAAATGTTTTACCGACTCACCGAGTATTAAATCAAGCTTAAAATTTTTACGTAAAACCCCTTGGGCACGCGATAAAGTTGAAGCTCTCTACTTACATACGTTAAGTAACAAGCCGCTGCGTAAACCCAAAAGCGCTCAGCGCCCTAAACCTGCCAGCCAAAGCGACAGCAGTGGGTTTGTTTGGCCAAGCATTAAAAAGTAACACACAAAAATGCACGTTAAATACGTGCATTTTGTATTTTATAACTCCTTACTAATTACATTTAACGAGGCGGGGTCAACTGTAATAGTAAGCGTATCCGCTGTTTTAATTTCACCATCGAGTACATACTTAATTTCTTCGTCTGCGGTTATCGTTACTTTTTTAGCGTTGGTATGATGCGAGCTAATTGCTAAATGCGTTTGTGTAATACTACTAAACATAAGTTCAGCAATGCTTAACACGCGAGTGGTGTTTTCATCACTAGGTAGCAGCCAATTAATGTCTAATAGGCCATCTTCGTGATCGGGCTGACCACCTCCTTGGGCTAATAACGTAGTAAATGGCGCAGCATTAGCCACAATAAAACTATTTGTATTTACTTCCTGCGTTTGATTATCATCAAGAGTGACATAAAGGGTTTGCGCTTTTTGCTCACTAAATGCCTGAAAAAAACCACTTAAATAGGCAAGCTGACCCGATTCGTTTTTTGAGTCTCTATCTGCTTTTTCTACCATTGATTGCTCATAACCAATCCCAGCTAACAACAGCATAAGCTCGTCATTACAATAGGCCGTATCAATTGTTTGGGTTTGCCCATCAATAATAAGATCGCAGGCCTGCTCAACAGGAATGATTTTAGAGCTAATCCCCATAAGCACATGCGCTAATGCATTGGCTGTGCCCATTGGGATAATACCCAGCTTGCACTGAGTGTTTACCAACACACTTGCTACTTCTGTCACGGTTCCATCGCCGCCACAGGCAATTATTATATCTGGCTTATCTTTAATGGCTTGTTTAGCAAGCTCAATACCGTCTATTTCTTTGGTGGTGGTTAATACTTCTAAATCATAATACGCCGACAACCTAGCCACTATTAAATGCTCTTTGTCTTGCCACATTTTGGTACCCGACACAGGGTTTGCAATAATAACGGCTTTGTTTTTAATAACTAGCTCGCCCTTTTTATGTCGCTTTGCTAAATGACGAAGCTGATGCTTATTAAGATTTGCGGTTTCGCGGGTTTCTTTTATTTGCGCGAGCACTTGGTGAACATCGGCGTTTTTATCTTGGCTCAGTAAATACGCTGCCATAACAAATACCGAACGCCCTCTGCCCAGTGCACAGTGAACTACCACGCGGCGGTCTTCTTTAATATGATGATGTATCCAGTTAATGGCTTGGTTTAATTGCGAATGGGTAGGCACACTATGATCAAGCACCGGAATATTTAAATAGCTAATATTTTCTTGTGTAGAACTCCATTCTAAGCCATCAAACTCACACGTTACATCTAATATTGCCGTTATGCCGTTTTCTTTTAACGTATCTATATCAGAGGGGAACAATCGGCATGCTAAAAATAAATGGTCGTTAATTTTTTGAATGGGAGGGACTTTATCGTGCTTGCGAGAATACGCATTGTAAATTTGAACACCCAGTAAAAAAGGCACAAATGCCCAGCGAATATAAAATGGGATGACACCATTTTCACGCTTTCTAAAAATTTTCGCCAAATTAAAAATGTAAGCACCACTGACAAGAATTAACGACAATGCACTCCAGTAAAATACCACTGCAAAATATACCGAGTTAACCTCCCACCCTATAAATATAAAAATTAACGCTAAAATTAAATAACTCGTTGCAGCCCACATATTTTCTCCTTTATTTTTACTGTTTTGGCACATTTTTTTACAGCTGTGTATAAGTGTAGTAGCAATTTACACGCCAACAAAAGTTGTTTTTTAGGAACAAAAACAACACTAAGTAACTGATATAAAATAAATAAAAGTAGCTAGCTTTAGCTGTATTCGCATATTAGGCGCTTTTTACACAGTAATCGGTCATTTTTTCTCACTACTCAAAGGTAACTGTTTATATTTAAAACTTGTTTCAATGTGTACAGCAGCTAATATAAATGTCAGCTTAAAAGTTTTCGCATCCAATCACTCTTTTCACACGTTTATTGAGAGTGTGTTTATCTTTATTGGTTAAATTTATAACAGCCTGTTTAATCTCTATTTCAAAGCGATTAAGCTGCGCTCAAATAAAACAATTTTTAATTCACGAAGCCCAACACACCTCGGTAATAATAAAAACAACAGGAACCTTATGGAAAACGACAATTTACTTCCTCTTTTGTGTAAAACAGCACAGGGTAACAAAGCCGCGTTTGCTGATTTGTATCAGCAAACAAGCGCAAAGCTTTTTGCGATTAGTTTAAATATGCTGTCAAACCGCGCGCACGCAGAAGAAGTACTGCAAGAGGCATTTATAAAAATTTGGCATAACGCGTCAGAGTACAACTCATCTAAAGGCACAGTTATTAGCTGGATGATAAGCATTGTGAGATACCGCAGCTTAGATGCATTGCGTTATCACAAGGTAAGAAAAGAGCAGGCAATGGGTGATGATGAATACGATGAACAAGCAGTCGATGTTAGTTACGACGAACAAACCAAACTTGTTAATTGTATTGAGCAACTTGATCCCCAACAAAAACAAGCCATTCATTTAGCCTATTACAAAGGGCTAAGCCATGGTGAGTTAGTCAATCACATAGAAACGCCCTTAGGCACAGTTAAAAGCTGGATCAGGCGTGGTTTGCAGCAGTTGCAGAGGTGTTTAACATTATGAATTATAATAAACCAGAATTACTTGATGCTTTAGCAGGGCAGTATGTATTAGGTACTTTAAAAGGCCTGGCACGAAAACGTTTTCAACGCTTAATGCTCAGCTTACCGCAAGCCCGAGAAGCCACTATAATGTGGGAGCAAAATTTAAATGATTTAGCCAGTGCAATTACGCCTCAAACACCCAGCGCGCAAGTGTGGCAGAATATTTTAAATACATTAGAACACACCAACCAACCCGTTAAAACGGTGATCAAACCAGCTACATCGCTATGGCGCAATTGGTCATTTATAGCCACAGCTGCCTGTATTATCTTAGCATTTTTGGTTATTCAGCCCACAACTCAGCCCCAATACAGCCAACAAATTGCTTTAGTACAAAATCAAGATAAGCAATCACTGTGGTTTATTAACGTAGATGAGCAAACATTATCGGTTAAAGCCAGTGATAAACTCGTTGCGCAAACCGATAAAGACTACGAGCTGTGGATGATTTTAAAAGGGCAAGACACGCCAATTTCGTTGGGTCTACTGCCTAAAAACGGTGAAAAACAGTTACTCAAAGGCACGCGCTTTAAGGCACAAGACATTGCCCTACTCGCTGTTAGCTTAGAGCCTTTAGGTGGCTCGCCAAACGGCCTACCAACACAAGTACTGTACACGACAGATTTAGTTATTTTATAACTAAATAAACGCGACTGGTTGGTCAAACTTTGTTTGGCCAACCTTTTTATTTACCTTGGGTAACCATTAATATTTGATTAAACTAAAGTAGGCTTAATCGCAGTGCGATGCTTATCATATTGTGTGCTCAATACCTGCTGCGTTATTTTAATTTCATACACCCCCTGTAATAAGTATAAAACCAAACCGCTTCAGCCTCTTTATCACTCTCTTATCACTTCCTTATCTAAATGCAAAACAGCCTGCTGAAAATTTAATCTTGAACGTTAAACACCCCTTTATTAACAATAATAAAAAAACATTTAACTTTTTTGCATCCATTGTGCTTTTTGCTTCGTTATTAGTTATGACTCCAATCAAAACTAAAGGAAAAAGTCATGAAAGCTTTAACTCCATCTATACTCGCAGTAGTAGTATGCAGTACCTTAGTAAGCACCTCTAGCGAGGCATCAAGTCATCGTGAAGCGCCGAACATTAGCCGCTTTCCAACCTTAGACTCTACCGACTTTTACGTATTTAATAGTTATGAAGCAGGCAGAGACGACTACGTTACATTTATTGCCAATTATATTCCTCTACAAGATGCCTACGGCGGCCCTAACTACTTTGCTATGGACCCAGATGCAACCTACAGTATTCATATTGATAACGACGGTGATGCAGTTGAGGATATTACCTTTGCTTTTAATTTTACCAGTATGCTGCCAAACGATAATCAAGGCGTGCAATTAACCGTTGGCCCAGAAGATAATCAGCGTACTGTATCTGTACCTCTTAAAAACGTTGGTGGTGTAGCAGCAGGTGATGATAGCGCCGCTAATTTTAGCGAGTCATACACACTCAGCATGATAAGCGGTCCACAACGCACGGGTACCAGTACAGCATTAAGTAATACCACCACCAGTTCAACCACGTTTAATAAACCGCTTGATTATATTGGTGACAAAACATTTGGTTCAATGGCTGATTACCAAACCTATGCAGATCAGTTTGTTTATCAAGTTTCGGTACCAGGCTGTGACAGTATGGCCAAAGTATTTGTTGGTCAGCGCAAAGACCCATTTGTCGTTAACTTAGGTAAAACATTCGATTTAGTAAATTACGTTCCCGTTGAAGGTGATAGTGCGCCAGGTGCTGGGGATGGCGGTGGTTTCCCTGGAGGGATTACACAAAGCAGTGAGAATGACGACCTCGTAGATAAAAACGTCACCTCAATTGCAGTTGAAATGCCTAAAAGCTGTATTGTAGGTGAAGGCAACGGCGTAATTGGTTCATGGACAACAGCAAGCCTACCTCAAGCACGCATTTTAAACCCTAACGCTAAATTTGCAGATAACGCGGTAAATGGCGGTGCATTAACGCAGGTTTCACGCTTAGGTAATCCATTAGTTAATGAGCTAGTTATTGGTATTAAAGACAAAGATACCTTCTCAACGGCTCACCCTAAAGACGATGCACAGTTTTTAGATTACGTTTCGCACCCGTCTTTACCAGAGCTGTTAAATATTTTATTTAAAGATGCAGTAAATACCACACTTGGCGCTAATTTAGAAACTCTTGCTCCAACTAACTTTCCACGTACTGATTTAATCACCGCATTTTTAACTGGTTTTGCAGGGGTAAACCAACAAGCCACCGTAACGCCATCAGAAATGCTACGTTTAAATACTGCAATTGCAGCGACAGCACAAACTGATCAGTCTGCATTTGGTGTAGCCGGTGATGATTTAGCAGGTTTTCCAAACGGGCGCCGTCCAGGTGACGATGTCGTTGATATTGCACTTCGCGTGGTAATGGGGCGTTTATGTCACCCTATTCCTGTAAATGGTGAAGACACCGACTTAGGTCTATGTACACCAGAGGATGCTGATGTAGGTACAGTACCATTCACTGATGGTGCTCCAGTTGATGCGAGCATGATGGATGCCACTTTCCCATACTTAGCCACCCCACTTGCAGGCTCTAAATAAGGAGTAACGTATGCGTAATTTAAACCTTACCCATAGCAGTATATTGTTATGCGCTTTGGCACTAGGCGCGTGTAGCAGTGATGATGATAACAAACAGCCAACACCGGTTGTAAATTCTGCGCCCAATGCTAGTGATGCAATGTTAATTACACAAACAGAAGTTGAAATTAACGACATGTTAGTGGCCACCGATGCTGATGGCGATACATTAACATACACATTAACTTCGCAGCCGACATTAGGTAACGCTGTAGTAAATAGCGATGGCAGCTTTACCTATACCCCAAACAAAGAAGCAACCGGTAGCGACAGCTTTATGTTTGGTGTATCAGACGGTGTTAACCAGCAAGTGACTGCAGCGGTAAATATAACCATTGAAGCACTGCAAGTGGACTTTGCACAATTTGCAAGCGATGCATTTAACCAAAGCCCCACTGCGCAACCGCTATCTACCAACGGACGTGTCTTTATCAATACAGACACAGACGTAAGCGGTATTTCATCGGGCGCTTCTGGTAACTAACTCAGTAAGTAAATTAAGCTGATGGCCATGGATGGCTTTTTTAAGAGGATAAAACAATGCGCAGTCATTATAAAAAAATGCTCTTTGTTTTTTGCGCTGCACTGTGTGTAAATAACGTGCTTGCAAAACCAATTACCCCAAAAGATAACGCAATTATTGCCTCAAGCAATGCAACATTAAGTGCTAATTTAACCCTTGAGCGACTCACTGCGCTGGTGCTAAATAGCCAATACATAGGCCAAACAGAGCGTTATCAAGGTGTATTAAAAAAACGCTTAAAAAACCTATATACCGCTTCTGCAACTGCACAAAGCGGTTATTTATATGCACGGGTACTTCAAAAGGAGCATGCGTTTTCGCGTGCCATAGACGTTGCTAATAACGTATTAAAAACCCAGCCAGATCATGTAAACACCCATTTATTACTCGCTAATATGTTGATGACACAAGGCAAATTTGAACAAGCTAAGCGCCATTGCGTGGCATTAATTGGTAACACCAGCCTATTAACGGCCAGCACGTGTGTGCTAGATGTACAAAGCCAACAGGGCAAACTTAGTGAAAGTTATCACGCGTTAGTTAAGCTTACGCAAAACAAAAACAGCAGCTTAGCGACAAAACATGTGCTCAGCGAAATGGCGTTTAGACTCAATAAATTCACCCGTGCGCAGCAGCATATAAATAATATTGATTTAAACACAGCCCCGGTGAGCCTCATTGTGCTGTGGGCCGATATTCAACTGCAGCAAAACAACCCTGAAAAAGTGCTTAATACACTCGGTAAACTTGCCAATAGCCACTCATCGCTTGAAGACGCTATTTTGCTCAAGTTAGCCATAGCTGAAAAACGCAGTAATATGCACACTAATACGGTGTGGCAACCGCTCATGCAACAGCGCGTAAAATTACGTGAACAACGCCAAGATACCTTCCATGCCAACGACTTAGCTAACTACTATATTCATGTACAAGCAAACCAAGCCAAGGCACAATACTGGGCAAATATAAATTGGCAGCAAGCAAAAATGAGTACAGATAAACACTTACTAAGCCAAGCAAATACGATGGTTAGGGATTCTTTATGAGTAAAATAAACGCGTTATTTGTTTTATTTATAGTTGCGGTATTTGCCAACTTTAGTGTGCAAGCACATCAGTTGAGCACAAGCTATATTTCACTGGATAATACCGACAACGAAAAACAATATACAGGCACCTGGCAAATAAATATTAGCGATTTAGAACAGCACATTGCGCTTGATGTTAACCAAGACACACAAATAAGCTGGGGCGAATTAAAATCACAAAAATCAGCTATTAATCGCTATGCCCAAAATACTCTATTGGTTTTACAAAATGAGCAAACTTGCCTATTAACAATCACCGATAACTACCAATTAGATAATCATTTTAATGAAGCATATTTAGTGTTACCGCTAGTTTTTAGCTGTAACACTGATGCAGATGTAACGTTAACGTACCGCGCTTTTTTTAACCAAGACGCAAACCACAAAGTTATTGTAAATGTAAATCAGGTTTCGCGGGTTTTCACTATAGATGAGCAACAACACACTTTTACCACTGGGCAATCGAGTTATTTAACGACTTTTAACCAATATGTTTATCAAGGCGTGTTACATATTTGGATTGGTATTGACCATATTTTATTTTTAATTGCACTACTTTTAACCTGCGTTTTAACACGCAATGATAGTCACTGGCAGGCAATAGCAAGTAAAAAGCACATTATTAAGCACACTGCGTGGATCGTGACTGCGTTTACCCTTGCGCATTCACTTACCCTTACTGCTACGGCTCTTAATCTTGTTTCGCCAAGTAGCCGCTGGGTAGAGCTAGGTATTGCAATCTCGGTATTATTTGCGGCTGTAAACAATGTATGGCCGGTTATATTACGCCTTGGCTGGCTTACTTTTGCGTTTGGTTTGTTACATGGAATGGGCTTTGCCAGTGTACTTGGTGAGCTTGGGCTCTCGAGCGATTATCAATTGCTCAGCATTTTAGCGTTTAACTTAGGCGTAGAGCTTGGGCAGCTGAGTATACTGTGTATTGCACTACCGGTGTTACTAACCATGCGCAATAAACCTATTTACATAAAATGGGTGATGCCAATTGGCTCCCTTGCTATCGCTGCAATGGCACTATTGTGGTGCATAGAGCGTATTTAGCATTAAAAAAGCGAGCCTTTTGACTCGCTTTTTAGTTTTCTATTACTTGGTTTTATCAAACGGCATGAGCAAGGTTTTCATCGCAGGCCTTAGCGCGATTAACACCGTTTCTTCGGTGAGCTCAGGGTAGAGCATCTTACGAAGCAGTAACCCCGCCATCATCGAAAAAATAACGTTAATGCGGCTTTCAAGTTCGTGTTCATCAGTGTCTTTAAGTGCACTACGTTCACTGGTGAGCAATTGACGCATGCGCCCCCGTGCTTGAGTATCCATATCTCGTAAAAGCGAGGCCACTTTACTATTGCGACCCGCTTCCGCCATCATGTCTAAATCAACCACACAGGCACCGGTATCCATATGCCTTTGTACACCAATGTTTAAGCCATCTATAAGCGCTTGCAGAACATCACCTGGGTGATCTTCAAACTCCTGAAAGATAGAAAACATTTCTTCCATGTCTTTAGCAATAATACTTTCAATTATTGCCTCTTTGCTTTCAAAGTAGTTATATATATGCCCAGCGCTCATGCCTGCAGTACGGGATATTTCGGCCATGCCTGCGCCATGGTATCCCTTGCGTTTAAAACACTCTGAGGCAGCACTAAGCACCTGCTCTCGCCTAGCTTGTGCTAATGCTGGGTCTATATGCCTTTTAGCTTTCGTGCTCATAACCCTACTCCGGTATTAAGCGTATACTTAATACAGCGTAAGCTCATTGCATAGCTTAACTTAACAACACCTTTCATTTACTGCTCTTGCACAGGTGTTTTAGCTATATTCCAGCCGCCACCTAAAGCTTTATACAAATTAATTTGGCTGGCAAGGTAAGCCTGCTGACCTGTTATTAACTGCTGTTGAGCCGAGTACCACGTACGCTGTGCATCAAGTACCTGTAGGTAGCTATCAGCGCCTTTTTCGTAACGCATTTTTGATAAATCGTACGTTAGCTGACGCGAACTAATTAGCATATCGAGGGCATCAAGTTGCTCTTTGTAGCCTTCTCTATCTGCTAATGCATCGGCAGTTTCACGAAACGCATTTTGAATTTTTTGCTGGTACGTCGCCACCGCAATTTCTTGTTCGGCCTTTGCCACATCAAGGTTTGCCTGGTTACGTCCCATAGTAAAAATTGGTAAGTTGATTGACGGTACAAAGCTCCACGTCCCTGAGCCTGAATCAAACAAGCCACTTAAATCGCTAGACGTACTGCCCGCAGTCGCGGTTAAGCTAATGCTTGGGTAAAACGCCGCACGCGCTATACCTATATTCGCGTTAGCGGCTAATAAAGCGTGCTCAGCGGCTTTAATATCAGGGCGCTGCGTTAATAAATCAGAGGGTAAACCAACAGGTACTTCTGGTAAATCCAGTAAATTAGTTAACGAGTTAGTCGGTAATAAATCACTCGATACAGGACGCCCTACCAGTAAATCTAACGCGCTTTTATCACGCTTTAACAAGCGTTTATATGTTGCTATATCTACTTTTGCAGTGGCAACCGTACTTTTAAGCTGCTCAAGCGTAATTGCCGATGTAGCGCCTAAATCAAAGCTTTTTTGCGTAAGCGAGAGCGACTCCTGCTGCGAGCTTAATGTTTCTTTAGCAAGCTCTAATAGCTGTAAGTCAGTTGCGTAGTTTAACCAAGCATTGGCAAGCTCAGCAATGAGTGAAATTTGCGTGCTGTATTGCGTAAGCTCAGTGTTATAGAGGTTTTGCAGGGCTTGCTCAGACTGGTTACGTACCTTACCCCAAATATCTAATTCATAAGAGGTAATACCAACCGTTGCGCTGTATTGTGAGCTAATACCTGCTTCACCCGTACTGGTTAAATCAGCCGGTAAACGTTGGCGCGTAGCCCCACCATTAAAATCTAATGAAGGGTATAAACCCGAATCTTCAATTTGATATAAACCTCGTACACGCTGCACATTTAATACCGCGATTTGCATATCTTTATTATGCTCAAGGCTTAAGCTAATCAAGGTTTGCAATTTTTCATCATTAAAAAATTGCTGCCAATGTAACTGCTGCGCTGCTGCTTGCTCAGTGTCAGATACATAAGTATCTGGCACTGGTAAAGCAAGGTCTTGTTGCTCAGGGGCTAGTTGGCAGCCACTTAAAACAACTAATGTAATTGCGCTTAAAGTGAAGCGTTTAATGCTCATTGTGCGCTCTCCTTTTTATCGTCGCTGTTTTTCATTGGAAATACACGACGAACTAAAACAAAGAATAACGGCACAAATACCACCACTAAAATAGAAGAGGCAAGCGTACCACCTATAATCGAAATACCCAGTGCATTTTGCGCACCTGAACCGGCACTTGAGGCAATAGCAAGCGGTATAACACCACAAATAAAGGCCATTGAGGTCATTAATATTGGACGTAAGCGTAAGCGTACTGCTGCAATAGCCGCATCGACCAACCCTAAGCCTTCTTGCATTTTATGAATCGCAAATTCTACGATTAATATTGCATTTTTAGAGGCTAATCCTATGGTGGTTAATAAACCTACCTGAAGATAAATATCGTTAGATAAACCTGCCATTACCGCGGCAACCGTCGCACCAAATATACCTAATGGCACAATAAGCATAACCGCAAACGGTACAGACCAGCTTTCATAAAGCGCTGCTAAACATAAAAATACAAACAATAGCGATAAACCGTAAAGTAACGGTGCTTGGCCACTGCTAGAGCGCTCTTGAAACGAAATACCCGTCCACTCAGAGGCAATTCCATTAGGAAGTTGTTTAACTAAGCGCTCCATTTCATCCATTGCTTGACCAGTACTGTAACCTGGTGCAGCAGTACCTTGAATTTCCATTGCTGAAAAGCCGTTATAACGCTCAAGACGTGGTGAACCATAGGTCCAATACGAACTTGCAAAGGCTGAAAATGGCACCATATCGCCGCTGTCATTACGTACATACCACTTGTTTAAATCCTCTGGCACCATACGTCCTTGCGCTTCACCTTGTAGGTAGACCTTTTTAACGCGGCCACGGTCAATAAAGTCATTAACGTAACTACTACCCCACGCAGTTGATAGCGTGCTGTTAATATCTGCCTGAGACACTCCGAGTGCTTGTGCTTTAGCAAGGTCAACATCAAGTTGCAGCTCGGGCATATCTTCTTGTCCGTTAGGGCGTACACCCGCCAAAATTGGGCTTTGACTCGCTAAACCAAGTAATTGATTACGCGCTGCTAATAAAGCATCGTGGCCAAGTCCAACCCTGTCTTGTAAGAAAATATTAAAACCATTTGCAGTACCTAGCTCAACAATGGCTGGCGGCGGGAAAGCAAACACAAACGCTTCTTTAATCGTTGAGAAATAGCCCATTGCTTTACCTGCCACACCTTGCACAGATAAATCATCACGTTCGCGCTCATCCCAATGCTTAAAGTTTACAAACCCTATTGCTGAGTTTTGACCAGAACCTGCAAAGCTAAATCCGGTTACCGTAAAAATACCGTTAACAGCTTCAGATTGATCGTTTAAATAGTGGTTTTCTACTTTTTTAACCACTTCTAATGTTTCTTCGGTAGTTGAGCCTGCAGGCAGTGAAACCTGGTTAAACAAAATACCTTGGTCTTCATCAGGTAAAAACGCTGTAGGTAGGCTTGAAAAGATATACACCATGCCCGCAACAATAAGGCCATAACATAAAAGGTAGCGCTTAGATAAGCGGATCATACGGCTTACAAAACTTTGCGCGCCGGCATTTGTTTTATCAAACCCGCGGTTAAAGCCACTGAAAAAACGGCCAAACAACGAGCTATTATCATGCACGTGGCTAGGCTTTAAAAGCGTGGCACACAATGCAGGTGTTAAAATAAGTGCTACTAATACCGAGAGCCCCATTGCTGATACCAGCGTAATAGAAAACTGACGATAAATAACACCGGTAGAGCCACTAAAGAACGCCATCGGAATAAATACAGCCGACAGCACCATGGCAATACCTACTAGTGCGCCTTTAATTTCATCCATCGATTTACGTGTTGCTTCAAGCGCAGAGAGTTTTTCTTCACTCATTACACGCTCAACGTTTTCTACTACAACAATCGCATCATCAACCAGTAGACCTATGGCAAGTACCATCGCAAACATGGTTAATGTATTTATTGAATAGCCAAACGCGTACAAAATACCAAAAGTACCTAACAACACCACAGGTACAGCTATAGTTGGAATAAGCGTAGCGCGGAAGTTCTGTAAAAACAGATACATAACAACAAATACCAGCACGACCGCTTCTATTAACGTATGCACTACCTTTTCAATCGATAACGAAACAAACGGAGTAGTATCATAAGGAACAACAACATCTAAGCCTTCAGGAAAAAACGCTTTTAACTCTTCAATAGCAGCTTTTACACCTTCTGCGGTATCGAGTGCATTTGCCCCACTGGCAAGCTTAATACCTAAGCCCGATGCTGGTTGTCCATCGTAACGCGCTACAACACGATAGCTTTCACCACCAAGCTCTACACGGGCTACATCTTCAAGGCGTACAAACGAGCCATCGGCGTTTGCCTTAACTATAATGTCTTCAAACTCTTTTGCTGTTTGTAAACGGCTTTGTGCAGTAACGGTAGCATTAAGTTGCTGCCCTTCAACCGCAGGCATGCCGCCTAATTGCCCAGCAGACACTTGGGCGTTTTGAGCACTGATTGATGCACTAATATCAGCAGGGGTTAACTTGTAGTTTTGCAGCTTAGCTGGGTCTAACCAAATACGCATAGCATACTGAGAACCAAACAGCTGAACCTCACCTACCCCTTCAACACGCGAAACAATATCTTGAACATTAGATGACACATAATCACCAATATCGATATTCGTCATGCTGCCATCTTTTGATACAAAACCCAGTACCATTAAAAAGTTACGTGCAGACTTAGCCACCGATACACCTTGCCTTTGCACTTCTTCAGGTAGCAAAGGGGTGGCTGTGGCTAACTTGTTTTGCACTTGTACCTGTGCAATATCCGGGTCAGTTTCGGCGCTAAATGAAAGCGTAAGGGTTGCTGAACCACTCGACTCAGAAGTCGATGACATATATAGCAAACCATCAAGGCCTTTCATTTTTTGCTCAATAACTTGGGTAACCGTATCCTCTAGGGTACGTGCTGATGCGCCCGGGTATGTTGCAGTAATACTAATTGCCGGCGGGGCAATTGACGGGTACTGAGCTATTGGTAAACTTTGAATAGCTAAAACACCTGCAAGCATAACCACGATAGCAAGTACCCATGCAAAGATGGGTCTGTCGATAAAAAATCGTGACATTAAAACTCTCCGTTATTGCGCTTTGTCAGCTGTTGCTGATGGTGAAACTTCAGTCGGTGTTACCGGCGCTCCAGGGCGAATTTTTTGTAACCCTTCAATAATCACTTTATCGCCATCGCTTAGCCCGTCGGTTACTAACCAGTTTGAACCAATCGTTCTGTCTACTTTTAAAACGCGGCTTTCAACGGTGTTTTCTTTGCTAACAACCATGGCTGTTGGCTCGCCTTTTGTATTACGGCTAACCCCACGTTGCGGCACTAAAATAGCGTCTTGTTTTACGCCCTCAACTACAGAGGCACGTGCATACATACCCGGTAATAATAACTTATCAGGATTTGGGAATTTAGCGCGTAAGGTAACCGACCCTGTGCTTGGGTCTACTGTCACTTCAGAGAACTGTAACGTGCCTTTAAGTGGGTAAGTTGAGCCATCTTCCATTTGCAGTTCAACATCTGTTTGCGATTGTGAATCAACGCTCAATGAACCTGAAGAAATAGCTTTTTTAAGTTGAGTTAGCTCGTTGCTTGATTGGGTTAAATCAACATAAATAGGGTCAAGCTGGGTCACTGTTGCCAGTGCTGTTGTTTGATTAGCGCTAACAAGCGCACCAACAGTAACGCTCGATTTACTAATTTGGCCACTGATTGGAGAAGATACATGGCTGTAGTCTAGGTTAATTTGCGCCGATTTAAGCTGTGCTTTCGCCGTTAATAGCTCTGCTTGTGCTTGCTTTTGCGCTGCATCTGCTTCGTCAAAGTCTTGCTGACTTACGGCTTTAATTTTTAAAAGCTCGCTATAACGCGACGCTTTTGATTTAGTGCTGGCAATACTTGCCTCAGCGCGGGCAACAGCTGCTTCGCTTGCTGCTAGGTCAGCTTCAAACGTAGCGGGGTCAATTTGATAAAGCGCTTGGCCTTGCTTAACTTGAGCACCTTCTGTAAATAAACGCGATTGCACAATGCCACTTACTTGCGGGCGGATTTCTGCAATTTGAAAAGCACTAATGCGACCGGGAAGCTCCTTTTTTAGTGTAAGCGCTTGGCTTTTTAATGTAATTACACCAACAGGTACTGCTTGTGGAGCTGAAGCTTGTTGCGAGTCAGCTGCTTGGTCGCAACCTGTTAAAGCAACAGATCCAACGAGGGCTGTTAATACAAATAAAGCGATGCGAGAACGCTGCATGTTAAATACCTTTTAGTCTATTTATGTCTAGAGTGAACGATCATTCTAAAGTAAATCTAAACGAGAATAAATTAAAACGGGTGCAAATTTACACTAACTTACAGTTGCAAAATTAAACTACGCCATAGGTTGTAGAAGGTGTTAATTTGATGAAAAATAAAACGGATAAGTATGAAAAATAAACTTTATTGCGGTGCGTTATTTATTAACCTGCAACAAAAAAGCCAAGCTAAGCTTGGCTTTAATACAAATTTATAACTATTTACTTATACGAGACACCAATAATTGCTCTACCCTTATCCCCTCAACATCAACCACCTCAAATTTAAAGCCATTAAAGGTAAAGTGCTCAGCACGTTTAGGTATACGCTTCATTGTGTATATTAAAAAGCCAGCCACGGTTTCAAAGTGCATTTGATCGGGAAATTCTTCAATGTCTAATACTTTTGCTAAATCAGAAATCGGGGTTAAACCATCCACTAACCACGAGTGCTCATCGCGGGCAATAATAAGTTCATCGCCTTGGTGGGTAATTAAATCCCCCATAAACCCTTTCATTAAATCTTTTACGGTAACAATACCGACTAACAAGGCATATTCATTTACTACCACAGCAAACGGTTTTGCAGCACTTTTAAATGCATTTAGCGCCTCAGACAGGCTTAGGGTTTCTGGTAAATAAAACACGTCTGTTTCAATCAGCTCTTGCTTAATATTAGCTGGCTCACCTTTTAGTACTTGTCGTAGTATATCTTTTGACTCAACAGAGCCGCGTAATTTATCTAAATTACCCGAGACCACTAAAAAATGATTATGGGGGTTTTCAATAATTTTGGTGGCTATATCGTGGCTGCTTTCATTTAAGTCAAAATAAACTATTTGGTCGCGTGGGGTCATTACACTTGATAAAAAGCGTGCTTCTAGTTCAAACACATTGCCAATTAGCTCATACTCTTGTTGTTGTAAGCTGCCGTATTCTGCGCCCGCATCCATCATCGCCACAATGTCTTCGGTGGTAACAATATCTTCTCGCTCTGCGGGTACTTTAAATAAACGCAGTACAAAATTAGTTAAACCATTAAAAAACATTACTAATGGCGTAAGTGCAAAAGTAACCCATCGCATTATTGTTACCACACGCAAAGCCACCGCTTCAGGCATGATCATCGCTAAACGCTTTGGCATTAAATCAGCAAATAATATAAACAGCGAGGTAATGGTAAAAAACGAAAATAAAAAGCTAATTTTTTCGAGGTGCACACCTTGATAAAAAAGCACCAAGATACTTTGTACATAAGGCGATAGCGCTTGTTCGCCCACTATTCCGCCTAAAATAGCAATCGCGTTTAAGGCAATTTGGATCATCGCAAAAAACGCCCCAGGGTTTTCTTGCAGTTTTAATACCGCGGCCGCGTTATCACTGCCTTCATCGGCCATTACCCGCAGTTTAATTTTACGCGATGCTGCAATAGCAATTTCCGACATGGCAAACAACGCACTGATCAAGATCAATAAGCTAATCCCGATTAAATCACCCATTTAACGCTCCAAAAGTTAGCGCTTTTTCAATAAAAAGCAGCTGATTATAGACGCTTTTTTAAACGCGGCAATTTATATTTATGCTTTTACAGGATTAATTAATAAGCCATTGAATTAGCGTTGTTTATTTTTCTTTTTTGCTTCATCGAATGCCAGCGCGAGTCTATCTTGTAGGCTTTGCGGCATGTTTTTATTACAGGCAAAGTAAAGGGGGGAGTGTTGTGTATTGAGCGTAAATATAGGCTCTAATAATTTAAGCTTTGGCTCAAACTGTGCGCGGTAGTTAAATTGTTTTTTACTTAAAATAACAAAGTCGAGAATATCGTGCCGAGTGCTTATTAATTTATCTATTTTGTCGAAGCTATCAATTATCAATAAGTTTTTAGCTTCACTAAAGCCACGCTCTAGCAAATAATGGTGGCTAAAATTATCCCTAAGCACCGCTGTTTTATATTTTTTAGCATCGTTAAGCGTTTTTAAGCGAATGTTACGTGATTTAAGGGCATAAATAGCAGAGTCAAAACTTTCAAGCTCAGCCACCCAGCTAAACTTATCTTCTCGCTTAGGTAACCTTACAATAGAAAATATACAGGTATTCGTATCTCTTAATACTGCGTTATAAGACACAGCCCAACTGTGCGCTAACATAGTGTATTTAATATCTGTATTGGCGAGCGCGTTTCTCACTTTATCTACAGAGCGCCCTGCAAGTTGGTTGTTTTCGTCAATGTATTGAAAATCGGGGAATACTTCGGTCACTATTGTAATTTCAGCTGCATTGAGCCTTATGCATGCAAAACACAACAAAAATAAGTACAGCTTCATTTAGCTTCGCCTCAAAACTAAAACAGATATACACCAACTATAGCCGAGGGTAACCGAACCGCTAGTTTTTAACCTAGCCCTATACGCTGATAGGACTAGATTTTTTAAAGACTAACTTGCTATTTATTCATTGCACTAATTAAGAACGCTGAAATTTTAGCGCCTTCACGTAATGTTGTTTCTGAACTTGCTTGGCCCACTAATGAGCTGTCGGTAAATGGCGCTATTTCCATCATGTCGGCGCCAGTAATTGGAAACTGATCGGCAATAGCTTGTAAAATATCCAGTGCATGTTGCGGGGTTAAGCCGTTATCTTCTGGTGTGCCCGTAGCTGAGGCAAATTCGGCATCGAGTGCATCTATGTCAAAGCTTACATACACTTCATCTACGTTATCGGCTTTAAGCTGCGCAATGGTTTCATCAGCAACCGCTTTTGCACCACGCTCTATTATTTCATTAGCCCAATGTTGTTTTACACCAAAGGTGCTTTCCCAGTGCGATTTAGGTTTACCGCTTGAGCGAATACCAAACTGGATTAAATGATGAGGTGCAGGTAAAAACTCTAATATATGCGTACACCACGAGCCAAAACATAAATCTATCCCTAAGCGCTCTACTAATAAATCGGTATGCGCATCAAAATGAATAATAGCGGTACGTTTGCCTTGCTCGCGCTTAGCTTTTAAATACGCTTTAGTTAGCGGGTAGCTGATTGAGTGATCGCCCCCAATGCCAAATATGCCTTTATCTTTAAATGTGGCGTAAAAGCTGTCACACACATCTTCGGTAATAGAAAGCGGGCTTACGTAGTAATCATCGTTTTTATCGCCGTATAGGGCTTTTTGGCAGTTTGAAATTGTGGCGTCGTTTAAGTATTTATCATGTAATAAATGCGGGATAACGCGTACATCACCTAAATCAAAAGAGCGGCACTGGGTTTGCTGATCAATCAAGGCTGAGCGTAAAAATAATGGCCCCCAGTTTGCGCCACGTAAAATACCGCCGCCACAATCTGAGCTAATACCTAACATAACCGCTTTGTGAGGAGATTCGGGTAATTGTGTTAAAGAATCGCGCCACAAAACATCAACATTTTCGCTTTGCCCATACAATTTATTACGTAATGCCGCTTTACGCTCTTTCGCGGTATTAACTGTAAATACACCATCGCCAGGTGCACATAAACAGTGCTCTACTTTACGTTTAAACGCGTCAAATTGTGTGCTCATAATAAATCCTATACTTGTGTGTTTTATTCATGTGGTTTTGATTAGTTATGCAAAAACTAAAATTATCGGCCTATTTGCAAATATCGCGCAATGCGCTCACTTATTGCTCAAGCATTATTTATGCGCTTATATAAAAGCCGTTAAAAAAAGCTAAAATAAAGCCGTAACTGTTTGTTATTAAATAACTAAAAACGCTTTAAACCACGTATTGATAAATTTAAGTTATCACCATAATCAATACATATAGACTCTCAATAAACAAGTCAACCACCCGCCTTTTAACGAACTTTAAGCCTTTGATTTAATATTCAATGTGAATGAATAAAGCCATCATTTATAAGTATTTTTCAACATCGGACATACGTCCTGTACTTAGTTTACATTTGCCGTAATGATGCTAGATTGACAACAAATTTTTATAAAAAGGCTTAGTTATGGAAAAGGTATTTCACTTAGGATTATGTATTGACGATTTAAAAGGGGCTGAGCTTGCTATTGTCCCTGGTGACCCAGATCGTGCTGCACGCATTTCTCAATTCCTAGACAACCCAACCTGCCTTGCTCAAACACGTGAGTTTCATGTTTATTTAGGCCAGTTAAATGGTCACTCTGTGGTGATTTGTTCAACCGGTATTGGCGGCCCTTCAACCTCTATTGCTGTAGAGGAGCTGGCACAGCTTGGCGTACGTACTTTCTTACGTATTGGTACTACTGGGGCAATTCAGCCACATATTAATGAAGGTGATATTTTAGTAAGCCAAGCGTCTGTGCGTTTAGATGGCGCAAGCCAACACTTTGCACCACTTAGCTACCCTGCGGTATCTGACTTTTTTGCGACTCAAGCTATGGTGCAAGCGTGTAAAAACCTAGATATCGACTTCCACATTGGTATTACTGCCTCAAGCGACACATTCTACCCAGGGCAAGAGCGTTACGATACGCATTCGGGTTATGTACCTAAGTCATTACAAGGTAGCTGTGAAGAGTGGCAAAACCTAGGCGTGATGAACTACGAAATGGAGTCTGCTACCTTATTTACCATGTGTGCAGCGCTAGGCCTTAAAGCGGCGTGTGTTGCCGGTGTATTGGTTAACCGTACTCGCCAAGAAATTCCAAACGTTGATCACGGTGAAATTGAGAAAAAATCAGTGGCTGTGGTATTAGAAGCTGCAAAAGTACTATTAGGCTAATGCCTTTTTAGCGCTTTAATAAAACGCATAAAGCACAGCAATTGCTGTGCTTTATTGTTTTTAGCTTACCCTAAATTCTGGTTACCTTAGCTTTGCGCTAATCACTTCTATTTCTGGCAAATTGCTAAAGCTTGCAAGTACCGCACGTGCTACTCCCCCTTGGTTTTCATGACCTTGGGTTTCTAACAGTGTAATTGCTTTAATCGTTTTATCGTTAAAGCTAAGACCCGCTAAAAACAATTGACTAAGCGCACTTTGAAGTGGCGAAAGGCTTGGGCTGTAAGCCGCGTTTTCTGCGTAACTGCCGTAAAAGTCACCATTATTAAAGGTACTTATTTTAACTGCGCTAAAGTTGTTACTGTAAGGTACGTAGGCC
The DNA here is from genome assembly GCF_028599385.1 of Pseudoalteromonas sp. CST2. Classification (NCBI taxonomy): domain Bacteria; kingdom Pseudomonadati; phylum Pseudomonadota; class Gammaproteobacteria; order Alteromonadales; family Pseudoalteromonadaceae; genus Pseudoalteromonas; species Pseudoalteromonas sp. CST2. Next base: position 428,725 of record NZ_JAQREO010000003.1, read on the forward strand.
ATTAGCGCCATGGCTGCTAGCTTTTCATCAAGGGCTGTATCTGCAAATGTGTGTTGCTGCTGTTTTGGGTTAAACAGGCTAAAATCGTTGCCTAAATCAGTGGGGCCAAATGAATGCGGTAATAAATCAGCTAATTTAAAATGTTGCTCTGGCAGTAAAATATCAAACTCTTTTGCATCAGCCAGTTCGTTCATAAACTGCCTGCAATAACCACATGGGGCATCGCTAATTGCTATTTTTAGTATTTTTTTTGCGCCATTTAACCACGCATTGTTAATCGCCGACTGCTCTGCATGCACGACTAAACTAAGCGCTTGGTGATCAAATTCGACATTAGCACCAAAATAAAAATTTATATCACCTTGCTCATCAAGTGCTTTAACAATAGCTCCCACATGAAAGTGAGAAACAGGAGCCACCGAAAATTCAGACGCTAAAGGCACCAAACCTTGTAATAACGCGTCATCAGATACATTAAGTTGCGCGCACAATTGGCTAATATCGTTAGGATGTAAAATACCACGCTGGGCTTTTAATTGGCTGCGTAATGCTTGAGTTTGCGTAACGCTTAGTGAGATATATGAATTTGTGAGTGCTGTGTCTTGTTGCACAGTAAAAGTTGCTGATGCCATAACATATTATAATTATTTAATGGCTAAGTAGTTTAAAAGGTTAGGCGCCTAAATGCCAGCAAAAAAAGGGAGCACACTGTGCTCCCCTATTTTTAAGTTAAAGTAGACTAACCAGTATTGCGCATACCTGCAGCAATACCTGTCATGGTGATCATTAATGCATTATCAATATCACCTTCACTTACTTTATCGCTTGAGCGCGAACGACGCAGCAGCTCAACTTGCAGTACATTAAGCGGATCGGTGTACGGATTACGCAGCGCAATCGACTCTTTTATCCATGGTTGATCTGCCAATAAGCTATTTTGCGGGCTAAGCGATTGCACTAAGCTAATTGCTTCTTCTAGCTCTTTACGTAACGAGGTACCCAGTGGTTTGTACATGTCTTCCACCAGCGCGTTATCGTAATGCTCACTTAACCAGCTATCGGCTTTACTAAATACCATTTCTAGCATTTCAAGACGTGCTCTGAAAAATGGCCATTGCAGGCTCATTTCGTGCAGTGTTTCTATGCCGTATTTATCAAGTGCCGCTTTTAAGCCTGTTAATGCGCCAAGCCATGCAGGTAACATTAAACGGTTTTGACTCCATGCAAAAATCCATGGAATAGCACGTAAGCTCTCAACCCCACCATTTGGATTACGTTTAGCAGGACGCGAGCCCAATGGTAATTTAGACAGCTCTAGCTCAGGCGTTGCCATTCTAAAGTAAGGAACAAAGTTTTCATCATGGCGAACCACATTACGGTAGTGATCGCACGACTGCTCGCTTATCAACTTCATCACTTCACGCCACTCTTGCTTAGGCTCTGGCGGTGGTAATAAGTTACTTTGCAGTACGGCACCCGCGTAAATATTTAAACTTTGCAGTGCTACATCAGGTAAACCAAACTTAAAGCGGATCATTTCGCCTTGCTCAGTTACTCGCAAGCCGCCTTTTAATGAACCAGGCGGTTGTGAATGCAGTGCTTGTGCAGCAGGTGCCCCACCGCGCCCTACCGTACCACCACGACCATGGAATAAAACAAGTTCAATGCCGCGCTTATCGGCAAGCTGCACTAGTTTATCCATTGCTTCGTACTGTGCCCAGCCTGCGGCCATCATGCCGGCGTCTTTAGCTGAATCAGAATAACCAATCATGACATTTTGGGTATTTTTAATATGCCCGCGGTACCATACGTTATCAAGCAACGTGGTAATTACATCGCTACCGGCGTTTAAATCGTCAAGCGTTTCAAACAAAGGCGCTACTGGTAAATTAAACTGACAGCCACTTTCTTTTAAAAGCAGTTGTACAGCTAAAATGTCAGAGGCGGTACGCGCCATTGAAATAATGTACAAGCCAAATGTTTTTTCATCTTGCTTAGCTATTACATCAAAGGTGTCGAGTACTTCTTGCACCTCTGGACTTGGTTGCCAGTTTTTAGGAATAAGCGGACGGCGAGAATTAAGCTCGGTAAGCAAAAATGCTTGTTTGTCCTGCTCTTGCCATTGGTTGTAATCGCCTAAACCTAGGTGGCGTGTAAGCTCAGAAAACACATCGCTGTGGCGGTCTGAATCTTGGCGTACATCAAGTTTTGCCAAACGCAGGCCAAAGCTATTTATACGGTGCAGTAAATCAAGTAATAAACCATCGGCGACAACTTTCATGTTGCACTTTAATAAAGAGCGATAGCACACTTCTACTGGGTGCTTGATTTGATTTATATCAGTGATTAAGTCTTCTGAATCGCTGCGCTTATTCTTGATTTTTGCACCTAAATGCACCACTGTTTCAGAGACTTGGTTTTTAAGCTTTTTAAGTACAGCGCGATAAGGTTCAAAGTCTTGTCCTGCCAGCTCAATTAGCTCATCGCTTGCATCTGACATGCTCAGCTCTGCGCTTAGCGTGTCAATATCACGGCTGTATAAATCAAGCGCCATCCAACGACCATGATCAAGTACTTGCTGTGTTACCTGTGCAGTTACAAATGGGTTACCGTCACGGTCTCCGCCCATCCAAGAGGTAAACTCAATGGGGCTGTAATCAATTGGGAGCTCTAAACTTAAATGCTCTTTAACTTGATCTGAAAACTCACGTAAAAAGCGTGGCACAGCGTGCCATAAGCTGTTTTCAATAACAGCGTATCCCCATTTAGCTTCATCAACTGGGCTTGGGCGAGAACGACGAATATCATCGGTGTGCCATGCTTGGCTGATAAGTTGAGCGATACGGTTTAAAATAGCTTCACGCTCTTGTGGTAAATTGTCTTTGCGCTCAAGCGAGGCTAAACAATCACTTAATTCTACGTGCTTATTAATAATGGTACGGCGCGTCACCTCGGTTGGGTGAGCGGTTAATACTAAGTTTATGTGGAGTTTTGAGAGTGTTTCGGCCAGATGATTACTATCTAATTGGCCTTCTTTTGCTTTTGCAGTTAACGTTTTTAATGTTTGAGTGAGAGGGTTTAGTTGGCAAAAACCAACATCATTAAAACGCGAAACAGTGTGGAACTGCTCTGCTACATTAGCTAAATTTAAAAAATGATTAAATGAACGGGCAACCGGTAAAAGCTCTTCATCACTAAGCGCATGTAGTACCTCAATTAGCGCTTGTCTGTCGTCTTCGTTACCACTGCGAGATGACTTTGATAAAGCACGAATTTCCTCTACTTTATCTAAAATCGCTTGGCCTTGGGCATCTTTAATAGTTTGTCCTAGTAGCTGCCCAAGTAAATTAACATTACCTCGCAAGGCGGCATATTGTTCACTCATTTCTCAGTCTCCTTTGTTTCATGGAATGCTATTAATATCATCATGAGCGCAGATTTAATAGATCCATTTGCAATGGTGAATCGTAATTAGCTATATGTAAATTATTAGAAAACGGCTTTTATGATCATTTTTTACGACGCCAGCTGCCCGCTTTGCAATACCGAAATGCAGCACCTTAAAGATGCTGATACTAAACATAAAATTGTTTTAGAAGACCTTAATAGCCACGATTTTAGCGCACGTTACCCAAGTGTTAATAAAAACAAGGCCATGGCTATATTGCATGCACAGTTACCAACTGGCGAGATGATTTACGGCTTAGATGTTACCTATCAAGCGTGGAAAACGGTAGGAAAATACCGCTGGTTGAAAATTTTTCGCTTGCCAATAATTCGCTACTTCGCTGATGCCGCCTATGTGTTTTTTGCAAAACACAGACAAAAAATAAGCCGTTTGCTCATGCCAAACGCCTCCTGTTTAAACGGCCAATGCACTGTTAATACAAAGGACAAACAATGAAAACAATTGTTTTATTTGGTGCCAGCAGCGCAATAGCACAAGCTTATATTGAGCACCTACAAATAAATGCCCCCACAGTGCAAGTTATATGTGTCAGCTCAAAAAAGGCAGATACAAATAGTAATGTTGTTTACCTAAAGAGCCATTACACAGCGCAAAGCTTAGCCAAGGTTACAACTTACTTAAAAGAGCAAAATGCCGATATTCTACAAGTCGTTATGTTTAATGGCACTTTACACAACAAAACCCACATGCCAGAAAAAAAGCTAGAAGAGCTAAACGCAGACTATTTTAACGAATTATTTAATTCCAACACACTCACTCCCTTACTATGCTTACAAAGCATTTTACCGCTGTTAACACATAAAACGCAGTGCACTATAACGGCGCTCAGTGCGCGTGTGGGCAGTATTAACGATAATAAATTAGGCGGTTGGTATACATACCGCGCATCTAAAGCGGCCTTAAACATGCTATTTAAAACCGCAGCGGTAGAACTGGCGCGCCGAGCTAAAAATACTAAACTGGTGTTATTTCATCCGGGCACTACCGATACTGCGCTTTCAAAACCATTTCAAAAAAACGTACCTGCGGATAAGCTTTTTAGCGCTGAATTTGTAGCTAAACAGCTTTTTACACTTACGTTTAATAACCCTCATTTAGAACTTAACGGTGAGCCCGCCTATTTAGATTGGCAAGGCGAAGCCATACCCTGGTAAGGACCTTTAATGCATTTTACTAAAGAGCGCATAAACGCACTTGAAAAACACACTCGTACTCATTTAATTAATTCACTTTCGGGTTTTAAAAGCGCCAACTTAATTGGCACGCAAGACAAGCAAGGCAATACAAATGTAGCTATTGTTAGCTCGGTTATTCATTTAGGGGCTCACCCGCCATTGGTTGGCATGATAATGCGCCCTAATAGCGTGCCTCGCCATACTTTTGAAAACATCATAGAAACCGGCTGTTACACCATTAACCAAGTTAATAAGGCCATATATAAGCAAGCTCATCAAACATCAGCTCGCTACGATAAAGGCGAGTCAGAATTTGACGCAACAGGTTTAACGCCAGAATACCTAAATGAATTTACAGCCCCTTTTGTTCAAGAGTCGCGATTAAAATACTCTGTGAAATACGTTGAGCACCAACACTTAGCCGTTAATGGCACCGAGCTGGTTATAGGTGAAATTACTGATGTGTATTTAGATGAAGCGGCGCTACAAAGTGATGGCTTTTTAGATTTACAAGCTATTGAGACTGTGGCTGTAACTGGGCTTGATAGTTACCACACTAGCAATAAATTATCGCGTTTACCTTACGCTAAAAAACCTTAGCATGCATGTTGTCGCATATTATTGAATTATGGTTTTACATTAAACACAATGCCTAACACCAATCTGCTTATTGGGGCTTTTTAACATTTTAGTGAAATTTAATTTGTTCAATTGCTCAAGTATTTATGCAGCTTGGTATTGAAACCAAGGAGACTTTTATGGCCACACTAGGCGTTGGTACACACACAAGCGAGCAAGCATTAGCGGGATTAAGCAATATGACCGCCAATGTAACCCCTATTCAAGCAGATGAATATTTACAGCGCATTGCAAAAGCACAAGCTTATATGCAAGCAAATAATATTGATGCAATTTATTTAAATGCAGGTACAAACCTCACTTACTTCACAGGTATGAAATGGTATGCAAGTGAGCGCATGGTTGGCGCCATTTTACCCGCTATAGGCGATGTACAATACATAGCCCCTTATTTTGAAATTGGCACCCTAAACGGCTTTAAAGTGATTGAAGGCCCCATTCATGGATGGCAAGAACACGAAAGTCCATATGCGTTATTTGTAAGTGTACTCAAGCAGCTCAACATTAATGACAATGCCACAATAGGCATTGATGAAAGTGCCCAATTTTTTATATTCGACGGTATAAACAAAGCGCAAAAAGGCCTAAATATAGTTAATGCACAGAGCGTTACTGCACATTGCCGCATGCATAAGTCGGTAAACGAATTAGCGCTCATGCAATGCGCAATGGATATGACTTTAGCTGTACATCAAGCAACTGCAAGCATGCTTTACGAAGGTATTACCACCACAGAGGTAGAAGCCTTCATTAAAAAAGCGCATCAAAAAGTAGGTGCCCCCGGTAACTATTTTTGTATTGTTTTATTTGGTGTGGCGACCTCATTTCCACATGGCGTTAAAGATGCGCAAGTGCTTAAAAAAGGCGATATGGTATTAATAGATACCGGTTGCAAAGTGCATGATTACCTTTCAGATATAACCCGCACCTATGTATTTGGTGAGCCAACAGTGCGCCAGCGCATGTTTTGGGATCATGAAAAAGCAGCGCAACTCGCCGCCTTTAGTGCTGCAAAAATTGGCGCTACGTGTGAAGCAGTTGATGCCGGCGCTCGTCACTATTTAGCGGCTCAAGGATTGGGGCCACAGTACCAAACACCCGGCTGCCCGCATCGTACGGGCCATGGTATTGGCTTAGACATTCACGAATGGCCTTATTTAGTCGGTGGAGACAAAACCCCACTTGCACCTGGCATGTGTTTTAGTAACGAGCCAATGCTAGTTATACCTGATGAGTTTGGTGTACGTTTAGAGGATCACTTTTATATGACCGACAACGGTCCGCATTGGTTTACACAACCAAGTTATAGTATTGACGACCCGTTTGGGCTTAACGCTTAAACCCTTTATAAAGAGCAGCAATTAGCTGCTCTTTTTAGTTTATTCGTTGATAAAGTACAGATCATCCCAATATCCTCTGTTATACAAAAGCAATCCGCAAAAGGATGAATATGAAAAACTTTAAAATTGATATCGTGTCAGACGTAATGTGCCCATGGTGCGTAATAGGTTATAAAAACCTAGAAACAGCGCTTGGCCAACTTAAAGACGAGATGAGTGCAGATATTACATGGCATCCTTTTGAGCTAAACCCTGACATGCCGCTTGAAGGTCAAAATTTAAACGAGCACCTAATGCAAAAGTACAACCTGACTGAAGAGCAAGGCGATGAAAATCGCAAAAACATGTTCGAAGCAGGTCAGCGTGCCGGGTTTACCTTTAATTTTGATGGTGAGCGCATCATGATCAACAGCTTTGATTTACACCGCCTACTTACTTGGGCGCGTGAAGAAGATAAGCAAACCGAATTAAAGCTTGCCATGTTTGAAGCACACTTCACCGATTTAAAATACTTAAATCAGGAAGACGCTCTGCTTGATGTAGTAGAAAGTGTTGGCCTTGATAAAGAACAGGCGCGTAGTATTTTACACTCAGATAAATACGTTCAAACAGTACGCCAAGAGCAAGACCGCTTTAAGCAACTCGGTATTACTTCAGTCCCTACATTTATTATCAACGATAAATACGCAATCAGTGGCGGACAACCAAGCGATTCGTTTATTCAAGCACTTAAACAAATTAGTGAAGAAGAAGCCAAGCAAGACGCTTAGCAAGTAAGCTGCTGTTTAACATATATAAGGCTGCGCAATGCAGTCTTATATGATTATTAAGGGTGCAGTGTAACTTTACTGCCTACGTGAGCCGATATTTCTATAAGCTTTTAACAAAAACCCTCTGCTACTCAAACTTCACCCTCTGCGCTTTTATAAAAGTGCTGGCACTATACGTGCATTGTCTATTTTGTGTTCTTAATGAGTGTGCTGCGCGCTATTTTATTTCAAGTGCCACGTAAATATTACAACGTGCCATTAAATTATTTCAGACCGCCATTCACTCACTATTACTTAAAGGCTATCGAGTAACTAATTACGCATAAGGAGCAAGCATGGCTAAGTCAGCAACATTATATAGAATGGCAACCGATGAGCATATTTGCCCATTTGGACTCAAATCAAAAGATTTACTTAAGCGAAAGGGCTATAAGGTAGATGATAAGCCGCTGACTTCGCGCGAAGAAACCGATGCATTTCAACAAAAGCACAATGTTGATACCACACCACAAACATTTATCGATAACGAACGCATTGGCGGGTATGACGACCTGCGCGCTTACTTTAATAAATCAGAGCCTGGCCAACAAGGTACTACTTATACTCCCGTAACGGCCATTTTTGCTGTTACCTTATTGCTTGCCTTTGCATTTAGCTACTCGACTGGCTTTGCACTTTTTTCTATGCATACAGTTATGCTGTTTGTCGCGCTAACAATGGGCGTACTGGCGATACAAAAGTTGCGCGATTTATTTAGCTTCACAAACTCGTTTATCACCTACGACCTATTGGCTATGAAAGTTGTTAGGTATGCGTATGTTTACCCCTTTTTAGAAGCATTTGTAAGTATTGGCATGATTGCAGGGATTTCAGCTTATATTGTTGCACCAATTTCTTTATTTATTGGGGGGGTTGGCGCCGTGTCGGTGATTAAGGCTGTTTACATAGACAAACGAGAGCTTAAATGTGCCTGTGTTGGCGGAGATAGTAATGTACCGCTGGGGTTTGTCTCTCTGACCGAAAACCTGTTTATGATTGCTGCGGGTATCTGGATGTTTGTTAAATAAAAAAACTGAATACTAAAAAGGCTGCAGTGTGCAGCCTTTTTACTATTTGTCAGCGAGCTTATTAAGTACGATAAAGCACTTTAATTACATGCCAGCCAAATTTAGTTTTAACTAAATGTGGCTCTAAAATAGCGCCATTAAAGGCTATTTTGTCAAACTGTGGAACCATTTGCCCTCGTCTAAATTCGCCAAGGTCACCGCCTTTTTTACCTGATGGGCACGACGAGTATTTTTTAGCTAAGGTTTGAAACTTGGCACCTTTACCTAATTGCTTAATAATGTCTTCTGCTATTTCTTTGTGTTTAACCAATATGTGGAGTGCGTGCGCTGTACTTGCCATTTCAAAGCCCTGATAATTTAAAACGCGGCGATTTTAGCACAGCCACCTAAACCTAGCATCTACTTATAGCTAAGTTAACTTAGCCAATTATAAATAATGTTTTGCGTCCTCTGGGTTGGGTACTCTGCAATACTGATATTTGCCAAATAAGGTATAGCGGTTTAAAGCAATTTTATCGTACAGCCAATTATTAAATGTATTGGGTAAAACACTAAATACAGTGGCTAGTTTGTAGGGGTAACCTAGCTGCTTAACCACTTCAAAAAAAGCATGGCTTTGCGTGTACGCTTTGCCGTTTTGTAGGTAAACCATTGAGGCGTATTGTGTGGTTGAAAAACCAAAATTAGTTAATAGCAGTACACCTTTTGGGGATTGCACGCTGCACAGTTTAAAAATGGCAGTGGCATCGTTACTAGGGCCTGTTGACCTTTCAGGATTAAAATTTGTTCAATCTAGGGGCCATTTAATCGCGGCGCGAGGTTTGTAACCTAGTGGGCTAAGTAAAAACCGAGCAACAAAGAGTAAATGACCCCTAGGCAGAACCCCTTCGGGCAGCGCCTGTTTGGCATTTATGCTACGTTATCTCCTATTTATGGGGAACAACCACACTACATAGGCTCTGTCTTGCCTAATTACCAAACAGGCTGCTGTAAATTTAACCTCGAAAAATAAACAGGCCCTAATAATAAAATTACACCACGCACTACATAATTTGCACTGTGCATCAAATAATATAATTTTTTGATTACGCATTAATGTAGCCGCATCATCACTCATTTTATACCCCTTAAGCGGTTACTGCTGAACCGGCTTTTTTTGTAACTTACGCTGCAATGTGCGCCTGTGCATATTGAGTTGCCGCGCAGTGGCCGACACATTACCGTTATTACTATGTAGCACTTGCTGAATATGCTCCCACTCTAAACGCTCTGGTGACATAACTGGTGTGGCAACATCACTAACATTTTGTGTATTTAAATCTGCGTTTAGGGCCTTTAATAACGTGGCCATATCAACGGGTTTAGTAAGGTAATCGTTAGCGCCTAAACGCATGGCCTCTACAGCGGTGGCTATGCTTGCAAACCCTGTTAATAATACAATATACGCTTGCGGTAATAAGCTGCGAAGTGGCTTAATTAAGGCAAGGCCGTTGTCGTCACCTAGTTTCATATCGAGCAAAATAAAATCTGGTAAGTGTTTATGTGCACTGAGTAATGCATCACTTTGGTTATGCGCAACTTCACAACTAAAGCCTTGTTTTGTTAAACGCCGAGCAAGTGTACTGGCTAGGTTTATATCGTCTTCAATTATAAGTAATTTCATGAAAGTGATTGCTCATTATTTGCTATGGCTAATTTTACTTTAGCCACTGCCCCGCCACCAGCGTGATTATACAAAGTTAACGAGCCGTTTAGTCGCTCAAACGTTACATTAGAAAGTAAAACCGCAAGCCCCATACCTTGGCTGCTAGGCATAAGTTGCCCGCCAAGCTCTGCTAATTGTGATTGGCTAAAACCGCTACCAAAATCACGAATTAGCAAATATATACTTTCACTGTGTTGATTATCTTGCTGCCAGCTTAGCTCTAACTGGGTTTGGTTATTTTTTTGATTAGCAATGCATGCATTTTGTAGCAAATTGAGAATAGCAGGCAATAGCATTGCATCACTTTTTAAGATGACTGCTATTGGCTCACTTAACCAATTAATGTGCTGATCAGGGTATTGCAGTAATAAAGTATCGGTGATCTGCTTTTGTAGCTGGTTTACTGTAATGTGCTCGGTGGTATTTTTATTACGAAGCTGAGCAGAGAGCTTTCTAAAGTCATTTAATTGCCTAGCACATTGCTCAAGCGGCGTTTGCATTTGCACAACGACAGGGTTATTTGGCTGCTCTTCTAAAAGCTCTTCAAATAATAATTGTAAGTTAGCGATAGGACTGGCTAGTTGATGGGTTATTTGCGCAGCAGCGCCATCTAGAGTTACCAGTTGCTCGTTACGCAATTGCTGCTCGCGAGCTTTAGCTATTGTGCGCTCTCGCTCCTTTAATGCCCGGCTCATAGCACCAATAACCAAAGCGATAACGCTTGCACTTAAAACAAAGTTAACCCACATGCCTATAAAATGCCCGCTCATATTCATTTGATGCATACTGTGATCGGGCATCCTAATGAGTAAAAAGCTATAAGCGGCAATTGCCAGTACGGCGATATAAGCGAGTCCTTTTTCACGAAGGGTGACCGCTGCAATCATGATAGGTAGTAATAATAGCGATACAAACGCATTGGTTGCGCCGCCACTTAATGAGAGCAAAATAGTTAAAAACAGGACATCCGCAGTGAGCTGCATTAACATCCCTATAGGGCGCGCTTGGCTAACATTTCGATAGGCGAATACGCTTACTAATTGAAATATCGCCTCTATAGCTATTACCACTAATAAAGGGAGTAACGCTATTTGGTGTTCTAATAAAAAATACACGCTCAGTACAGCAATTAACTGCACAGCAATAGCAGCACTTCGCAGCATTAAAAGGCGGCTAATGGTCGGGTCGGTTTGCATAAACAAGGTGTGATGTACCTATAAAATTTAATACGTTAAAAAAGTTAATCTTCATCCATTGATATAGTAAACAGCGCGCACGGGGTCCCTTGATGAAATACCATTTTCCATTGCTCATTACTTTTACGCCAAAGCGACATACGTAAGGAGTAATTAAACTCACTTCGGGCTGAGCGCCTATAAGCCGCTTGGTAACTAATTTGCGCAACATCATCGCTAAGCATTCGCCCTTTAAAGTGCTGATAATAAAACTGCGGAACAACCTCGGTAGGTAAACGTGTGAGTACGTGCTGCTTATCAAATACGGTGCCATTAGCTGCAATTTCAATAAACTCATCATCAAGTAAGGCATTTAATGCATGGCTTGATTGACGGACATCGGGGTCGAGCAACTGTCGTTCGGCCTCAATCAAGTGATTAAACAACGACACTTTTATTTTATTGCTCATGGGCTTCCTTATTATGTATGCAATTGCCACGTGTTTATGTGTTTATACGTTAAACGGGCAGTAATTAATAATATCGGCTTACTTTAATGCACTTAAGCTAACAGCTTGAACGCAGTGCCATAAACGCAAGCCACTTACGTTGAAGTAAAGCCGCAAAATCATGCACTATTCAATTATATGCTGTTTAACACATCACTACGTATAGTTTTAATACTTGCTTACTCTTTAAACAAGCTTTACGTTAAATTGCCCACAATTACTATTATTTACGAGACAAAACAGGTTAATAACTTCTCTTAAAGGGCAATTTTTGATATAACTCACCCATTAGCAATACACGTCAGACCACCTTTTTAAGAGAACACACTATGGCCTACGCACATATTACTGGTTGGGGTAAATGTATTCCACCAGCAAGCATTAGCAACGATGAAATTAGCGAAATAGTTGATACCAACGATGAGTGGATCACCACACGTACTGGTATTAAATCTCGTAGGGTTAGCCATGTTAGCACTGCAGAACTTGCAACCGTTGCCGCAAAGCACGCCATCGATTGTGCAGGGATTGACGCAAAAGATATCGATTTAGTTATTTTAGCAACGTGTACCCCTTCTACCGTAGTGGCCAATACCGCCTCTTTAGTACAAAAAAACATTGGTGCTACCGGCGCTGCAGCTATGGATACCAATGCTGCGTGTTCTGGTTTTTTATATGCTCTTCAGGCAGCTACCGCTCAAATTCAGGCGGGTATGATTAAAAAGGCCGTGGTTATTGCTGCAGAGCGCATGACCTGGTATGTAAACTGGGCACGCCGTGACAGCGCTGTATTATTTGGTGATGGCGCAGGCGCAGTAGTACTAGAAGCCGCAGACACACCCGCAGGCCTGCTAGGTACTAAAACCGGTTGCGACAGCGAAGACAGAGACATTTTGCATATCACCAACTTTGGTAGTGATTTAAATAAATATGAGCCAATTGGCCCATCGGACTTATTATTTGAAGGCCGTGAAATTTTCAAACGTGCCGTTAAAGGTATGAGCGAAGCGTGTGATGATGTATTAACGCAAGCCAACCTAAGCCTCGATGACATAAACGTATTAGTGCCACATCAAGCTAATTTACGTATTATTCAAGCAATTCAGCATCGTTTAAAAGTGCCGGATGAAAAAGTAATGGTAAACATTGCTGACTACGGTAATACCTCAGCCGCAACGATTGCTATTGCGTTATGTGAAGCCGTAGAGCAAGGCTTAATTAAGCCGCATTCAAATATTATGTCGGCAGCGTTTGGCGCAGGTTTAACGTGGGCAGCAAGCTATATAAAATGGGGCGAGCGTGTTACGCCGATTAAAGTAAGTGATGCAACTTTGCCACCGTGTGAGCTAACAGGCCTTGAGCTTGTAGCCCCCGCAGTTAAAGCCTGCAAAGACGCTGAGCCTAGCTAAACGTTTTTAAAGCACATAAAAATTAAACGCACTTTTTAGTGCGTTTTTGTTTTTTAGAAGAACAAACTTATGGAGCTAATTACATGGAGCTATCTACATGGAACTATTAGGCATTCATCATGCTGCTATTATTTGCAGTGACTACGCCCGCTCTAAGCACTTTTATAGTAACGTACTTAAACTTAAAGTTATTAACGAGCATTTTAGGGCCGCGCGTAATTCGTATAAATTAGATTTAGCGATGCCTGATGGCAGCCAAATAGAGTTATTTTCGTTTGATGGAGCACCTGCAAGACCAAGCTACCCAGAAGCGCAAGGCTTAAGGCATTTAGCATTTAAAGTTAAAAACGTTGCCCAAGCAAAGCAGTATTTAGAGTCACAAAATATAACTGTGGAAGAGATAAGAGTGGATGAAATAACCGGCAAAAAATTCACCTTTTTTGCCGATCCAGATAACTTACCGCTTGAGTTATACGAGGTATAACCCTCGTATAACAAGGTTTATTTAAAACGGCTTTGCAAGTAATTAAATACCGCACGAATACCTAACGCTTCGCCGCCGGTTGGGCGCCCAGGTAAAGCACGTAAATTCCACGCCATTACATCAAAATGTACCCAGGGTGTGCTTGGCTCTACAAACTCTTTTAAATAAAGCGCCGCGGTAATTGCACCACCAAATGGTGTGCTGGCACAGTTTGCCATATCAGCTACATCGCTCTTTAAAAAGCTTTTGTACTGATCAAATAAAGGCAATTGCCATACAGGGTCGCTTACATCCATACCGGCATCAATAATACCATTTGCTACATCGCGCTCTGTTGAGAAAAAGCCCGGTAGCTCAGTACCTAAAGCAACACGACAAGCACCGGTAAGGGTCGCAAAGTCAATAATTAGCTCAGGGTTATCGTTTTGTGCCTCGCTAAGCGCATCACACAATACTAAACGCCCTTCTGCATCGGTATTGTCTATTTCAACCATAATGCCTTTACGCGTTTTAATTACATCACCTGGGCGAAATGCATTTCGCGATACCGCGTTTTCGACCGCAGGCACTAAAACGCGCAGTCTAATTGGTAAATTAGCCGCCATAATTAGCTGTGCTAAAGCAATAACGTGCGCTGCCCCGCCCATGTCTTTTTTCATGTTACGCATGCCCGAGCTTGGTTTTAAATCAAGCCCGCCAGAGTCAAAACATACCCCTTTACCAACTAAGGTAATAAGTGGTGCGTTTTCATCGCCCCATTTTAAATCAAGTAAACGCGGTTTGTTTTCGCTCGCGCGCCCGACCATGTGTATTGTTGGGTAATTTTGCTCAAGTAGCTCATCGCCAATCCACTGGGTAAATCCACCGTTGTAATTATTGGCTAAATCTTCCATTACTTGCGATAAATGCTGCGGCATCATATCTACCGCAGGTGTGTTTACTAAATCACGCGCTAAATAAATGGCATCAGCTTGTTGCTTAATACGCTGATACAGCGCTTCATCGGCAATGGCTAATTGTGCTTTGGCAGTTGGTTTTTCTTTATATTCACTAAATTCATAGCCGCCTAACACAAAACCAAGCGCGACTTGCTCTATAAAGGCATCATCGCCTTGAATTTGATACGTGCCCAGCGGTAATTTATTGGCAAGCTCGCCTGCAGCCCAAAAATCATTTTGGCTTTGTAATAAACAATAAACGTGGCTTAGCTCACCGGTTTGCGCGTCAGGCACAAGCGCTAAACCTTGCTTTTCAAAGCCGCTATTTGTTAACCATGTTTGGATAAAAGCCGGTTGTTGTGATTGCCAGTCAGTTAACTCGTTTTTAAGAATAAAAGATAAAGGAATACCAGAAGAAGTATGACGAAGTAATGCACTCATTGAAAAGCTCATATAATAAAAAATGGTAGCTCAAAGCATACCAATAAGACCGGCTAAAAGGTATAGCTAATTTTAGCCCGATTTATTCTTTATTTGGCGCTTTAGTGTGTTGTTTTAAATCCTCTTTAACTATTTCGGCGTCTAGCTCTTTAACTGGTTTATTAATGTTAAACGAGCTAGGCAATACATCTACACCTACCATTCTGCCTAGCTTTACAACCAATGGAATAGTAATAGGGGCAAATGGCAGTACGGCAAATACACCTAAGCCAAGCCCTTTTAAAATATCTACAAACTGCTCATTAGCACGCTTTAACTCTTCTTTGCTGGTTTGCCCTTGCGTGTAACGCCTATAAATGGTGAGCATTTCTATGGTTTCTTGCCTTTCTTGCGCAAGAGCAATTTTTAGCGCCACCATTGCACGACGAAAGCGAAGCTGTTGGCGCTTTTTACTAATTTTAACTACCCGCCAAGGCGCACGGTGAATAACTTTATATAATCGCATACCCTTTATTTTCACACATAAGGGGTTTTACACAAGAATAATTTACTTAATACGCCCTATACTTTACTCTTTTGCACCATAACAGTGCTCACAAGCTCATTTTTATGCAAAACAAACAAATAATAGTACTCCCCAAACCCCAAAAACCACAGCCTGATGAATGCTGCGGCGGAGGTAGCTGTAGCCCTTGCGTGTGGGACGAATACAGACAAAAATATCGTGATTGGCAAGCGCAAAACACACCACCGGCCTCACCAAAAGAAACAAGTTGATAACATTCACCCACCCACTTCGCGCATTAAATCTTCGAAAAAGCGTTAAAATCGCACTTTATTAGTTCAAATTAGTTACATACTGCACCATTGTTGCAAATATATTTTATTTTGAACTTTTTGTTATTAAAGAGTTAATTATTAATTGCCCTGAAAGTTTTTTATGTATAGGCTGTACATAGGACTTCACATGAGGTGGGCTTTTAGCTTTAAGAAGTCGAGTAGGTTGACTCTTTATCCCCATGTGAATACGTCCAAAATTATAAATAAGTAATGTTAATTACTGCATTACGTACAAAATATATTCTAACTGGGGAAAATTAGAATGAAAATTAAAAGCAATGCGCTAAATCAAGCAATTAAATTTGCATTAGCAACAACAACCACCGCAGGTTTGTTTATTTCAGGTTCTGCTGTTGCAGCAGAAGAAAGTGAAACTAAAGTTAATAAAAACGTTGAAAAAATTGCCGTAGTGGGTACTCGCTCAGCGCCGCGCTCTATTGGTGATTCACCGGTTCCTATTGATATTATTGGCGGTGAAGAGCTAGAAAAGTCTGGTAACACAGACATGCTAGAGCTACTTAAAGGCTCTGTTCCTTCTTTTAATGTTCACCAAAACCCAATCAGTGATGCTGCATCACTAGTACGCCCAGCTAATTTACGTGGCTTACCTTCAGACAGCACATTAATCCTTTTAAACGGTAAACGCCGTCACCGTGCTTCTGTTATTGCATTTTTAGGTGGTGGTATTAACGATGGTGCACAAGGCGCTGATATTTCAGTTATTCCTAGCATTGCACTTAAGCAAGTAGAAGTACTACGTGATGGCGCAGCAGCACAATACGGCTCAGATGCAATCGCAGGTGTAATGAACTTCCAACTTAAAGATGCCTCTGAAGGCGGTAAATTTGAAGTACGCCATGGTCAATACTACGAAGGCGACGGTGATACAACACAGATATCGGGTAACGTAGGCCTACCATTTACAGACAACGGTTTTGCTAACTTAAGTTTTCAATATAAAACAGCAGATGCAACAAGTCGCTCAGAGCAACGCCCTGATGCAGCCGCACTTTCTGCTGCAGGTGTACCAGAAGTGTCTTCGCTTGCGCAAGTTTGGGGTGCCCCAGAGGTTGATGACGACATTTCAATTTTTGGTAACTTTGGTTTAGAACTAACAAACGACTCAGAATTTTATATGTTTGGTAACTACTCTGAGCGTGACGTACGTGGTGGTTTTTACTACCGTAACCCGCATACTCGCCCAGGTGTATACTCAAATGACGGCGGTGAAACACTACTTGTTGCCGATTTAACAGAAGACATGAGCGGTAACTGTCCAACTATCGCAATTGATGACAACGTACTAGATAACCCAGACTACATTAGCGGTGTTGCTAATAACCCTGATTGTTTTGCATTTAACGAAACCATTCCTGGTGGTTTTACACCTAACTTTGGTGGCAACATCACAGATACCTCTTTAACTATTGGTACAAAGGGTATGTTTACGGGTGGTTTCCTTAAAGATGCATTTTACGATTTAAGTGGTACGGTGGGTTTAAACGAATCTCGCTACTTTATTTACGACACGGTTAATGCGTCGTTAGGTGCAGACAGCCCACGTGATTTTAGCCCAGGTAAATATGAGCAACTAGAGAAAAACTTTAACTTTGACCTTTCTAAAGGCTTTGATTTTGACCTAGCGTACGATGTAAATATTGCCGGTGGTTTAGAGTGGCACGAAGAAACATTTACTGTAATTTCGGGTGATGAAGCATCATTCACTGCAGGTCCTTTAACAGAGCAAGGTTTTGGTATTGGCTCTAATGGTTTCCCTGGTTTCAAACCTTCTGATGCAGGCGAATATACACGCCGTAACTACGCAGCTTATGTAGATATTGAAGCACCATTTACAGAAGAATTCTTAATGGGCCTTGCGGTACGTTTTGAAGATTACGACAGCTTTGGTACAACAACAAACTACAAAGTAATGGCGCAGTACCACGTAACTGAAGATCTAAATATTCGTGGCTCAGTAAGCACAGGTTTCCGTGCCCCTACTGTTGGCCAAGCTAACGTAAGTAACGTACAAACCAACTTAAGTGACGGTGTGCTACAAGATTCAGCACTTTTACCACCAACAAACCCAATTGCAGTGCAATTAGGTGGTACAGAGCTTGAGCCAGAAGAATCGCAAAGCTACACATTAGGTGCGGTTTACACTATTGGGGATTTATTTGTAACACTTGATTACTACAATATTGAAGTTGATGACCGTATCAGCCAATCTGAAAAAATTGTACTTAGCCAAGATGATAAAGACACGTTAGAAGCAGCAGGCGTACCAAATGCGCAAAGCTATGCACAAGTAAGCTTTTTCACTAATGACTTTGATACAACAACGCAAGGTATTGACTTAGTAGCAAACTACACAGCTGACATGCTAGGCGGAAGCTCTACATTTAGCCTTGCTTACAACTGGAATGAAACTGAGGTAACTAAGTTCAGCGACATTACCGGTGAGTTTAAAGTTAAGCGTTTAGAAGAAGATTTACCTAACCACCGTGCAACGCTTACTTGGGCACAGCAGTGGGAATCTTTTTCAATGTTTACCCGTGCTAATTACTACGGCGAATACCAAGGTGTTCACGTAGATTACGATGCAACAGCAAAAACAGCTGATGCAGCAGTAACTATTGACGCTGAAATAACGTACTTCTTAAATGAGTCTATTAGCTTCTCGGTAGGTGCACAAAACATCTTTGACCAAGACGCTGAAAAACTTGATTTTGAAGACCGTACGGGTATCCCTAACAATAACTGGGGTGGCCAATACTACGAAACATCTCCATACGGTATTAACGGTGGCTTCTACTACGCGAAAGCAACCTATACTTTCTAATATTTTTTCATGATAAACCAAGGCGAAATGTTAAGACATTTCGCCTTTTTTATTTTATATTAATTAAAAAACAATAATGCCTCATCATGCTAATTAAAAAAGCCAATCAATTACTACAAGAAAATAAACTTAAAGAAGCCGAGTTTCATTTTAAAGCAATTTTAAATAGTAACCCGCAAAGCGGCGAAGCATTATTTGGTTTAGGCAGGATAGCACTTAGGTTAGAGCGCTATGATGCAGCGGTATACTTATTACAAAAAGCATGCGAACGTTTACCCCATATGCTTGAGCCACTGCACGCCCTTGCCGATGCATTTAACGGTGTTAATTCCCCTAATGATGCGCTTAAAGTACTCGAATATGCTAAAAGTCTCGCAAGCCATAACCCAGAGCCTCATTATTATTTAGCTCAGCATTATTTAAGCTACGGCGAATTAGACAAAGCACACACCACATTTGCGTATGCACTAAGCATGGGGCTATACCCCGTAACTGCCTATATTTTATTTGAACTAGTACAATTAGGCCGTTTCAATAAAGAACATAATTATGTGAGCAACCTGCACCACTTTTTAACGCAAACGAATAACGTGCGTTTAAAAATGGTGTGTTACTACGCGTTAGGTAAAAGCTACGACAAACTAGAAGATACAGAGCAAGCATTTAACTACTATGTGCTTGCCAACAAACTTCAAAAAAAGCTTACTCACTTTAAAACCAGTGACTTAGTGCCTTTTTATGAAGCAATTATAACGCATAATACACAACAGCTAATTGCATTTGCCGATCACACTTTTACCGGCACTATTACGCCCGTGTTTATTATTGGTATGCCCCGCAGCGGCTCAACCTTACTTGAGCAAATGATGGCCTGCCACTCACAGTTTGCCACATTAGGTGAAAACACCAGTATCGCTAACCAAGTGGTGGCGTTTATAGAGCAGCAAACGCAAACCCCTTACCCGCAATGCTTAAGCACACTTAGTAACGATTTAATCGCTAAAGCTCGCAATATTTATATTGAAGAGTTAAAAAAAGCACAGCCTATACGCCCTTTCATTATTAATAAGCTACCGAGTAACTATCAGTCTATTGGCTTAATTTACTTGCTGTTCCCTAATACTAAATTTATTAATTTAAGTAGAGATTTTAACGCCACTGCTTTTTCGGTGTTCAGTAACTACTTTGCCGAAAATGAGCCGTACTTTTGTGATTTAAAAGAATTTAAACTTTATCATGCGTTGTATGCAAAATTAATGAACCATTGGCGCAGCCTGCCCTCATTACCGCTATACGATATTCATTATGAGCAAATAGTTGCCGAGCCTGAGTCGCAGCTAAGTGCTTTATTTTCGTTTTTAGGGTGTGAGTATGAACCGCAATGCTTAGCATTTTATAAGCGTAAGGCTGCTGTTAGCACATTAAGCAAACAAGCCATTAGGCAGCCAATTAATACACAGGCACTCGCGCATTGGGAGCGCTATAAAACACCGCTTTTAAAACAATTTGAATGAGCCTAATTGCCTAACTGTGCTCGTTAAACCAGCTTACAACATCTTTAAATTGTTCATCCCGTGCCTGCGGGTGAGTAAGCATATTAATATGATCGTAATCCACACTATGACCATGGCGCTTGCCATAAATTTTAAGGGTTTGTTTTCCAGGTCCGGACTCTGCCATAAACTTTTTAATATCAATAGGCTGCGCAAGAGCCTTATCGTTTACAGCGCCAATATGTAGTGTAGGAGGCACCTGCACTTTAGCTAAGGCTTTTGCATAGTCAAAACCATCATCGCTATCTATCCATGGCCTTTTTTTAGCCCACTGCATGCTTTGATAATGCGACTTTTGCGATTCGTTATCGCTGCCCCACTTATAGCCTTTAGCGTTTAAGTATCCCTGTTTTTTAGCCAATATGGGCGCCATAAAGTACCAAATTACATTTGCTTGTAGTAACTTTTTAGGGTGATTGTTAAACAAAGAGCGTTTAGAGCCAAAATAAGCACACGCTTTAACCTCTTTTAAATACTTAGGAAAACGTGCAAAAACGCTATTCATTAAAACGCCCCCCCAAGAGTGAGCAACCCAATAGTCTGGCTTTTTACCCTCGAATTGTTCAATGTAATTAATAAAGGCGGGGATATCTTCTACTATTGCCTCTGTTTGACCATATTTAGCCTGCGGCGAAATAAGCGGCTTGCTCTCTCCACGTCCGCGCAGGTCTGCTACATAACAGCAGTAGCCTTGCTCAGCCAAATAAGGGGCTAGCCCTTTATTGCTATGAGTATAAAAAATTTTGCCATTTTCTACTGCGCCGTGCATAAAAAACACCACGGGGCCCGCTTGCTTGTCGTTTGCTATACGGCGTAAATGCAGCGTTTGCTGATTGCCTAGTTGAACAAAATGAGAGTGCTGTGTAATTGCCACAAATTTTCCTTTATTATTTTTAGCCACTCATCCTACCAGTACAGCTGTTAATTCTAAAGTAAATGGTTGCACTTTTTAGTGGTGCATTTGATACAATTGCGCCATTATTTAATTGCTAAATTAATGCTATGAAATCAAAACAAGTCTCTAACAAGCTCCACCCACGCAACCAACATTTACATGGCTACGATTTAGACATGCTATGCGATAAGCATGATGCGTTAACCCCTTTCATCATCGTCACCCCTTCGGGGAGTAAGAGCATTGACTTTACCAATAACACAGCAGTAAAAACGCTTAATCAAGCGCTTTTAAAAGCGCATTATAAAATAGATTTTTGGGATATTCCTGAGCATAATCTTTGCCCTGCTATTCCTGGTCGCGTTGATTACATTCATTACTTGGCAGACTTATTAAGCGACGACAACCAAAAAAATATTCCAACGGGCAGGCAAATTAAAGTGCTCGATATTGGCACAGGGGCCAATTTGGTCTACCCGTTAACGGGTAATCATGAATACAACTGGCACTTTACTGGTAGCGACATCGATGCAAATTCAATAAAAATAGCAAAACAAATCGCCCAATTTAATGGTTTAAAAATAACCCTTAAACACCAAAAAAACGCATCATCTATTTTTGAAAACATTATAAATCAAAAAGATTTATTTCATTTAACCCTGTGTAACCCACCGTTTCACGCAAGCGCAGAAGACGCCAATAAAGGGTCGCAGCGCAAATGGAAAAACTTAGGGAAATCGCCTAAAAACACCCTTAATTTTGGCGGGCAAAATAATGAGCTATGGTGCGAGGGCGGCGAAGCACAGTTTATTAGCAATATGATTACTCAAAGTGAGCAATTTGCAGAGCAAGTAATATGGTTTACCTCCTTGGTTTCAAAAAAAGAAACACTTAAAGTGTTAGAAAATAAATTAAGCCCCCTCCCTATTGCCGAATATAAAATTATAGACATGGCACAAGGGCAAAAAGTAAGTCGCTTTATTGCCTGGAGTTATTTTGATAAAGCCACCCGTGAACAAATTTTTGAAGAGCTTGTTTAAACCCATAAAACAATAAAGCCTGTAGTACTTAATAAAGGAATAACAACCATGATAGATTTTCGCTCAGACACGGTTACTAAACCTTCAAAAGCCATGCGCGATGTAATGTATAGCGCGCCAGTAGGCGATGATGTGTACGGGGATGATCCTAGCATAAACCAATTAGAAGCCTATGCATGTGAGCGTTTTAGCTTTGAAGCTGCACTTTATTGCAGCTCCGGCACGCAAGCTAATTTACTTGCGCTTATGGCTCATTGCGAACGCGGAGATGAATATATTTGCGGGCAAAATGCCCATAACTATAAATTTGAAGGCGGTGGCGCTGCAGTATTAGGCTCTATTCAACCACAACCGATTGAGAATGAACCCGATGGCAGCCTCTGCTTTGATAAAATTGCCGCCGCAATAAAACCAGATGATAGCCATTTTGCCAACACCCGCTTACTTAGCCTTGAAAACACCATAGGCGGAAAAGTACTCCCCCTTAGCTACTTAGCCAAAGCACGTCATTTTGTAAATGAGCACTCGTTAGCTCTGCACTTAGATGGCGCACGTGCGTTTAATGCAGCGGTTGAATTAAACGTTGATATTACAGATATTACCCAGCACTTTGACTCTGTTTCAATTTGCTTATCAAAAGGGCTAGGTGCTCCCGTTGGCTCGCTATTACTGGGCACAAAAGAGCTTATCACAAAAGCACGGCGCTGGAGAAAAGTACTCGGTGGTGGCATGCGCCAAGCCGGAATGCTGGCAGCCGCGGGGCAATACGCACTTGAAAATAACGTCTCTCGCTTAAAAGACGATCACGCTAATGCGCGTTATTTAGCAAGTAAGCTTAATGAGCTCAATGGGTTTAGCGTTGATATGAGTAACACCACCAACATGGTGTATGCGCGCTATTCAAGGGAGTTAAATATAGCGCATATTAGCGAGCAATTAGCACAACAAGGCATATTAATTAGCCCAAGCAAACAGCTTAGGCTAGTCACTCATCTTGATATAAACCAAGATGATATAGATACTTTTATACGAGCCTTAGCGGCCCATATTTAACTCAGCCTTATAGTGCTTGCGGCACACCGACAGATAACGGTCGTTGCCGCCAATTTCTACTTGGTTACCATCGGCAATAGCATTGCCGTTTTCATCTGTACGCAACACATGATTGGCTTTACGGCCGCAATGGCACACTGTTTTAAGCTCAACCAGTTTATCGGCCCATGCTAGCAAGTACTGAGAGCCAATAAATAACTCACCTCTAAAGTCGCTTCGCAGGCCATAACACAATACCGGAATACCAAGTTCATCAACCACATCAGTCAGCTGCATAACTTGTTCTTTAGATAAAAACTGGCATTCGTCAACCAACACACAGTGGCGCTTTTTTTCGTTTTGCAGATTTTGGATCAGCTCAAAAACATTTTTTGACGCATCAAATATATGCGCATCAGCTTGCAGCCCGATACGAGACGATACTTTTCCTACACCAGAGCGGTTATCAATTGCAGCCGTTAAAATAACTGGCTCCATACCGCGCTCACGATAGTTAAACGCAGATTGTAATAAGGTGGTTGATTTACCCGCATTCATCGCAGAGTAGTAAAAGTATAATTGAGCCATTGCCGTGCCTTAAGATAAAAAGTGCGCTTATGCTACCTTAATATGCGATTAATACCAATTTCATATCGCTATTTTAGTTAATAAGCGCTTTTATTTTCTTATTACTCAACAGCTTGCAAGTATTTTATATAAATTTGTGCACTGTCAAAGCGCGCTAACCACTGCCATATCTCTTTACTAAGCTGGCTATTTTGCTGGTAAAACTGCTTTGAAAAAATTAAATAACCGTCTGTTGTTTCATAAGGTGGGTAAAGGGGTTTTACATCGCTCCCTTTATGTTGATAGCTCGACACTTTTAAGTCATCTACTTGGCATAAATCAACACTTGCCTGCACCACTCCTTTATCAAGTAATTCAAAAGCTTTGTCTTTTGAAAAAGTATTATGAATATAAAAAGGCTCTTCTTTTAGCGCCCTGTTTAAGCCATAGCCATTAGGAATGGCGATAGTGAACGCTTTATTTTGAAATACTTCACGCGTTTGCCATTGTTTATGAAAACGAGCCCGCCCTATTAAACAGCTACTAAAACGACTCACTGCAAATTTTTCTAGCAACACCCCTTTTTCGTTTGTAGGGTACACAGCAAAACGTTCACGCCCATCACGATAGCTGGCAATAACGGCATTAACACGGTTAAGTTCTAAATCGTTTAGGCATCTGCGCCATGGTTTTCTAACAAATGAAATAGCCACATTGGGTATGTCGGCATCCAGTTGCTTTAAAATTTCAATTGAGGCGCCAGGGTTATCTATAGGTACCTCTTGCCCAATGCCCAAAAACATAGGGGCAACGTCTTTATCTTCGTAGCAAAATATAAGTGTTTGAGGGTTAGCAAACACTGCTGAAGAAAACATCAAACCAATTATAAATAAATAATTTAAGCTGCTGATACTCATAATAATTTTTATTAGTAAATAATGTAAATTGTAGCTTGTGATAATAAAGCTGCCAGTACTGTAACTGTTAAATTATTCCTTCATGCTTTAGTAACCAACTTTTTCTCTCAAGGCCACCAGCGTACCCAGTAAGCTTTGAGTTTGCACCAATAATTCGATGGCATGGCACAATAATACTAATGGGGTTTTTGCCATTTGCAGCCCCTACCGCTCTTACCGCCTTAGGGTTATTTAATTTTTTAGCTATATCGCCGTAGGTCATGGTTTTGCCAAAAGGGACGCTGAGCAACGCTTGCCACACACCATTTTGAAAAGGCGTACCTTGCGTATCTAATGGCACATTAAAGGTTTTGCGCTGACCATTAAAGTATTCGTTTAATTGCTTTACGCAGATTAAAACCGCTTCATTTGTTACTTGCTCAACGGGTGTATGGGTGTAGTGTGTTTTTGGGTAAAAACCAACATAGCTCACCCCGTTTTCAGTCGCTTGAATAATAACATCGTCAATCGGGCTCGAAATTGCGGTCTGTATAATCATGAAAGTTGCTGCCATAGTTGAAACGTTAAGTACGAGCGAAATGGAGCGCTCAGCTCTGGGTTAAATTGCTTAGCATTGATCAGCGCCTTTTTTACCCCGAGATCGCCGGCTAATAGTATATCTGGGTTACTTTGCCCGCGCAGTTTGGCGTAGTTAACAGTCCATGGGCCTATGCCTTTTATATCGAGCCAATTATCCAAAACCCTGTTATCTGGGTTATCAGCGCAGTACTTAGATAAATTTTTTAATGCATTTTTGCGCGCTTGCGGCATTTTAAAAAATTCAAAGTCGCATGTCGCTAAATCCTCAGGCTGTGGAAAATACACTTTATCTGCGTGTTTATCGCCTCGCTCTGCGACCAGCTTTGTTACTAAAGTGTGCGCTGCCCCCACGCTAACTTGTTGGCCCAATACAGCCCGGTTCCCCGCTTCAAAGCTTGACCATATCCCAGGTAAGCGTAGCCCTTCACTTAATGTAAATGCCCCATTAATACTGCTTTTTAAGTGGCTTTCAATAGGGTTTATATCGGCATCTACATCAAGTACACGGCGTATATTATTAATTACTTTTTGTAAGTGCTCGGTATTATTTATTACTATTTCAACTTTAAAATGGTTATGTTGCGCCTTAAAGTGCGCATTAAAATAACCTACCGCCCCTTTTAGCTTAAATGTTCGCCCGTAACTGGTTGGGGTTATCCACTCCATAGGCTCTATTAACCGCTTTGACAAAAAGCTGTGCAAAGCCAGCCAATTGTAAGGAGGTCTAAAAGGGAGAGTTAATACAATCACAGGGGTTGCCTCTTTTTTTGATTTTCTGAGCTTTGATGGGGCTATATTTAATTGTTGTAAAAAAGCATCGTTAAAACGTCGCACACTTTTAAACCCAGCGGCAAATGCAATATCGGTTATGGGTAATGTGGTTTCTTGAATGAGCTTTTTAGCAAACTGACATTGGTTAAATAACCGATACTGAGTAACAGACACACCAAAATGCTGATTAAATATGCGTCGCAAATAACGACTGGTAATACCCAAACGAGTAGCTAGCATTTCGCAATTACAGCTATCACCTAAATCAATTAACTGCTTAGCTCTAAGCGCGGTCGTTTTTACCCCCTGCCAAGCAGCGCTGCCCGGAGCACTATCGGGTCTGCAGCGTATACACGGTCTAAAGCCTGCTTGCGCTGCGTTGTGCGCATATTGATAATACACCACATTTTTTTCTTGAGCGGTGGGCGCGGGGCAAATTGGCCGACAATAAATACCGGTGCTTTTTACCGCAACGTAAAATAAGCCATCAAATCGTGCATCGCGGCTTTGCCGTGCTTTTTGCCAATACTGATTATTCATGTAGGGTCTTAATCAATAAAACGTACCTCAGCATAACAATTTTTAAAGCAGATACTGGCCGTTTTCGGCACTCATCTGCTTTTAAAAAAGTATTATACCAACCCACTTAATTAAGCGTTTTAGTATCACTATTGCTCTGCAAAATCGAGCAAGTCTTGGCCTGCTAGGCGGTAGATTATCCATTCGTTTTGGGCTTTTGCCCCAATGCTATTATAAAAATCTATAGCGGGTTGATTCCAATCCAGTACTACCCACTCAAAACGTCCACAGTCGTTTTTTATGGCTTTATTAGCAAGGTGTTTCATTATTAGTTTGCCCGCACCATTGCCACGGCTATCGGGGCTTACGTATAAATCTTCCAGATATAAGCCATTTTTACCCAGCCAGGTAGAGTAATTATAAAAATACACCGCAAAGCCAATAGGCTCATCATCTTCAAGGCAAATAACACTGTGTGCAGTTGCCCCCTCACTAAACAGCGTTTTTATAATTGCCTGCTCATCTGTTTTTACTGCATCGGGTTCTTTTTCGTAAATGGCCAGTTCGGTAATAAACTGTAAAATGGTTGGCGCATCGCTTTTTTTAGCGTCGCGTATTTGTATTTGCTTACTCATGTTATTAATCCTAAAAGTACTGCTCTATTTTTTCTTTTAAAATATCAAGCTGAATGGGTTTAGTTAAGTAGTCGTCCATACCGGCATTAATACAACGCTCTTTATCTGAGTCCATTGCATTGGCGGTTAGGGCAATTATTTTTATTGCTTTGTGCTCATCCCCTGCCATACCGTCTCGTATATTAGCCGTGGCGTCAAAGCCATCCATTACCGGCATTTGGCAATCCATTAACACTAAATCAAAATACCCCTCGTTATGCTCGCTTAAGGTATTTATGGCTTCTTGACCATTTTGCGCCAGTATCACTTCGCAATTTAGCTTTTTAAGCATCAGTGTAGAAACATGCTGATTAACGGGGTTATCCTCAACTAATAAAATTTTTGCAGGTGTGTCTGATTTTTCTTTTCTTAGTGACGAAATATACCCTGGGGTCACCAAAGGAAGGGGCTCGGTGCTGTCTGAACTTGTAATAACCGATAACGCAGAAATTAAATCGGCGGTTGTAACCGGCTTAGGAAAATAAGCCTGAAAACCAATTTTTGAGTAGCGCTGAGCGCCTTCCATACCTGCAATACTGGTCATCATTACTAATGGCATGGCTTTATAGTCATCATGTGCTTTAAGCACTTTACACAGCTCCATTCCATCCATTTCTGGCATTTGCATGTCTAGCACAGCAATATCAAACATAGGCTGATTATTTTCTATGCGCTGTGCACATAGTTCAAGCGCCTGTTTTGCACTACTAGCAAGCGTAACATTAGCCCCCCAATGCCCTAATTGCTGAGAGATAACTAAGCGGTTTGTCTCGTTATCATCAACCACGAGTACATTTAACGAACTCATATTTATATTAGGGATAGTGCGTTCTTTTTCGATGCCTTCAGCCACTTGCATGGTTGCAGTAAATTCGCTGCCTTTGCCAGGTTCGCTCTCCAGTGAAATTTTACCATTCATTAGCTCACATAACTGTTTACATATAGCAAGCCCCAGCCCCGTGCCTCCGTATTCTCGCGTGGTAGATGCATCCACTTGCGAAAAAGGGGTAAATAATTGCTGTTGTTTTGCTTTGGTTATGCCTATTCCTGAGTCTTTTACTTTTATATTTAGCAGTAGATCTTGGTCGGTTTTTTCTATAGATGCACTCAGCACCACTTCACCCTGACTGGTAAATTTAACTGCATTACTAATTAAGTTGGTTACCACTTGGCGTATGCGCCCGGGGTCGCCCATTAAATGTGAAGGCTCCAAGGAGACTAAATCTAAAATAATCTCAATGCCTTTTTCTTGTGCGGTAAAGGCCTGTGCCTCGGCTATTTCGCCAATTAAGTCGCGCGCATTAAAATGTATATGCTCAAGCTCAACTTTACCTGCTTCCGCCTTAGAAAAATCTAAAATATCGTTAATAACGCCAAGTAAAGAATGAGCACTGCTTTTAGCAATAGCGACCTTTTTTTCTATTGGTTTACTTAATGGCTCTAACTCTACCAGCTCTAACATGCCTAATACGCCATTCATCGGTGTACGAATTTCGTGGCTCATGGTTGCTAAAAACTGGCTTTTTGCTGTAGCAGCATCTTGTGCTTGCACTAAAGCAACCTTTAGCTTTTCAGCGGTTTCTTTACGCTTTTGCGAGACCAAGGTGCTACCGACTAACGTAGCCAAAGAACGCAAGTAGGTTTCTTCACTTTGCGTCCAAGTGTGCTTAGCCCCTACAGTTTCTGCACATAAAATACCTAAATTTCCATCGCCTGTTGAAATAACCGCATCCAGCATCGACTGAATATTTAATGGCTGAGTATAACTTTGCGTAAATTCCATGGTTGCTTTATGCGTATATACATCTTCAATTGCCACTAGGTTTTGCTCAAAAATAGCCTCATAGTAGCTTGGAAAATCAGCCTTTTTAAGAACGCCGTCAAAATCTACAAATCCATCTTGTCGAGTATATAAACCATGGCACGCCATTTCGTCGCACTGCTTGTTAAGTATCCAAATAGAGGCACGCTCAACATTTAATACCTCTACCATCGACTTTATCGTCAGCTTTTTAACTTGCGCAACATCGCTATTTTGTACCTCAGGCGAAACCGTTAATGACGCTAAATTTTTGTTATAGGCGTTTGCTTTTTCGCTTTCTAACTCTAGGCGTTTATGTGCATCAATACTTTGGAACGAGCCAAAAACACGCACACATTTGCCGTCTTTAAATTCCGCCTGCCCCATCGACTTAACCCAGCGCTCTTTACCGGAATAAGTTAAAATTATCAGCTCAACACTCCAGCTTTCGCCTAAAGTCACCGCACATTCAAACAACGTACTAATTTTATCGCGGTGCTCTCCTGGCTTATAAAAGTTAATGGCAGTATCAATGCTAGGCTCAAACCCATCGGGAACTTCGTGTATTACTTTTACTTCGTCTGACCAATACATGGTTTGGTTTTCAAGGTTTATTTCCCATGCGCCAATTTGGCCTTGTTTACTCATTGCTTCAAGCAGGTTTTGTTGGCGGGTAATTTCTACTTGAGTATTATGGCGCTCAGTAATGTCTAAAATAAAGCCATCTAAATAAAGAACTTCGTTGTCTTCGCCATAAATTGCTTGGCCTTTTTCGTGTACCCAACGAATACTGCCATCATTTCTTTTTACTCTGTATTCAATAGTCCAAGGCAGCTTTTGTGCAATACAGGTACTTACCTGCTGCTCAACATCTTGATCGCCATCGTGAATAATAGCGGCAAAGCTTAGAGTTTTATTATTGATAAAGTCATCAGGCGTATAACCTGTTATGTCTTTTACTTGGTCACTCATGTACAACATGGTCCAGGCTTTATCGAACTTACATCGATAAATAACCCCTGGAATATTTTCCACCAAAGAAGCAAAGCGATCGCGGCTATACTGTAGCTCAGACTCTATTTGCTTGCGCTCGGTAATATCTAAATGTGTTCCAATCATACGACGAGGCGACCCATCTAGGTTCCAGTCGACTACTTTTGCAGTATCGAGTACCCAAACCCAGTGGCCATCTTTGTGTTTCATTCGCGCTTCGCTGACATAGTAATCAGTGTCCCCATTAAAGTGCGCTTTTAACTTTTGCTCTGAAACAACCAAATCATCGGGGTGTGCAAACTTATACCAAGTATTAATAGTAGTAGGTTCTAACTCGCTGAGTTTATAGCCTATTATTTCTGCCCAGCGATTATTAAAAGTCACTTTGCTGGTATCTATAAACCAATCCCATATTCCTACGGCAGTGGTATCTATGACTAACTGAAGCTGGGTTTTGTGCTGCTCAAGTTCAAGCTCTTGTAATTTTAATGGCGTGACATCAGTACGAATGGCTATATAGCTTTGCGGTTTTCCGTGCTCATCAAAAAATGGCGCTATGGTGGTGTCTACCCAATAAAAGCCGCCATGTTTTGCTTTATTACATATTTGGCCGTTCCATACTTCACCCCGTTTAAGGGTTTTATACATGCTTTTAAAAAAGCCTTTGTCGTGCCTTCCTGAGTTAAGTAAGCGGTGATTTTGGCCTATAAGCTCATGTTCTTCATAGCCGCTAATTTCACAAAACTTCTTATTTACAAAAGTGATGGTGCCCGCTAAATCTGTTACCGCAACAATGGCATGCTCATCGAGGGCACTTTTTTGCTCATCCAATTGTTTAAACGCAGTTTGCAAAGCAGAGCGCTGCTTTTGCAATATGCTCTGCTGCTCTTCTTTAACTGCCACCATTTTTTGAAGATCTACTGATAACCTATTTAACTCGTGGCTATCAGTTAAAGTAGGCACCTTTACTTTCTCGCCATCGGTAATTCTGGCCATTACGGAGGTAAGCTGAATTAAAGGCTTAGCTAAGCGCCGGCTTAACCACCACGCTGCGCATAAAATGAGAAGTAAAGAGACTGCATTTGTAAAAATAGCCAACTGCTTATAATAAGTAGAGTCTTTGAGCATAATATGCAAAGGTTTTGCTGCTAAAAGTTGCCACCCTTGCACACCTAAAAAATTTAAATCACTAATATATGCATGGTATGTCGTGCCGTTGGCACTGGCGTAATCAAACACTTGCTTACTGGTAAGGGCCGTTTGCGAAAAAACAGGCGCCTCATCTGCATTTGTTACTGAAGAGCGCTCTATTTTATTATTATGTAGTACAAAAAAACTCACTTCATTGTGCATGTTGTGAATGGTGTTTAAGCTTTTTAAAAGGCCATTAATATTTACTTCTGTGAGAATTACACCCTCTAGTTGTTGCGCCGAATTAAGCAAAGGCATAGCCACAATATTAAACTGTTTGCCATTTAACATAACAGAGCCAAAAGCGGCTGGCGTTGAGGTATTAACCGAATTAATTAGCGTACTAAGCTCACCTTTTTTTATCTGCCCGTAAGGCGAATCAAAGGGCTGCTTAAGTGCCGATGCAGCGATAATTTCTATACTGTTTACAAAGTCATATTGATTAACGAAATGATTTATTAATTTGCTTTGTTCAAGCGGGAAGTTAGAAAGCTGATTTTTAAAGGTATATAAATCAGTAAGGTGATCATCAAACCATAAATTAGCAAACTCTGAAGCGATAGAACTTAATTCATGAAGCTCTGCATTTGCATTTTTTTGCAAGGTATTATTAACGTGCTGTAAGCTAAACCAGGTCAGCAAGCAAAGTGGAACAATAGCAATAACTAAAAAAGTAATGATCAGCTTACTACGCACAGACTGAGCTGTGCCATTTAGCAGCCCATACTTTTTTCCTTCAACCATGCTATATATCCAATAACTGTAATTGTATTATTTATTATCTATATTAATGCACTAAAACCTAAAAGACGCAAGTTTTAGCCCGCAAAGCGTTTAAAATACATCACTTAATTACAGTTTAAACATCAATAAGTTGCAATTAAAATTTACACGCAAAAATAAGCAAGAACGCAAACCGTGAATATTTTAATTTTTAGCTGGTATTTATTTCATTATTATAAAAATTAAAGCGCATTACTAATACGAACTTTTACTGACTTAAAGCCACTAAATTTTTAAACTTTATTTAAGGGTCTAAAGCTTGGCGTGTTGTTCGCTGTTTTATATACAGTAGTTTGCTTACACAAAGGGTCACATTTTATAAATTGATAAACACCTGTTCTATCACTTACAATCGCTGTAACTGCTTATTATAGAGATTACTTTTGAAAATCTGGTTACGTCGAATTCACTTATACCTTGCCTTACTAAGTGGCCTTTTTTTGTTAATACTCAGTATTAGCGGCGCCATTTTACTTTATGCAAATGACATACAATATTATATTCAGCCCGATAAATGGCAGGTAGAACCACAAACCAAAACGCTTAGCCACGCAGAGTTAATCCGCGCAGTACAGCAGCAAACAGATAAAAAAATCACCCGCTTTATGCCCCTTAGTAACCCTAAAGCCAGCTGGCAATTTAGATTAGGTGATGGCAGTAACGCCAGTGTGAACCCGTATACAGGCAAAGTAATTTTTCAATACCAAACAAATGACACGCTGTATGGTTTTACCCTTGCTTTGCATCGCTGGCTATTATTTGAAACAGCCTTTGGTGAAAAACCGCTAAAAAACGTGGTCTCTGTATGCGCCCTATTATTAATAATAAATGTGTTAGTGGGTTTTTATTTATGGGTAAAGCCTAAAAACCGCCTAAAACGACTGGCGATTAAACCTAAAGCCAAATTTAAAGTACTTATGTATCAGCTACACACCGTGATGGGGGTTTATGTTTTATTACCGCTATTGCTTATAGCCTTTACAGGTATCACCTTTAATTGGAAAAGCGCGACCAAAACATTAGTAGAAACCGTGGCATTTTCTCAAGTACAAAATAGGCCTAAAGCGCCCACAGTGATAGCAAAATCAACAGCAAGTATTAACTACGACCAAGCAATAAATAAAGCCCTTGATGTATTTCCTGAGGGGATTTTGTATCGTATTTACTTACCTAAAAAACACAATGACCCAATCGCTTTACGCCTACAAAACCCAGGAGAAAGCCATGCTTATAGCTGGGTGTGGGTAAATCCATACAATGCTAAAGTGCTTAGCGCGTATGATGCCAGTAAAGCAAATGCAGTCACCCATATATGGAACTTTAAATATGTGTTTCATACTGGCGCATTTGCAGGGCCGATTGTAAAATTTGTATGGCTTTTAATATCTCTGTCGTTAGCATTTTTTATACTCAGTGGTGTTTATTTATGGTGTAAACGGCACAAGTGGGTATAGCATTACCCGTTAAATGAAAATGCAAAACTGTACATAAACCAAGCAATAACGCAAACTTAAATAAGAATCAAAACCAATTGTAAATTAATGATTTTTATAGAAAAACTTGCAAAATACGCAAATTTAACTACACTGTGCACAATTAAAATAGTTAAGGTGATTTATCATGAAAGGTAATCAAAAAGTAATCGATGCATTTAATACTTTGCTAGCCAATGAGTTAGCCGCAATTGACCAGTATTTTATTCATTCACGCATGTATGATGACTGGGGTTTAGATAAATTATATGTACGCCTTAACCATGAAATGGAAGAAGAAAAAGATCATGCTGATTGGCTAATCAAACGCATCTTGTTCTTAGAAGGCGTGCCTAACATGACTAAACGCCGTGACCTTTTAATTGGTAACGATGTAAAAAGCATGATGCAAAACGACTTAACACTAGAGCTTGAAGTAGTTGCATGTGTTAAAGAGGTAATTGCTATTTGTGAAGAGCAGCAAGATTATCAGTCTCGCGAAGTGTTAGAAAAGCTATTATTTGATACCGAAGAAGATCACGTTTATTGGTTAGAGCAACAACTTGGTCTAATTGATAAAATTGGTACGCAAAACTACCACCAAGCACAAATGGGCGAGTAAGGAGCATAAAGTATGAAAGGCGATAAAGACGTTATAGCAGCTTTAAATAAAGTACTCGCTAATGAGCTTGTGGGTATTAACCAATACTTTTTGCATGCCCGCATGTTTAAAGATTTTGGTTTTAGCCAGCTTGATAAAGCAGACTACAAAGTATCAATTCAAAAAATGAAAAACGCCGATCGTTTAATCGAACGTATTTTATTTTTAGAAGGCTTACCTAACTTACAAGACCTAGGCCGTTTACGCATTGGCGAAAACAGCGAAGAAATGATTGCCGCAAATATGAGCTTTGAGCTTGATACAATTGATGATTTGCGCAGTGCAATTAAATTAGCTGAAAACAAAAAAGATTATATTAGCCGTGAAGCACTCGACAATATTTTGAACGAGCAGGAAGAACAAATTGACTGGCTAGAAACCCAGCAACTACTTATTCAAAATACAGGGCTTGAAAATTACTTACAGTCTCAACTGTAAGGTAAATTTAGGTCATAAAAAAAGCAGCTTTATAAGCTGCTTTTTTTGTATCTGAATTTTGTAATAACGAATTAAGCGACTTGATCGGTAATATCTGCAATCTCAATAAGTTTGCGATTTAGGATCTTTTTAGTACAACAACAACACTTACCGCATTGGCTGCCTACTTTAAGCTCTTTAGTTAATTCACGCATGGTAGTTGCACCATCGTCAATTGTTTGCTCAATTTTTTTATCAGTCACCCCGTGACAAAGACAAATATACATGAATACAAACTACTCTCAATTTCATTTAGTAGGTGCATATTAATCTAAACAATAATGGTTATCAATTGTTTGTGGGATAAAAATTAGTTATTTTTCAAAAAAATGATCAGTGCCACTTAAGTCGAGAATACACGGCGCGTTGAGAACTTATTGATTTATAATGAAATATGGCACTTAAATTGAGATTTATCAACTTAATTACACTCTAAAAATAATTATGTTTTTTATTAGGTAAATTTCTTAAACAACGAGAAATCGCTTACAAACATCTATTACAGTAAGTGATTTGAAGCGGTAATTAGCCTAGTTATTAAAACGTATACTTTTTGCTTTAAACATATGGTCGAAAATGAGATACCCTGATGAAGATTAACGGCTTTGACTTAATATGCTTGTGTAGTGGCAGCGTTAACTTGTCCAACTTTATAGATGCTCATCGGTAAAACTTATAATTAAATATTTACTGGTATTTTACTTTGTGGGA